>NZ_JAWQRR010000081.1:0-2852 GCF_033446045.1 Plantactinospora sp. KLBMP9567 | reverse complement strand
TAGTACGGCAGCCGCCGTTTGAGATCTTGCTGCTCAGGCGGAGTAGACGAGGGACGGCCACCGCGTGATCGTCTGTGCGTTGTGGACACAACATCAGATCGGGCGGTGGCCGCGTGTCACAGCGTAGCCGTTGCCGGGTGGAAACGAGTGTTGGCCGGGGTGCTCGGATGCTTCGCGGGCAGGTTCGGGCGGGTGGAACCGCGTCGCGCGGCGGCGGCGTTCGTGACCGGATTACTGGCCGACATCGAGGTCAAGACGTGCTGGCAACTGGCGGAGCAGGCCGGTTACGCCCGGCCGGACGCGATGCAGCGGCTGTTGTACCGGGCGGTGTGGGACGCCGACGCCGTCCGCGATGACCTGCGGCGGCTGGTCGCCGGCCGGTTCGGTGACCCGGACGCGGTCCTGATCCCGGACGAGACGGGGGACCTGAAGAAGGGCACCCACACGGTCGGGGTGCAGCGGCAGTACACGGGCACGGCGGGGCGGATCGAGAACAGCCAGGTCGGGGTGTTCCTGGCCTACGCCAGCCGGCACGGACACACCCTGATCGACCGACGCGTGTACCTACCGGCGTCATGGACCGACGACCGCGACCGGTGCCAGGCCGCTGGCGTGCCCGACGAGATCGGCTTCGCGACCCGGTCGGAGTTGGCCGCGGACATGATCACCGCTGCCCTCGATGCCGGTGTCCCAGCGGGATGGGCCGCCGCGGACGAGGCATACGGCAACAGCAGCGTGTTTCGTGCTCACCCGCGCGGACACGGGCTCGGCTACGTCCTGGCGGTCTCCCGCAGCCACCTGGTCCCGCTCGACGGCGGCAAGACCCGCGTCCGCGCCGACCGGGTGGCCGCCGACCTACCGGCATCAGCATGGCAACGCCGCAGCGCCGGCGCCGGGTCCAAGGGTCCTCGCTTCTACGACTGGGCCTGGCTCGATGACGTCTGCACCGACGCCGACCCCGATGACGGCGGCCGGCACAGCCTTCTCATCCGCCGTAACACCACCACCGGTGAACTGGCCTTCTACCGCTGCTGGGCACCCAAGCCGGCCACCCTCGCCCAATTCATTCGAGTCGCGGGCATCCGCTGGACCGTCGAGGAGAGCTTCCAGGCCGCCAAGGGCCAGGTCGGCCTGGACCAGCACCAAGTCCGCCGCTGGGACTCCTGGCACCGCTTCACCACCCTCGCCCTGGCCGCCCTCGCTGTCCTTGCGATCAGCGCCGCCGACACCGCCACCGACGACCCCGACGAGCCGAGTGACACCGGAATGATCAAGCTCACCGTCAACGAGATCCGCCGTCTGATCAACACCCTCGTCATCCGGTCCTTCCATGACCTCGCCCACCGTTTGCACTGGTCACACTGGCGACGCCGTCATCAAGCCCGAGCCCGACGAGCCCACTACACACACCGCCTCAACCTCGAACTTCAACCATGATCCCGAACGGCGGCTGCCGTATTGGGCGCTGGCCGCAGACAACATCCACAATGAGCCATTTCCAACCTGATGGTGCAGGTCAGCGGCGTGGAGGGGCCGGTAGCCGGGTGAGGTGAGGCTCCCGTTAAGACAGCAATCGACCAAGAAAGATGCCCCTACCGGGAGCCTCGTTGCTGTCTTACCCTGCCTCGATCCCGCTGTCCACCCGGTCGCTGAACCACGTCGCCGACCTGATCCGTACCCATCGCCGCCAGCGGCGGTCCCGGTGGCGCCGCCTCGGCCCCGGCCGCCAGGCGCTGCTCGTCCTGGCCCACTTGCGCAACGGCGACACCTTCACCCGTCTGGCCGCCGGGTTCGAAGTCGGGGTAGTCACCGCCTGGCGCTACGTCCGCGAGGCGATCACTCTGCTCGCCGCGACCGCCGACGACCCGCACCAGGCGATGAGCAGGATCCGTCTACTGGCCTACGCCATCCTCGACGGCACCCTGATCCCGATCGACCACATACACGACCAGAAGCCGTACTACTCCGGGAAGCACCGGCGACATGGGATGAACGTGCAGGTCATCGCCGATCCGGCCGGACGCCTCGTCCGGGCGTCGGCGGCGCCGCCCGGCTCGGCACACGACCTGACCGCCGCCCGCACCCACGGCATCGTCGCCGCGTTGACCAGCTCGAACGTGATGACCTTCGTCGACAAGGCGTACCACGGCGCCGGCGGATGTGTCCGCACCCCGTTCAAGCGTCATCGCCACCGGCCGAAGCTGTCACACCGCCAGAAGGCCGTGAACAAGGCCACGCCCGTATCCGCGCCCGCGGCGAACGCGCCGTCGCCACCTTGAAGACCTGGAAAATCCTGACCAAGATCTGTGACGTCGTCGGGGTGACGGTGCGCGGTCCACGGCTGCGTAGCCCGGCGACCGCGACGCTGTGCGCATCGACCGGGTCGGTCTTGCGGCCCTGGCCGGTGGCGAAGACTCGCACCCGGGCCGACAGCTTCGGCGGTACGTCGAGTACGGGTTCACCGTCGGCGACCAGACGCTGAGCGATGTGCCGGCCGATGCCGGAGCAGCCTTCGACCGCCCACACCCGATCGCTGAAGGCTCGGCCGGCTGTCAGCATCTGCTGGTCCCCCTCGGCGTCGGTGGCGAAACGGGCCCGGGCCAGGACTTTCTCTTGTTCGTTGATGGCCTCGATCGTGGCCGACCGCTTGTGTGGGTCCATCCCGATCACGACTCGACTCATGCGCTACTTCCTCCCATTTTGGCTATTGCTTGATGCCGAACGGGGAGGGCAAAGCTACTTCGAGCTGGACAAGTCCCTCTTGAGCCACTCCCCGGTCGGTAGCCGGCGGGCGCATGCCAGATGATAGTCACACCCTGGATCCGGGTGGACAGCCGCAAAGAGAGCGATCC
>NZ_JAWQRR010000080.1:0-3962 GCF_033446045.1 Plantactinospora sp. KLBMP9567 | reverse complement strand
TGTTCAGTCCCATGACATCTGTCGCAGGTTGTGTCCCGGTACATGTGTCACATGATCGGTCTGGTGGGCGGTATGACTGCTGGGCATGGCGAATCGACGTCAGGTCATGACCGCGATGGACGCCCTGCTCGCGGCGGGCGTGCGGATCGACAACGTGCAGCAGTGGTGCGATGACAACAACGTCAACCCACGCACCTTCTACCGGCACCGCGCCCGGGTACAGGCCGAGGGTGTCTGGCGGGAGCGATCCCGCCGGCCGCATCACAGTCCTGGTATCACCCCGCCGGAGCTCGACGCGTGGATCTGCAAACTCCGCAACGATCTTGGTGTCGACAACGGCGCGGACCAGATCCGTGACGAGCTGTTGCTGATCCACGCGTTCACCGACCCTGGCTGGAGGGTGCCGTCACGGTCGACGATCAACCGGGTCCTGTCCCGCCACGACCTGCTCGACCGCAACCCCGCGAAACGACCCCGCGGCACCTGGCGCCGCTTCGCCTACGCCCAGCCCCGCGACTGCTACCAGATCGACGCCACCAGGATCCGCCTCGCCAACGGCCAACTCGTCGCGGTCTTCGACGTCCTCGACGACTGCACCCGCATGCTCGTCGCCTGCCGGGCCGCGCCGGCCGAGACCAGCACCGCCGCGATCGCCGCCATCGGCAGGGCCTTCACCGACCACGGCCCACCCGCGATCGTCCTGTCCGACAACGGCACGATCTTCACCCACCGACTCCTCAAGGACAACGCCGGCCCGTCCCCGTTCGCCGAAACCGTCCACCATCACGGCACCCGACTCATCCACTCCAGCCCCTACCACCCACAAACCTGCGGCAAAGTCGAACGCCACCACCAAACCCTCAAAAGATGGCTCACCGCCCAACCCCACCAACCCCACACCCTGCGACAACTCCAACGCCTACTCGACACCTACCGCCACCACTACAACCACCACCGCCGACACAGCGCCCTACCCGGCCGCGTCACCCCACACCACGCCTGGACCACCGCACCCCACCACGGCGGACCACAAGCCCTACCCATCCAAACCGACGCCACCGTCCACCACCCCACCGTCTCCGACACCGGCGCAATCAACGTCGGCTACACCCGCATCGGTCTCGGCTGCATCTGGCGCGGCCACACCGTCACCGCCATCCGCGACGGCAACCACATCACCGTCTACGCCAGCAACGGCCACCCCATCGGCCACACCACCGCCCCACGAGACAAGAAGACCTACACACGCCTCACCCCAATATCGAACATCATCAACTGACACATGTCCCGGGACACACCCTTGACACATCTACCGGGACATGACAGCGCGCCGCTAACCACAGTTCGCCAAGAATCTTGCAACTGTCCGGGCGTGGCCGCACCGGTGGCGGTGGAACCGGCGGGGGATGTCAGGGCTCTACCCGGCATGACGACGACGAGGCGTGACGTGTTGCGGCTCACCGGCGCGCTGCTGGCCGGTACCGCCGGGATCGGGACGGTCGCCGCCAGCGCAGGCTGCCAGTTCCGGTCCAGCGCCCGGGACGACGCGGGGGCCGCCCGCCGCAAGTTGGCTCCGGGTGAGGCACTCGTGGTGGAGTTGGCCGACGGCAAACTGGCGGTGGTCGACGCGGCGACCGGGCGGATACTGGTCCAGCCCGCCCCGGCGGTGGTCAGCGGCGACGGCCGCCGGCTGGTCCGGGTCGAGCGTCCGGACGGGGGTACCCGGGTGACGAGTCACCGGCTGCCGGACGGCGCGGCGGTCAGCGCCGGCACCCTGACCGGCGCGCTCGCGGTCCGCACCACCTCGACGGAGGGCAACCTGGTGGCGCTCGCCGACGACGCCGGGCCGGGGCACTCGCCCTACCGGCCGGGGCCACGGGAGCGGACCACGATCGTGGTTGCCGACGGCGCCGGCCAGCGCCGTCGACTGGAACTGCCCGGCAACCTCGAACCGGAGGCGTTCGACGCGTCCCGTCAGGCGCTCTTCGTCCTCGACTACCTGCCGCCGACCGCACCGGACCGCTACCGGGTGCGGGTCGTCGACATCGCCTCCGGGCAGGTGCAACCGCTGCTGACCCGGGTGAAGGCGGTGGTGCCGGAGGGTACCGAGGAGGAGATGCGCGGCGAGGGCCGGCAGGCCGTGTACGACCGGCAACGCAACCGGCTCTTCACCCTCTACACCCACCAGCCGGACCACGTGCACACCCGGGACCGGATCGCGGCGGCGAACGCCGGGACGGATCCGCACGGCGCCGGGGCCCGCGACGACGCCCCGCACGTGCACGCCTTCGTGCACACCCTCGACCTGACCGAACGCTGGGCGTTCTGCGTCGACCTGCCGGCACCGTTCGGCGAGCGGGCGGCGACCGGGCACACGATCGCGCTGAACCGGGACGGCAGCCGGCTCTACGTCGCGGACACCGGTACCGGCGCGCTGGCCACGATCGACCCCGACGGGTTGACCGTGATGGACAGTGTCCGGTTCGACGCGCTGGCCGGCACCGCCGGGCCGGGTAGCGCCGCACCCGCCGCCGCGAGCTTCGACCGCGCCGGGACGCTGCTGGTCGGAGCCGGCCGCGTGGTGGCCGGGATGGCGGCCACCACGGCCGGGGGCCCGGCGCCGCGCTGGTCCACCCCGGCCGAGGTACGCGGCCTCGCCGGCCCGCCCGACGGCTCCCGGCTGTACGTCGGCCAGCCCGACGCCGTACTCCGGGTCGACCCCGGCACCGGGGCGGTACGGCAACGTATCGACGTACCCGGGTTGGTGGCCCTGCGGCAGGTGGTCGCCCCGGGCTGACCGCCGGCCGTACTCGCCTCGGGGCGACCGCCGGACGCGCTCCCGCCGGCCGCCCTACGCTCGCTGGTTATGAGCCGTCTTGCCTGGCGCGGCACGGACCGCCGGCCAGCCGACCGGGTGGCCCCGGTGGAGATCTTCTTCGACCTGGTCTTCGTCTTCACCCTGACCCAGCTCACCCGGATCCTGGAGGCGGACCTCTCCCTGCCCAGCCTCGGCCGGGTACTGCTGCTGTTCGGGATCCTGTGGTGGATGGTCACCGGCTATGTCTGGCTGCCCAACAGCGTGCCGCCCCGCCGGGCCACCCAGAAGTTGCTGCTGTTCGGGGGAATGGCGGGCTTCCTCGTCGCCGCCGTCGGGGTGCCGGAGGCGTTCGGCCGCACCGGTCTGGTCTTCGGCGTGGGATACCTGGTGGTGATCTGCGTCCACCTGCTGCTCTTCACCCAGGCGGGGATCGGCATCGCCCTGCTCTGGTTGGCGGTCTACAACGTCGGTTCCGCCCTGCTGGTCGTGCTCGGCGGGCTCGCCGACGGAGCAGTCAGGTACGAACTGTGGCTGGCGGCCTTCGCCCTCCAGTCGGTCGTCCCCTACCTGATACCCCGGCTCTCCTGGGTCAGCGTCATCGCCTCGTTCCACATCGCCGCACGGCACTTCGTGGAGCGGCACGGCCTGCTGCTGATCGTCGCGCTCGGCGAGTCGGTGGTGGCGATCGGGATCAGCGTGGACGTCACACACCTCACCGCCGGCACCGTCGCCGTGACCGTCGCGGCGCTGGCCCTGCCCTTCGCGCTCTGGTGGACGTACTTCACCGAGACCGGGGCGGCGGAGGCGGCGCTGAAGCGGGCCGAGCGCGGACCCCGGGCCCGGTTGGCGCTCCGGATCGGCTTCACGCACATCCCGCTGCTGCTCGGCATCGTCGTCGCGGCCGCCGGGATCCACTCCGTGGTGGCACACCCCGGCGAACCGGCGTCGGTGCACGCGGCCCTGGCCCTGGCCGGCGGGGTGGCCCTCTATCTGGCCGGAATCGCCGTGGCCCGGCAGTCCCTGCACGTCCCACTCTGGTGGAGCCGCTGGGTGGGCGCCGGCGTCGTACTCGGCACCGTGCCGCTCGGCACCGTCGTGAGTGCCTGGCTGCAACTGGTCGCGGTGATCGCGGTGATCGTCGCGG
>NZ_JAWQRR010000079.1:0-5233 GCF_033446045.1 Plantactinospora sp. KLBMP9567 | reverse complement strand
CTAGTACTCCAGCAGGAGATCTGTTTCAGGGTTCGGTGAAGGCTTGTCTGGCGTAGTGACTGGTCTTGGCGGCGTCTTGGTGTCTGCGGCGGTAGATGGACCAGGCGATTGCATCGGCGGTGCGTCGGGCGGGTTCGATGACCAGGGCGTGGAACAGGCGGCGTAGCTCGTTGACGGTGATCGCGATCAGGCCGTGTGGGCTCGGGGTGCACAGGGCGGTCGCGGCTGCGAGGAAGGCGTGTGCGGCGATGACCAGGGTTGTCCAGCGGTGCCAGGCTTTCCAGCGGCGGTGCTGATGCTGGTCGAGGCCGAGTCCGGTCTTGGCGGCCTGGAATGATTCCTCGATGCTCCACCTGCGGCCGGCGACGGTGACCAGGTGGTGCAGCGGCACGAGGTGCGGTGACCAGCAGCGGTAGAACGCCAGCTCACCGTTGGTGCGGTTGCGGCGGATCAGCAGCCAGTGATGGCCGGCGTGCTGGTCGGCGGCCGCGGGCAGGGTGACGAATGCCCAGTCGTAATAGCGGTGCCCTTTCGCGCCCTCGCCTGCCGATATCCGTTGCCAGGCATGTGCGGGCAGGCCGGCGGCGATCTGGTCGGCGCGTTGAATACCGAGGCCGGTCGGTGCCCGGTGCGAGCAGGCGACGGCCAGGACGTAGCCGAACCGATGCCCTCGTAGCGCCGTGGCCAAAGCAGGGTCGCCGCCGTAGGCCTCGTCGCCGGTGACCCACCGGCAGAGCAGCCCGCCGGTCACCGCCGACTCGATCAGACGGCGGGCCAGCTGCGGTTTCGTGGCGAACCCGACATGCTCGGGCACGCCCGCTTCCGCCCGCCGCTGCGGGTCGTCGGACCACGATTTCGGCAAATAGAGCGCGACGTCGACCAGGGTGTGCCCGAGCGGTGAGGCATAGGTCAGATGCACCGCGAGCTGGCAGTTCTCGATCTTTCCGGCGGTGCCGGAATACTGCCGTTGCACCCCGACAGTGTGGACGCCCTTCTTGAGGTCGCCCGTCTCGTCGATCACCAGCACCGCGTCCGGGTGACCCAGCCGGCGGGTCACGAAGTCTCGGACGTCGGCACGCACCAGCGCGTCGTCCCAGCTGGCCCTGCCGATCAGATCCTGCATCCCGCCCGGGTTGTCGTCGCCTGCGTGCTCGGCGATCGTCCAACAGTTCTTCGTCGGCAACGGCGCCAACAGGCCGGCCACGAAGTCCCGGACCCGTCTGCGCGGCTCCGGCCGGCTGAAACGTGCTTCGATCGGGTCCATCAACTCGCCGAACAGCTGCGACCATCGCCGAGCATCTACCCTGTAGGCGGCAGCCACCGCCGCATCCTGATTGGTCCTCACAAACCTCAGGCTCGACGGTGGCTGCTCGCCGTCCACGGACAAAACCACACCGTCACCGCAGGCCAGGTTCTGTCCGTGGGCTGCTCGACGAGGAGTAACCGCCGATCAGGCGGGCCCAGTGAAGATGTCATAGTCCCGGCCGTCGGTCGACGCCGCGAACCGGCCGACCGCCTCGAACCCGAGGGATCGCACCGCCTTCTGCGCGCGGACGTTGAACGCGGCGATCGTCATCCGGAACACCTGCGGCGCGAACTGCCGTGCGCCGAACGCCAGCCCGGTTCTGATGGCCTCCCGGCCCAGGCCGCGTCCGGTGAGCTCCGGCCGCAGCCCTCCGCCGGTGTCGAGCGCCGCCGCGTCGTAGACACCGCCCGGCACCCGGCCATCCGGACCGAACGAACGAAAACCGATCAGCCCGCCGTCGTCGACCAAGGCGTGGAAACCGCTGGCGGGATCGACGAGGAAGTCCGGGGCGACCCCGGTCATGTCGTAGCAGTCGTAGGGCGCCGGGTACTGCCAGGTGACGATGTCGGCCGCGTACTCCGCCGTCATGGGCACGATTCGCACGGACACAGTCAATGCACCGGCCGGACGGGAGTCAAGCCGACCACCGGTTCCCGACGGCCGCGACGGATCTCCTGCTGGAGTACTAGACCGGTGAGGTCGCCATCTCGATCCCGGTCTTGGTCCCCGCCGTCGGCGTTCGCGGGGTTCCGGGTTCCGTCCGAGGTCATCACGCTCGCGGTTCAATGGTACCTGCGCTCCAACGTCTCCTACCGGGACGTTGAAGAGATGTTGGTAGAACGGGGCGTCGAGGTGGACCACGTGACCATTACACGAGGTTCGACGTGTCCACCGACTCGAGAACGCAACAGCGCCCTCGTCCGCGGCGGCGGATCGACCACGTGGAGATCGGCAGCAGCCGGTACATCAGCCGGGACGCGCTCAAGTCGTTCATCGAAGCCAATACCCGCTGCGGATCCCACTACCCGCACCGCTGAGCACCCGCGCCGCGTGCGACCCCGTTTGAGTGAAGGTTGTCGAGGACGTCTTGGCACCGGGTCCGCGGTTCGTGACGATAGCCGCAGTGCTGCGCCTGCCCGCCACCCAGAAGCCACCGGCCACCGGCGCCGAGTTCCTCGATCTCCTGGAACAGGGCGGCGGGTTAGTCCAGGTCCTTAACACACCGCACACGGTGCGGGCGGCATGGCGGCGATTCCTGCACGCGGTCAAGCAATCCGGTGAAGTCCCGTCGGGGGTGGCACCTGCTGCATCGGGGCCGGGATAGCGGCGATCTGACCATGGAGTTGCGCCGTGGTGAGCATCCCTTCCGCCAGTACCAGCGCCCCGCCGCAGCCAGCGCCCATTCCAGTCCCCGAGGAGTTGGTCGATCCGCACCCGGTGGTGAACCGGCTGCGCGACGTGCCGCATCGCCTGCCCGCGTCGACGCAGAACCGGTCCCGCACGCTGATGATCATCCAGGCTCTTGCGGACGCAGTCCAGGCCAATGGTTATCGGGTGAAGTCCGGCCAGAGGATGTTCTGGCCATCGTCGAGGTCGACGGTGAGGGGTACGGCGTCCGGATCTTTGAGGAGACCGGCGCACGGTGGTCGCTGCGCCTGGTCTTGCAGATCGAGGGCACCGGCGGCGAGCCGGCGCGATGGACCGACTACGCCCGGCGCCGGGTCGAGGACGAGCTGTCCGAGGTGCTGGCGGAGTTCGAGCGCCGTGCCGCGGCCGTGCGCGCTGCCTCGGCCCGTCGCTTTTTTCAACGGGCGCTGCGGACGCTGAAGGTGACACCCGCCGAGGTGGTCACCGACGCCTCGCCGGTCTACCCGCCGTACTCGATGACCTCGTCCTATCGGCCCGGCACCGCGTCGAACGGCACGCCAGTAACCCGATCGAAGCCGACCACAGCCACCTCAAGCACCGGTTATGCTCGATGCGAGGGCTACGAACCGACAGGACCACACAAGTGATTACCGCCGGACACGCCTTCATGCAGAACCTGCGACGAGGTCACTACGAACTGCGCGGGATCCTGGACGGCAACCGCGAGCACCGGCCACAAGGGAGGAACCCGCCGTCTGCCAAACAGTCCCCCGCGCGCACAGCGAACGCATCCGGAATACGTCCAGTCCCGGCGCCCGTATTGCCGAGCACAACCTCCAGCCCGACGATCGACCACAGCCCGCAGTAAGATGTAGTATCAGCGCATGCGCACACAAAAGTGCGCGCTGGTGCTGATTGTGGGGGTTCAACTCCTCGGACACATCATTACCACATATCGATCATAGATCTTGTGGGTTGACCTGCGCGAATGCGCTCGTGATTGGTGCGCAGCGCTCTTGATCGCAGACGACGGCGATCCTATTAGCGCGTAGGAACGTGGCCAGTTTGTCTGGACTGCTGGCTGCTCCGGCGATGCTGGGATGGTCGGCTAGTACGGCAGCCGCCGTTTGAGATCTTGCTGGTGTGCCGGGGTGGACGCGAGGCGGCCACCGCGTGATCGTCTGTGCGTTGTGGACACAACTTCAGATCTTGCGGTGGCCGCGTGCCACAGCGTAGCGGTTGGTCGGTGGGAGCGGGTGCTGGCCGAGGTGCTGGGATGCTTCGCGGGCCGGTTCGGGCGGGTGGAGCCGCGTCGGGCGGCGGGACAATTCGTGACCGGGCTGCTGTCTGACCTTGAGGTCAAGACGTGCTGGCAGTTGGCAGAGCAGGCCGGGCATGCCCGGCCGGACGCGATGCAGCGGTTGTTGTACCGGGCGGTATGGGACGCCGACGCCGTGCGCGACGATTTGCGGGCTCTGGCCGTCGACCGGTTCGGCGCCCCGGATGCGGTCTTGGCCGTCGATGAGACCGGCGACCTGAAGAAAGGGCGTTTACACGGTCGGGGTGCAGCGGCAGTACACCGGCACGGCAGGGCGGATCGAGAACAGCCAGGTCGGGGTGTTCCTGGGCTATGCGGGCGCCGACGGGCACACCCTGATCGACCGGCGGGTGTATCTGCCGGCGTCGTGGACCGACGACCGCGACCGCTGCCAGGCTGCCGGCGTGCCCGACGAGATCGAGTTCGCTACCAAGTCGGAGCTGGCCGCTGAGATGATCACTGCGGCTTTGGATGCCGGGGTGCCGGCCGGGTGGGCCGCGGCCGACGAGGCCTACGGCAACAGCAGCGTCTTCCGCGCACACCTGCGCGAGCATCAACTCGGCTATGTCCTGGCCGTGTCCCGCAGTCACCTGGTGCCGATCGACGGCGGCAAAACCCGCATCCGCGCCGACCGGATCGCCGCTGATCTGCCCGTCTCGGCGTGGCAGCGCCGCTCCGCCGGCGCCGGATCCAAGGGGCCGCGCTTCTACGACTGGGCCTGGCTCGACGACGTATGCACCGATGCTGACCCCGACGACGGCGGCCGGCACAGCCTGCTGATCCGCCGCAACACCAGCACCGGTGAGCTGGCCTTCTACCGCTGCTGGACCCCCAGACCGGCCACCCTCGCCCAGTTCGTGCGGGTCGCGGGCATCCGCTGGAGCATCGAAGAGAGCTTCCAAGCCGCCAAGAGCCAGGTCGGCCTGGACCAGCACCAAGTCCGCCGCTGGGACTCCTGGCACCGGTTCACCACCCTCGCCCTGGCCGCCCTCGCCGTCCTGGCGATCTGCGCCGCCGACGCCACCGACGACGACCCGGCCGACAGCGGACTGATCACGCTCACCGTCAACGAGGTCCGCCGCCTGATCAACGCCTGCATCATCCGCCCGATCAGCGACCTCGCCCACCGTTTGCATTGGTCAGGCTGGCGGCGACAGCATCAAGCCCGAGCCCGCCGAGCCCACTACACACGCCGCCTCAACCTCGAACTCCAACCATGATCCCGAACGGCGGCTGCCGTA
>NZ_JAWQRR010000078.1:0-5410 GCF_033446045.1 Plantactinospora sp. KLBMP9567 | reverse complement strand
CGCGCTCTACGCCGCGCTGGACGTCGCTGTCGGTAGTAGCCGCGGCGCCGGCAAGGTGCGGACCTCAGGATGGCTCCGGCGGGCGCACGTGCGGAGCCAGTCGTTCTCCAGCAGCGAGATTGTCACGCCAGTAGCGGTAGACCGGGCCGTGCACCACCTCAACCGACCCGGCTGCGACGAGACAGGAAAGAAGATCGCCCCCGGCCGGTGCATCGACGTCGAAGGCAACGACCACTGGTGATTCTTCACCGATATGCCGACGCACCAGTGCGCGCTCTGCAAGGTTGGGTTCCCGGAACCGAGGATCCCAGAACTGGGTCGGGCAGGCCAGGTATGCGACGTCGGTGAAGACCACCTCGAGACCGTGGTGGTAGGTCAGGTCGTGTCCCGCGGCCAACCGAAGCTGGGAGCCGTCGAAGTGCAGTACGTCCCAGTCCCACCAGGATCCCCCAGGCAGTTCAATCACACCGCCGATCCTCCCATCGGTGGTCAGTCAATGAACCGAGCCGGCATCCGGATCTGCCGCCGACCGTGCGCCGCCCACAGCCACAGCCGTCACGCTTCGTGATCGGCTCTCGGAATCTCTCGGTGGCCGCTCTCAGCCAGCCGGAGAACCTGTGGCCGCCCCCTCGCCGTTGCCGTCCGTGCGCAGCATCTCGGCGGCCCGCATTATCGTGGCAAGGCTACTCAGCGCCTCCGCATGGAAGGGTTGTGCCATGAAATACCTGATGCTGGTCTATGGCAACGAGGAGGTTTGGAACACGCTCGCGCCGGCCGACCTCGCCGCGCTCATCAGCGAGGTCGACGCGTTCAACGATGCGCTGGGCGAGTCCGGGGAGTTGATCACTGCGGAAGGGTTGGTACCGCGGGCCCGCTCGGTCCGGATGGGGCAGGGCGGTCCGGTCGTCACGGACGGGCCGTACCTGGAGGCGAAGGAGTACGTAGGCTCCTACTTCATCGTGGATGTCGATGTCGACCAACGGGCCCTGGACATCGCCCAGTCATATCCAGGGCTGCGCTACGGTGGCAGCGTCGAGGTGTGGCCGTTGATGCGGGGCGGCTGGGTCCGGCGTTGAAGGTCGACCCGTCGGTCGAGGAACTGCTGCGGACGCTCGCCGCTCCGGTGCTCGGTGCGCTCGTACGCCGCTACGGTGACTTTTTCCGGTCCGAGGACGCGGTCCAGGAGGCGTTGATCACTGCGGTCAGTACGTGGCCGCGCACCGGCGTTCCGGCGCAGCCGCTGGGGTGGCTAACGACGGTCGCCGCGCGTCGTTACCTGGATCAACTGCGCGCCGACACCGCCCGGGAGCGACGGGAGCGTGCCGTTCTGGCGACCATCCCGCGCGATGCGCTGGTCGCCCCGCCGCCGGACCTGGAGCCGGTTCGCGACGACCTGCTTGAGCTGTTGTTCCTGTGCTGCCATCCGGCCCTGACCCCGTCCGCACAGGTGGCACTGACGCTGCGGGCGGTCGGCGGACTGAGCACGGCCGAGATAGCCGCAGCGTTTCTCGTGCCGGAGAAGACGATGGGTCAGCGGATCTCACGGGCGAAACAGCGGCTGCGGGACGCCGACGCCCGATTCGAGCTTCCGCCGCAGGCGGAGTGTGGGCCCCGACTGCGAGCCGTGTTGCACGTGTTGTACCTGCTGTTCAATGAGGGCTACAGCGCCAGCTCTGGGCCGGTGTTGCAGCGGACCGACCTGACCCGGCAGGCCTTGTGCTTGACGCGTCGGCTACACGACCGGCTGCCCGACTCGGGCGAAACCGTGGGGCTGCTGGCGCTGATGGTGTTGACCGAGGCACGTAGCGGGGCGCGTACCGGGCCCGATGGCATCCTCGTGCCGCTCATCGAGCAGGACCGGACGCGTTGGGATCGCACCGCGATCGCGGAGGGCATCGCTCTGATCACCCACAGTCTGGCCACGCTGCCCCTCGGCCCGTACCAGATACAAGCGGCCATCGCGGCGGTGCACGCCGAGGCGCCATCGACCGAGGTCACGGACTGGGCCCAGATTCTCGCGCTGTACCAGGTTCTCGATCGACTGGCGCCCAATCCCGTCGCCACGCTCAACCGGGCGGTCGCCTTGGCGATGGTGCGTGGCCCGGAGGCTGGGCTGGCGTTGCTCGGCGAGTTGGAGTCCGGGCCACTCGCGGGGAATCACCGGCTGCTGGCGGTCCGGGCACACCTGTTTGAGCAGGCCGGTAAACGGGCCGACGCGGCCGCGGCGTACCGGGAGGCCGCGCGCCTGGCTGGGAGCCTGCCCGAGCAGCGGTTTCTCGTGCAACAGGCCGTCCGCTGCACCGGTTGAGCCCGTTCGTCGCGGCACGCGGGTAGAAATCGACCTTGCGGCTCCGATCTGTAGGTAGACAGCCCCAAGCGAGGGCGCGAGAGAGCGGAGCGAGGACGATGACCAAGGTGACAGCGCAGATGTCGCTTTCACTTGACGGGTACTACGCCGGCCCCCAGCACAGTGGCGACGGCGGCTGGATGGAGTCGGCGGAGGCCGCTGGATTCTTCCGGATCACTCGTTGGGCGACTGAGGCGATGGCTTGGCGGGAGCGGCTGGGCTTCGCTGGCGGGGAGCAGGACACGAACTCGGAGATTCTGGCCGAGACGTTCGAGAGGGCTGGCGCGTACGTCATGGGCAGGCGGATGGCCGACGGCGGTGAGGTGCCGTGGGGTGAGGAACCGCCGTTCCGCGCGCCGGTCTTCGTCGTGACGCACCGTCCCCGCGAGACCGTGGTACGCAAGGGTGGAACGAGTTTCACGTACGTCACCGACGATGTCGCCAGCGCGGTCGAGCGGGCACGTGCGGCGGCGAGCGGCAAGAACGTCGCCGTGGCCGGCGGTGGCAACCTGCTGCGACAGGTACTCGAAGCCGGCCTGTTGGACGAGCTGGAAATCCACATTGCCCCGGTGGTACTCGGCGCCGGGATGCGCCTGCTCGACGACGGCCTCGACCTCGGCGACTTCGAGGCGATCGAGCTCGAACCCAGCAGGGTGGTGCACACGCCGCGGGTCACGCACATCCGGTACACCGTCAACGGCCGCGCCCCACTCGTGCTCGACGACCGCGGCAGCGGCGGCGGTCCGACCCAGGCCGCGACCTCGCGCACCGCCTGAACCAGCGCCACGACGGCACCCGAGCATCACACCGGTGCCCGGGTGCCCGTGCACTCAATGCCTCAACGACGGGTTCCGCCCACCATACGTGCGGATGAGAAGCAATTACACGCGAAACGGGCGCCAGCACCCCGCCCCAACCTGAGCCCGTTCCTTCCGCGAGCTTCGGGAGGCCGGCGCACGTATCCGGATTTGCCGCCGTCCGTGCGCCGCGACGGTTGGGCGGCCATCACGCACCGGAGGGTGCTCCGCGGTCGTCCGGCGCCCAGCCGATGAGCGGCGATTTGCGGCTTCTGGCCGGTCGGTAGCGTGTGGCCGTGTACTGGAATCCGATGCCGACAGTCGCCGCCTCCGCCGATTTGGAGGTGGTCAACTATCCCGGAGGTGATCGACGGCTCGGGCCGCCGGAGGCGTACCTGCGGGGCCGGTGGGCGGATCGGGACTGGCGTAACGTTCCGGGCCCGTTCTACGGTGCGCGGACCGACTCCTGCTGGGTGGGGCGTGACATCGCGCCTGATCTCGTGATCTACGAGGATGAGTACGGCGGCGAGATCGTGTACCGGCAGCCGAGGAACGCGCGTGAGGTTCAGCTCGTGTTGACAGCTGCGTGGAACGACCCGTGGGCCGCGTACGCCGCTGATGGCGATGAGCACTGGACGCTCGATCTGGTGCGGGACTGGTGGGCCGATCGGCATCGGCTGGTTGCCTGGATCGACGATGTGCGGCGACGGTGGTCTGTCAGTGAGCGGGGCGACGAGCGTGATAACGCGGTTGGGCTAGGCGAATTCGCTCAGTTTATAGACGACGGGCTGAGAGACTACCTGCGCAGCTACGGATTCTGGCTGGACAATCGAAGGTTGCCCCGACCGGACGAATCGCTCCCGGACCTGAGCCAGTGGTAATCGGGCATGGAATCGACGACCGCATCTGGATCCCCTCTATGTCAATGGTTCATGGTGGGTCTGTTCTAGGCTTTCCGTGGCGGGTCCGGGTTGTGACTTGTCCGAAGAGGCGGTTGTCGGGATCAGGCCGTCCGCGCTGGATTGCAGAGTCGCTTCCGAGTGTCCTCCCGGACCCGTCTCATCAGCTCGGCGCGTTTTCGCGTCGTGGAGCATCCGCTTGTAGACGACGTCGGACAGGTGGCGTTTGAGAGCGCGTAGCGCTTCCATCGTGGTCCTGCCCTCGGTGAGGCGTCGCCGGTAGTAGGCGCGGCCGGGTGTGTCATGGCGGAGCTGGACGACGGCCATGATGTGCAGGACCCGGTTGATGCGGCGGTTGCCGGCGCGGGAGAGCCGGTGGCGGCGCTGGTCGCCCGGAGGATGCCTCAAGTGGGGCGGTGCCGTTCCAGGACGCGAAGTGCGCGGCGGTGCGGAATCGGTGGATGTCGGCGACGTCACCGATCAGCCGGGCTGCTCCGGACGGGCCGATGCCGTAGAGCTCGGTCAGGGTGCTGCCGCGCTCGGTGACGAGCTGGCGCAGCTGCTTATCGGCTGCCCGGATTTTGGCGTCGATGGTGGTGAGTTCCTCGATGAGTTCGCGGGCCAGGTCGTGGCGGGTCTGCGCCACGATGTTGTCCGGCGGGGGTGCGGTGCGCAGCAGGTAGCTGGCCTGGCCGCGGGTGAGGAACTTCTTGGCGCCGCCGGGGAGGAGTTCGAGCAGCAGGTGGTGGACGCGGCTGATGATGTCGGTGCGGGCCCGGCCGAGTTCGTCGCGGCGATCGACGAGCAGGCGCACCACGGCTGTGACGTCGTCGGGGTGACGGTGCGCGGTCCACGGCTGCGTAGCTCGGCGACCGCGACGCTGTGCGCGTCGACCGGGTCGGTCTTGCGGCCCTGGCCGGTGTCGAAGACTCGCACCCGGGCCGACAGCTTCGGCGGTACGTCGAGTACGGGTTCACCGTCGGCGACCAGACGCTGAGCGATGTGCCGGCCGATGCCGGAGCAGCCTTCGACCGCCCACACCCGATCGCTGAAGGCTCGGCCGGCTGTCAGCATCTGCTGGTCCCCCTCGGCGTCGGTGGCGAAACGGGCCCGGGCCAGGACTTTCTCTTGTTCGTTGATGGCCTCGATCGTGGCCGACCGCTTGTGTGGGTCCATCCCGATCACGACTCGACTCATGCGCTACTTCCTCCCATTTTGGCTATTGCTTGATGCCGAACGGGGAGGGCAAAGCTACTTCGAGCTGGACAAGTCCCTCTTGAGCCACTCCCCGGTCGGTAGCCGGCGGGCGCATGCCAGATGATAGTCACACCCTGGATCCGGGTGGACAGCCGCAAAGAGAGCGATCC
>NZ_JAWQRR010000077.1:0-6960 GCF_033446045.1 Plantactinospora sp. KLBMP9567 | reverse complement strand
GGCCGGCCAGCTTCTCGGCGAGTTCGGCGACGGTGCGGTACTGGAACACGTCCCGGACCGCCACCTCGAACCCAGCCGCCCGCAACCTCCCGACCAACGCCACCGCCCGAATCGAATGCCCACCCAGATCGAAGAAACTCTCCGTCACCCCAACCCGATCCAGGCCCAGCACCTCCCGCCACACCCCAGCGATCCGCTCCTCCACCCCGGTACGCGGCCCCACAAAAACGGGACCCGCGTCCACGGCAGCAGTGTCCGGATCCGGCAACGCCCGACGATCCACCTTCCCGTTCGCGTTCAACGGCAGAGCATCCAGCGCGACGAACGCCGCCGGCACCATGTACTCCGGCAACCGGGTCGAGACATGCGCGGTCAACGCCGCCACATCCAGCTCACCGCCGGCCGGCACGCAGTACGCCACCAGACGCCTGTCCGACGCCGCACCCACCGCGACCACTACCGCGTCGCGGACCGCCTCGTACTCCAACAACACCGACCGGACCTCACCCAACTCGATCCGATAACCATGCACCTTCACCTGGTCATCCACCCGACCAACGAACTCCACATCACCAGCCGGCAACACCCGCACCAGGTCGCCTGTGCGGTAGAGCCGGGCACCCGAAACAGACCCGAACGGATCCGGCACAAACCGCTCCGCCGTCAACTCCGGCCGGTTCACATAACCCCGAGCAACCCCAACCCCACCGACATACAACTCACCCAACACACCGATCGGAACCGGCGACAGATCGGCGTCCAACACATACATCGCCATCCCCGGCAACGGACGGCCGATCGGCAGTACGTCGGCGGTCTGCGGGCCCTGCACCGGGTAGACGCAGGTGCCGACGGAGGCTTCGGTCGGGCCGTACTCGTTGACCAGTTCCGCATCGGGGGCGCACTCGCGCCAGCGCTCCAGGGTGTGCCGGCTGAACGCCTCGCCGGCCACCACCGTGATCCCGGCGAGCCCGCTGGCCTCGCCCGGGGCGAGCTGGTGCGCCAGCACCTCCAGGTGGCCGGGGGTCAGCTTCAGGAAGCTGAACGGGCCCGCCGCCAGCAGTTCGGGGCCGAGATCCGCCATGTCCAGATCCGGAGCCGCCAACCACACCCGCTGACCCGACACCAACGGCGCCCACACATTCGGCACCACCAGGTCGAACGCCACCGACGAGAACAACGCCGAACCACCCGCACCACGACCAGCCAACTCCCGCGCCGCCCACGACACATGGTTGACCAACCCACGATGCGACACCGCCACACCCTTCGGCCGACCCGTCGACCCCGACGTGAAGATCACGTACGCCAGCCGGTCGAGGTCGGCGGGTTCGGCGATCGGGGTCGCCGGACGGTTGCCGATCTCCAGGCGCTCGGTGTCGACGAGGACGCAGTCCAGTGCCGGGTCGAACCGGTCCGCGTGCCGGGACCGGGTGACCACCACCCGGGCACCGGCGTCGGCGAGCATCGTGTTCACCCGGTCGGCCGGGAACGACGGGTCCAGCGGCACGTACGCGGCACCGGCCTTCCAGACCGCCAGGAAGGTGGCGATCAGGTCCGGTCCCCGGTCCAGCAGCACTCCTACGAGGGACTCCGGCCCCACGCCCCGGGACCGCAGGTGCCGGGCCAGCCGGTTCGCCCGGGCGTCCAGCTCCGCGTAGTCGAGTTCCAGTTCGCCGAGTGCCACCGCGGTTCGCTCCGGGTGCGCGGCGGCCACGTCGGCGACCAGCTCCGGCACGGTACGGGTCGGCGCCGTGCCGGGGTTGACCGCGTACTCGCCGAGCAGCCGCTCCCGCTCGTCCGCCGGCAGGTGGTTGTCCCGGGCGTCGCCGCCGGCACCGGTCGCCGCCATCGCCGCCAGCACCGCCCGGTACATCGCGCCCAGTCGGGTCGCGTCCGGCCGGCTCAGCATGTGGGTGTCGGCGGTCAGCACCAGGCTGCCGGTCATCGCGGCGACGGCCAGGCCGAACTCGGTGGCACCCTCGCCGAGGCCGGACTCCACGTCGACCAGTTCGGTGTCGACCGCGTCGAAGTCCTGGTAGCTGAACCGCACGTCCAGCAGGCGCTGGCCGTCGGCCAGCTCACGCTGGATCGCCGGCATCGGATAGCGCCGGTGCGGCCAGAGTTCGACCTCGCGGTCGAAGACCTGCCGGACCAGCTCACCCCAGGTCGCCGCTCCCCGCCGGTGGGCGAAGGGCAGGGTGTTCAGATACATCCCGTACACCTTGTCGGCGCCGTCGACCTCGGGCCGGGCGCTGCACACCAGCCCGGTGAAGAACGCCGGCTCGTCGGTGAGCTGGCTCATCACCTTCAGGTGCGCCGCGTGCAGCACCGCCTTCAACGACGTACGGGTCGCCGTCGCCAGCGCCCGCAGCTCCGGCTCCAGGTCGCGAACCGGCACGGTGACCGAGTACGGCTCCCGGGGCGTCGCCGGGTCGGCGGCCCAGCCGGTCGGCAGCGACAGCCGGGTGTACCCGTCGACGATGCCGCGCCAGTAGTCGCGGTCCTCCGTCGACTCCAGCGAGTCGAGTTCGGCGGCGATGAAGTCCGCGTACCGGACCGCCGGGCGGGTCGCCGGTGCCGGTGCTCCGCCGGCCCGGATCTGCTGGTACAGCTCCAGCAGCTCGGTCAGCATCGCCCGGTGGCTCCACCCCTCGGTGATCGGGTGCGAGACCGTGACGGACATCCACCACGCCTCGTCGCTCTCCTCGTGCACGGCGAACCGCAGCAGCGGGGCCACCCCGAGGTCGAACAGCTCGGCCCGTTCCGCCGTGGTGAACTCCCGGATCGCCTGCTTCCGCCCGTCGGCGTCGAGCTGCCGGATGTCGCGTACCGCGATCGGGATCTCGGCGGTGCCGTGCACGAGCTGCATCGGCACCGCGTACGTGGTCAGGTCGAACGAGGTCCGCAGCAACTCGTGCCGCTCGACCACGATCCGGGCCGCCTCACGCAGCGCCTCCAGCCCGAACGGCTGCTCGGTGCGCAGCCGGAACGAGGTGACGTTGTGGTAGGCGTGCAGGTCGCTGTCGGCCAGCATCTCGACGACCATGCCGAGCTGCACCTGCGACAGCGGGTACGCATCGACCGCGCCGGCCGGGACCTTCGCCCGGTCCTCGGCGGAGAGCAGCGCGAACGGCGCCACGGTCGGCCCGTCGACGGTCGTAGCGGTCGCCTCCGGCACCGGGCCGGCCAGCTTCTCGGCGAGTTCGGCGACGGTGCGGTACTGGAACACGTCCCGGACCGCCACCTCGAACCCAGCCGCCCGCAACCTCCCGACCAACGCCACCGCCCGAATCGAATGCCCACCCAGATCGAAGAAACTCTCCGTCACCCCAACCCGATCCAGGCCCAGCACCTCCCGCCACACCCCAGCGATCCGCTCCTCCACCCCGGTACGCGGCCCCACAAAAACGGGACCCGCGTCCACGGCAGCAGTGTCCGGATCCGGCAACGCCCGACGATCCACCTTCCCGTTCGCGTTCAACGGCAGAGCATCCAGCGCGACGAACGCCGCCGGCACCATGTACTCCGGCAACCGGGTCGAGACATGCGCGGTCAACGCCGCCACATCCAGCTCACCGCCGGCCGGCACGCAGTACGCCACCAGACGCCTGTCCGACGCCGCACCCACCGCGACCACTACCGCGTCGCGGACCGCCTCGTACTCCAACAACACCGACCGGACCTCACCCAACTCGATCCGATAACCATGCACCTTCACCTGGTCATCCACCCGACCAACGAACTCCACATCACCAGCCGGCAACACCCGCACCAGGTCGCCTGTGCGGTAGAGCCGGGCACCCGAAACAGACCCGAACGGATCCGGCACAAACCGCTCCGCCGTCAACTCCGGCCGGTTCACATAACCCCGAGCAACCCCAACCCCACCGACATACAACTCACCCAACACACCGATCGGAACCGGCGACAGATCGGCGTCCAACACATACATCGCCATCCCCGGCAACGGACGGCCGATCGGCAGTACGTCGGCGGTCTGCGGGCCCTGCACCGGGTAGACGCAGGTGCCGACGGAGGCTTCGGTCGGGCCGTACTCGTTGACCAGTTCCGCATCGGGGGCGCACTCGCGCCAGCGCTCCAGGGTGTGCCGGCTGAACGCCTCGCCGGCCACCACCGTGATCCCGGCGAGCCCGCTGGCCTCGCCCGGGGCGAGCTGGTGCGCCAGCACCTCCAGGTGGCCGGGGGTCAGCTTCAGGAAGCTGAACGGGCCCGCCGCCAGCAGTTCGGGGCCGAGATCCGCCATGTCCAGATCCGGAGCCGCCAACCACACCCGCTGACCCGACACCAACGGCGCCCACACATTCGGCACCACCAGGTCGAACGCCACCGACGAGAACAACGCCGAACCACCCGCACCACGACCAGCCAACTCCCGCGCCGCCCACGACACATGGTTGACCAACCCACGATGCGACACCGCCACACCCTTCGGCCGACCCGTCGACCCCGACGTGAAGATCACGTACGCGAGGCGATCGAGATCGGTCGGTACCGAGAGCGGCGTCGCGGGCTGGTCCGCGATGGTCGGCGCGTCCCGGTCGACCAGGACCCGCACCGGGATCTCCGGGAACCGGTCGGCGTAGCCGGAGCCGGTCACCACCACCCGGGCACCGGCGTCGGCCAGCATGTCGGCGAGCCGGTCGGCCGGGTGGGCCGGGTCGAGCGGCACGTACGCGCCGCCGGCCTTCCAGACCGCCAGCATCGCCACGAGCAGGTCCGGACCCCGGTCCAGCAGCACCCCGACGACCGACTCCGGTACCACGCCGCAGGCGCGCAGGTGCCGGGAGAGCCGGTTCGCCCGGGCGTCCAGTTCGGCGTACGTGAGCTGCTGGCCGGCGCACTCGACCGCCACCGCGTGCGGGTTGGCCGACATCTGCGCGACGAACCGCTCCGGCACGGCCGGTCCGGCCGGCTCGGCCGTGGTGCGGTTCCACTCGACCACCAGCCGCTGCCGCTCCTCGTCGGCGAGGAAGGTGCCCCGGGCGTCGCCGTTCGGGTCCGCCGCCATCGCCTCCAGCACGGCCCGGTACATGGCGCCCATCCGGTCGCCGTTGGCCCGACTCAGCACCCGGGGGTTGACCGCCATCGTCACGTAGCCGAGCCGGACCGCCACGGCGAGCGGGAACTCGGTCGGGCTGTCGTCGATGCTGGCCATGTAGTCGACCAGATCCCGGTCGACCTGGTCGAAGTCGTGGTAGCTGAACCGGACGTCCATCAGTCGCTGGCCGTCGCCGAACTCGCGCTGGATCTCCGGCATCGGGAACCGGCGGCGCGGCCAGATCTCCATCTCCCGGGCGTACGTCCGCTGGACCAGCTCAAGCCAGGTCCGGGCGCCCCGGTCGTAGCCGAACGGCAGGCTGTTCAGGTACATCCCGTAGACCCGGTCGGCGCCGACCTCCTCGGGCCGGCCGTGCAGCACCAGGCCGGTCAGGAACGACTCCTCGGCGGTGAGCTGACTCATCACCTTCAGATGCGCGGCGAGCAGCACCGTCTTCAGCGACGCCTTCGCCCGGCTGGCCAGCTTGCGCAGGTCGGACTCCAGGTCGTGGAACGGCACCCCGAGCATCAGCGACTCGCGCGGCGCGTCCTCGTCGCCCCAGCCGGTCGGCAGGGTGAACCGGGCGTACCGGCCGACGATGTCCCGCCAGTAGTCCCGGTCGTCCGCCGAGGCCAGCGAGCGCAGTTCGGCGCCGATGAAGTCGGCGAACCGCACCGGCGGTGCCTCGACCGGGGCCGGGGTGCCGCCGTCCCGGATCTCCCGGTAGAGGTCCAGCACCTCCATCAGCAGCGAGTGGTGGCTCCAGCCCTCGATGATCGCGTGGCACTCGGTGACCGACAGCCACCAGGTCTTGTCGTCGCAGACGTGCGCGTAGAGCCGCATCAGGGTCGGCTGGGCCAGGTCGAAGACGTCGGCCCGCTCCACCGCGGTGAACTCCCGCAGCGACCGGTCCAGCTCGGCGGCGTCCAGGTGCCGCAGGTCCCGCTCCCCGACCGGCATCTCGGCGGTCGGGTACACCACCTGCATCGGCACCGAGTACGTGGTCAGGTCGATCGCGGTACGCAGCACCTCGTGCCGCTCGACCACGATCCGGGCCGCCTCGCGCAGCGCGTCCAGCGCGAACGGCCGCTCGTCGCGGATCCGGAACGAGGTGACGTTGTGGTACGCGTGCAGCTCCCCGTCGGAGAGCATCTCCACCACCATGCCGGCCTGCACCCGGGACAGCGGATACGCGTCGACCGCGCCGGTCGGCACCTTCGCCCGGTCCTCGGCGGAGAGCAGCTCGAACGGCGCCACCGGGCGCTCCGTAGCGGCCGGCGCCGACCGGCCGTCGAGGATCCCGCACAGCTCGGCGACGGTACGGTGCGCGAAGACGTCCCGGACGGAGACGTCCAGCCCGATCGCCCGCAGCTCGCCGACCAGGGCGACCGCCCGGATCGAGTGGCCGCCGAGGTCGAAGAAGCTGTCGTGCACGCCGACCCGCTCGACCCCGAGCACGTCCCGCCAGATCGCCGCGACCCGCTCCTCCACGGGGGTACGCGGAGCCACGTAGACCTGCTCGCCGGAGAGTGCGGCGCGGTCCGGTGCGGGCAGCGCGCGGCGGTCGAGCTTGCCGTTGGCGGTCAGCGGAATCCGGTCCAGTGGCACGAACGCGGCCGGCACCATGTATTCCGGCAGGCCCCGGGCGAGGAACTCGCGCAGCTCGGCCGGGCTCGGCACCTGGTCGCCCTCGGGCACCAGGTAGCCGACCAGCCGCTTGTCGCCGGGGATGTCCTCCCGGACCACCACCACCGCGTCCCGGACCCCGGGGTGCGCGGCGAGCACGGTCTCGATCTCGCCCAGCTCGACCCGGTAGCCCCGGATCTGCACCTGGTCGTCGATCCGGCCCAGGAAGTCCAGCCCACCGTCGGGCCGGCGCCTGGCCAGGTCACCACTGC
>NZ_JAWQRR010000076.1:0-9074 GCF_033446045.1 Plantactinospora sp. KLBMP9567 | reverse complement strand
TCAGTACGTGTCGGCGAGTTGGCTGCGGAGTTTGGTGAGGGCGCGGGTGAGGAGGCGGCTGATGTGCATTTGGGAGACGCCGATTTGTTCGGCGATCTGGGATTGGGTGAGGTTGCCGTAGAAGCGGAGGGTGAGGATTTTTTGTTCGCGTTGGTCGAGGGTGGCGAGGGCGGGGCCGAGGGCGACGCGGAGTTCGGCGAGTTCGTATTCGTTGTCTTCGGTGCCGAGGAGGTCGCCGAGTTCGGTGGTGCGGTCGCCGTCGCCGGTGGGGGTGGACAGGGAGACGGCGTTGTAGGCGCGGGCGCCTTCGAGTCCTTCGAGGATTTCTTCTTCGGTGAGGTGGAGGTGGGTGGCGATGTCGGTGATGGTGGGGGAGCGGCCGAGGGTTTGCAGGAGGGTGCTGTTGGCTTCGCTGATGGCGAGGCGGAGTTCTTGGAGGCGGCGGGGGACGCGGATGTCCCAGGTGCGGTCGCGGAAGTGTCGTTTGAGTTCGCCGATGATGGTGGGGATGGCGTAGCCGGCGAAGTCGACGCCGCGGGTGGGGTCCCATTTGTCGATGGCTTTGATGAGGCCGACGGCGGCGGTTTGGGTGAGGTCGTCGGTGGGTTCGCCGCGTCCGCTGTAGCGGTGGGCGAGGTGGTGGGCGAGGGGGAGCCAGGCTTCGATGGCTTTGTCGCGGAGGGCGGGTCGGGAGGGGTGGTGTGCGGGTAGGGCGGTCATGGCGTGGAGTAGGTCGGTGGCGGTGTCGGTGAGGGCGTGGTTGTCGGTCCGGGTGGTGGTTGTGGTGGCGGTCATGGTGGTCCTCCCTGCGCTGAAGTGGTGGCGGGGACGGGGGTTGTCCGGTGGTGGGTGGTCGGTTGGTGGGTGGTGGTGTGGCTGTTCAGGCATCACCTTAGCCCGTTGGTATTGGTTGAGGCTAGCCGAACGGCTGATGTACAAAAGGGAGGGATATGGAGAAAGTCGAGCATATTAGGGACTGATTGGCGGAGGCCTGCCGCCGATCGGTCGGCCGAACGGGATTCGCCGATCCAGCACACCCGGCGCGCCGCGCGCGGAATGATTACCGGCTGTGAGCTGGAGGCCGCACCGCGTACCAGGCCCGGTGGGTCGGACCGGCGACGGGGGCACGGCGTGATCCGGCCGCGCCGGCTCATCGAGCGCTGGGGGCTGGACCCGGAGTCGCTGCCCGGCGAGAACGAGGAGCGGCACGCCTCCTGGCTCGAACTCTTCTTCGACCTGGTCTTCGTACTGGCCCTCGCCGCCGTGCAGAACCGGCTCACCGATGAGGTGCCCGACGTCGACGAGATCCTCCGGACCGCCGGCCTCTTCGTGATCGTCTGGTGGGCCTGGGTCGGACAGGCGTTCTACGACACCCGGTTCGACCCCGACGACCTCGGCCACCGGCTGGTCGTACTCGTCGGCATGATCGGGGCCGGGATCATGGCGGTCGGTGCCAAGGATGCCCCGAAGACCCTGTTGCTGCCGATCGGATACCTCGTCGTCCGCGGCACCCTGCTGGTGCTCTACCTCCGCGTCCGCAGCACCGGCGCCACCGCGCGCCGGCTGACCACCGTCTACTTCGTCGGGTTCAGCGCGGGCCTGTTGTTCTGGGTCGCCTCGCTCGCCGTACCGGCGCACGACCGCCCGATGCTGTGGCTGATCGGGCTGGTCGTCGAGGTGCTGACCCCGTGGCTCGGCCGCCGCCGGCTGATCCAGCATCCCGTCCACCCGTCACACCTGCCGGAGCGGATCGGACAGTTCACCATCATCCTGCTCGGAGTCAGCCTGACCGACCTGATCGGCGCGGTGCCGACCCGGCCGTCGCCGGCCGTCGTCGTGGTGGCGATCGCCGGGTTCCTGATCCCGGCCTCGGTGTGGTGGGTCTACACCACCTTCGTGACCATGGGACTGACCAGTTCACGGTTGAGCGCCGGTCTCGGTTACGCGACCGTGCACGGGGCGATCGGCTCCGCGCTGCTGCTGCTCGGCTGGTGCCTGGGACAGGCGGTCCGCGAGGTCGGGGCCGGCCGGGAGGACCTGCCGCAGATGCTGCGCCTGCTGCTGGCGGTCTCGTTGGCCAGTTGGATGCTCGGTGGCCTGGCTCTGCAACGGATCGCGTTGGGCACCATACCGCCGCTGCGGCTCGGGATCGGGGTGGTCGCCATCGGGCTGGTCGGGGCCGCCGCCCTGGTGCCGCCGCCGCTCGCCCTGATACCCCTGCTCGCCCTGCTGATGATCTGCTACGCCGTCGTGGTCAGCCGGCTAATCGTCCGGTTCGGCAAGGAACGGATCGGAACGTAGCGCCGCCCGGCGGGGGTGCCCGGCCACCCGGCCGTCGCCTCGGCAGCCGGCGGTGACAGGCGACCAGGCGGCCAGGCAACCAGGCGGCCAGGCGGCGGCCAGGCACCCAGGCGGCGGCCAGGTGGCGGTCAGGCAGCCAGGCGGCGGGCGCGGTCGCGTACCCGGCGGGCGGCGAGGTGCGCGGCCGAGAGACTCCGGCCGGCGCTGACCCGCAGCGGCTCCGGGATGTCGTCCAGCCCTCGATAGACCACCTGGAGCAGTTGCAGCCAGCTCATCAGGCCGGCGAGTTCCTGGCCCAGCGGCTCGGGCCGGCCGGTCGGGTCCACGGAGATCGGTCCGGGGTACCCGTCGACGGCCGCCTGGAGGGCGCGGTGCCGCACGGTCAGCGGCGGCAGCAGCTCGGCCGCCGGGAACGGCACGCCGGGCCGCAACTGGTACGCGCCGAGCAGCTCGGCCACCGCCCCGGCGCTCTCGGCGACGTCGGCCGCGAACCGGCGACGGTCCTCGTCAGGTACCGGGGTCATGCCGTCACCCCCGCGACACCCAACGCCCGGCGCAGGTGCACGCCGGTCGGCGAGCCGTCCTGCTCGACCAGACCGCGCGGCTCGCCCTGGTACAGCACCCGGCCACCCCGGCTGCCGCCCTCCGGCCCGAGTTCCACCACCCAGTCGGCGTGCGCGACGACGTCCAGGTTGTGCTCGATCACGAGTACGGTCGCCGCGTACTCGTCGACCAGCCGGTCCAGTACGCCCAGCAGCCGCCCCACGTCCGCCATGTGCAGCCCGGTGGTCGGCTCGTCCAGCACGTACGCGGGGGCGCCGCCGTGCAGGTGCGTGGCGAGCTTGATCCGCTGGCACTCGCCGCCGGAGAGGCTGGTCAGCGGCTGACCGAGTCGCAGGTAGTCCAGCCCGACGTCGGCCATCGCCGCCAGCACCGGTGCGATCCGGCGGTTGCCGGCGAAGAACTCCCGCCCCTGCGCGACCGTCATCTCCAGCACGTCGCTGATGGTCCGCCCGCGCAGCCGGTAGCCCAGCACCTCGTCGGAGAACCGGCGGCCGTCGCAGGTCTGGCAGACCAGCGAGACGCCCTCCAGCGCGCCGAAGTCGGTCTGCACCACACCCAGCCCCGCGCAGGTGGCGCAGGCACCCGAGGAGTTGGCGCTGAACAGGGCCGGGCTGACCTGGTTGGCCCGGGCGAACTCGGCCCGGATCTGGTCGGCGACCCCGCTGTAGGTGACGGCGGTGGACCGGCGGTTGGCGTGCGGCATCGACTGGTCGACGATCACCGCCTCCGGATGCTGGACCCGGAACGCGCCGCCCACCAGGCTCGACTTGCCCGCGCCGGCCACCCCGGCGAGCACGGTGAGCACACCGGCCGGGATGTTTAGGCTGAGGTCGCGCAGGTTGTGCGTACGGGCGTTGACGATCGGCAGTACGCCGGTCGGGGTGCGTACCGCCTCCTTCAACCGGGTGCCCTGGGTCATCGCCCGGCCGGTCAGGGTGTCGGCCTCGGTCAGCGCGCCGAGCCCGCCGGCGTAGACCACCCGGCCGCCCGCCGTACCGGCACCGGGGCCGAGGTCGAGGACGTGGTCGGCCGCCGCGATCACGTCTCGGTCGTGCTCGACCACCACTACCGTGTTGCCCTTGTCCCGCAGCGTGCGCAGCAGGTTGGTGAGCCGGTGCACGTCCCGGGGGTGCAGCCCGACGCTCGGCTCGTCGAAGACGTACAGCAGGTCGTTCAGGCTGCTGGAGAGGTGTCGTACGATCTTGACCCGCTGGGACTCACCCCCGGAGAGCGTGCCGGTACGCCGGTCCAGGCTCAGGTAGCCGAGCCCGATCTCCACGAGGTGCCCCACCTGGGCGACCAGGGTGTCCAGCACCGGCTTGGCCGCCGGCACCTCCAGCCCGGCCAGTACGCCGAGCAGCTCCTCCGCCTCCATTGCGGCGAGTTCGGCGATGTTGTGCCCGCCGACCCGGCTGGAGAGCGCCAGCGGCGACAGCCGGCTGCCGCCGCACGCCCGGCACGGGACCGTGGTGGTGTAGTCGCCCACCATCCGCCGGGTCCGCTCCGCCGGCTCGGACTGCTGGTCGAGGTACCGCCGGCGGAACTTCACCACCGCGCCCTCGTAGCTCAGGTTGAGCGTCGACCCGGCCACCTCCAGCGGCACCGTGCCGTCGGTGGCGTACAGCAGGTCGTCGAGTTCCCGCTCGGAGTACGCCGACACCGGCTTGTCCGGGTCGAACCGGCCCGACGCGACGAGCAGGTGCCAGTCCCGGCTGCCCACCTTGAAGGTCGGGGCGAGCAGCGCCCCCTGGTTGAGCGACCGGGTGGGGTCGAGGAAGGCGGCCAGGTCGACGTCGGTGACCTCGCCGCGGCCCTCGCACTCCGGGCACATCCCGGCGGGCATGTTGAACGAGAACGCGTCAGGGTAGCCGACGAACGGCTCGCCGACCCGGGCGAAGAGCAGCCGCAGCAGCGGGGCGATGTCGGTGATGGTGCCGACGGTGGACCGCGGCCCGCCGGTGAGCGGCCGCTGGTCGATCGCGACCGTCGCCGGCAGGTGCTCGATCAGGTCGACGGCCGGCCGGGCGGAACTCGGCAGGAAGTTGCGGACGAACATCGGCAGCATCTCGGTCATCTGCCGCTGGCCCTCGACGGCGATCGTCTCGAAGACCAGCGACGACTTCCCCGACCCGGAGACGCCGGTGACGACGGTCAGCCTGCGCTTGGGGATCTCGACGTCGACGGCTGCGAGGTTGTGTTCGCGGGCTCCGGTGACCCGGATCCACTCGGTGACCGGCGCACTCCGCGCCGGAGATTCAACGACACTCATTCCCTCAACTGTATCGTTGAAGTCCGATGTTTAGACTCTTCAGCCCCTATCCCTCGCCCGCGCACCGAAAAGTCTCAACTCGCCAGCTCAACCTCGGGTGACCGCCCGGGCGGCAGTCAGTCCTGGAACGGGGTGACCGGCAGACCGGCGACCCCGGGGCTGGCCCGGAACAGCGCGCCGGCGGCCGGCTCCGGGTCGTCCAGCCCGAGCCGCGAGGTGGTGACGTAGAGGTCGCGCAGCTCCGGTCCGCCGAAGGTGCAGGCGGTGACCTGGCGGGCCGGCAGCGTCATCCGTACGTCGAGCCGGCCGTCCGGCGCGTAGCGGCGTACCTCGCCGCCGCCCCAGAGCGCGACCCACACCCCGCCCTCGGCGTCCACGGTCAGCCCGTCCGGGGCACCTTCGGCCGGCTCGATCCGCACGAACGGCCGTCGGCCGGCCAGCATCGCCTCGTCCGGGTCGTAGTCGAAGACGTCGATGCGCTGGGTCGGGGTGTCGACGTAGTACGCCAGGGTGCCGTCGGGCGACCAGGCGATGCCGTTGGAGATGGTGACGTCGGCGAGTACCCGCCGGGCCACCAGGTCGGCGTCCATCCGGTAGAGCGCCGCCGCACCCGGCCGGGTGTCGTACGCCATCGAGCCGCAGTAGAACCGGCCGGCCGGATCGACGCCGCCCTCGTTCATCCGCAGGTCCGGATCGGTCCAGAGGTCGGGCAGCCGGCGTACCGGCCGGAGTTGCGCGTCGGTGAACAGGAACCCGCGCTCGACCGCGACCAGGTAGCCGTCACCGGCCCGGGGCCGGACCACCGCCGCCACGGTGTCGACGTGATGCCGGTCCGCCCGCTCCGTCCCGGGGGTCATCGTCAGTACGTCGCCGGCCAGCATGTCCACCCACAACAGCTGGTCCGTCCGGGGATCCCAGACCGGTCCCTCGGCATGCTGGCAGCACGGGTCCGTCACCTGCGTCGCGTCCACCACGTCGCGCTCCTTTCGACAGCCTCGATCATGTCAGCGCAGTACGGCACCGACGGCGGCGATGCCGGCGGAGATCTCGGCGGTGGTGTTGGCGGCGTAGCCGAGCACCAGTCCGGGCGGGCCGGGATGCTGCCGGTGCCAGGAGAGCGGCTGCACCTTGACGCCCCGGGCCAGCGCCGCGGTCGCCAGTTCGACGTCGTCGACCCGAGCGCCCCGGTCGCCGGCGAATGTGATCATGAGGTGCAGCCCCGCCGCCGCGCCGTGCACGACCCCGTCCGGCAGGTGGGTCCGGATCGCGGCGATCATCGCGTCCCGGCGCCGAACGTGGCGGCGCCGGAGGAACCGCAGTTGCCGCTCCAGCGCCCCTGACTCCATCAGCTCCGCCAACACCAGTTGCGGCAGCGCGGCGTTGCCGAGGTCCGCGGTCCGCTTGGCGTCGACCAGGGCGGCGCGGTACCGGCTCGGCGCGAGCAGCCAGCCCACCCGCAGGGCGGGGGCGAGCAGCTTGGAGACGCTGCCGGCGTAGCAGACCTGTTCGGGCAGCACGGCCCGGAGCGCCGGTACGGGTGGCCGGTCGTACCGGTGTTCGGCGTCGTAGTCGTCCTCCACGATCAACCCGCCGTCGGCCGCCCAGCGCATCAGCTCGCGCCGCCGGGCACCGTCCAGCACCACCCCGGTCGGGAACTGGTGTGCCGGGGTCAGCATCACCGCCGGGGCACCGCTGGCCACCAGCTCGTCGACGCGCAGCCCACCGGCGTCGACCGGAATCGGCGGCGTCGCCAACCCCCAGCTCCGCAGTTGCTGCCGCACCCCGAGCGAGCCCGGGTCCTCCACCGCCACCGTCCGCACACCGTCGGCGTGCAGCACCTGCCCGAGCAGGGTCAGCGCCTGCGCGACCCCGGCCACCACCAGCACGTCGTCCGGGTCCACACCGATCCCCCGGTTGCGGGCCAGCCAGTGCGCGACGGTCAGCCGCAGCCTCGGGGTACCCCTCGGGTCGCCGTAGCCGAAGTCGCCGGGCGCCAGGTCGCGCAGCACGGCGCGTTCGGCCCGCAGCCAGGCCCCGCGGGGGAAGGCGGCGAGATCGGGTACGCCGGGTGTCAGGTCGATCCGGGCCGGGGCGGCGCGGAGCGAGTCGAAGATGTCGGGGCGGGGACCGGTGCCGAAGAGTCCGGTGGCCGGTGCCGGGGTGCCGGTGGGCCGGGACGGCACAGCCGGCGCGTCGATCGGTGCGGAGACGACGACCGTCCCGCCCCGGCCCCGCCCGGTGACGTGACCGTCCTCGACGAGCCGCTGGTACGCCTCGGTGACCACGCCCCGGGAGACGCCCAGTTCGGCGGCGAGTACCCGGGTCGCCGGCAACCGCCCGCCCACCGGCACCCGGCCGTCCGAGATCGCCGACCGCAGCCGGTTGGCGAGCCAGTCGGCCCGCCCGCCGGCCGGCGCCTCGCCGATGTCGAGCTGGAGGAAGTCGGAGCCGGAGGATATGGACCGGTCGGCTGCTTCCTGTTTGGCCCTGTCCATCAGGCCATTGTGCCGGGCAGAGTGGGCCAGGCCGGGCGTTCTCCCGGATGGGGCTGAAGCCGACCGGGCCCACGCCCGGCACTGGATCAACCGGCAGAGCGGCCACTCGGCGGTCCGGGGGAACACCGACGAGGTCCTGATCGTCGTCGAGGCGCTGCACGGGTCGGCCGCCGGTAGACGTACCGAAGCTCACCGCCGCGCTGGCGGACGGACTGGCCACGCTCTGGTCGGTCGAACCGACGACCGCGATCCTGAACCGGGACAGTCCGCGATTCGACTTCGGCACCTGAGGGCCGCCGGCTCGGGGGCGGCGGGCTGCGGGTACGGGTGCTCCGGAGACGACGAAAGGGCCAGCCCCGGGTGGGGCTGGCCCTTTCGCGTGTCGGTGCTTGTCGGTGGTGCTTACCCGTTGCCGTGTCAGGCGGAGTAGCCGCGTTCGGCGGCCCAGTTGGCGAGGGTGATGGTGCTCATCCAGTACTCGCTCTGGTTCGGGTTGGCCGGGTCGGCGATCTTGACCTTGCGGCCGTGGTCGTCGTAGCCGACGACGGTCAGGTAGTGCCCACCCTCGTAGGAGTGCGGGGTGCCGTCGACGTCGGTGGCGGTGCCCTTGATGTTCATCACGACCGGACGCTTGGCGTCGATGGCGTTGACGATGTCGACCTGGAGCCGGTCCATCTCGGCCGGCTTGGCCGTGGTGTCCGGGATCGCGACGGTCTTGTAGTCGCTACCGCCGGCCTTGTTCAGCACCCGGGTGGTGTCCTCGGCCGAGTTCGTACCGGCCTCGGTCGTGCCCAGCTGGCCGGCCACGTCGTCCTGGCTGGGGGTGTGCCCCTGCGCGGACAGCGCGATCCTGGTGGCGGCGGGTGCGCAGTAGTAGAAGTTCTCCTGCGCCTTGTACTGGTAGTCCAGGACCTTCGACGGTGCCCGCTTGTCGAGGTCGCGGATGTCGGCGGTCACCGACGCGGCGGTCGGCGAGCCCGGGGTCGGGGTGTTGTCCATCGCGATCGCGGGGCCGGCGAACGCGCCGCCGACGACGGCGAGCCCGGCGATACCCAGCGCGGTCTTACGGATCGGGGTTTCGGTGATGGCCGGTAGCCATCGGCTGACGAAAGTCATGATGGTCGCCTTCCATTCCGGGGGTACGACAACGCCGTGGAGGATCTGGCGTGTCGAAAGGAAAGAAACCCGAAAACCAGGTTCCCGGGGGATCGGCACTCGCCCGGCGGATTGCTGCTGCTCGGGTGTGCCCGGGGGATGTAACCGTGGCCGGCGGCCCGTCATTCCCACGGCCGGGGTCGGTCACCGGCCCGCCCACCCACGCACCCGGCCGGTCAGGCCGGGCCCGCTGCTGCGGACGTACGCCAGGTATAACCGTGGCCGGCGGCCCGGTGTTCCGCGATCCGCCCCCACCACCCACCCGATCATGACCAAAAACCGGACACCCG
>NZ_JAWQRR010000075.1:0-18139 GCF_033446045.1 Plantactinospora sp. KLBMP9567 | reverse complement strand
CGTCGGGTGACGGCGTCGGGTGACGGCGTCCGGCGGTGACCGACCTGCGACACCAGCGCCGGGTCAGAGAGCCAACGCCGGGCGGGCCCGGGCCCGCCGCGACCAGGATGGTCCGGCGTTGCTCGGCGGTGTGCCGACCGGCTGCCAGCCACTCGTCCGAGACGGCCCTGACGGTACGGAGGAAGTCGCCGTGCCGTGCCGGGGAAACGGCGCCGACGCCCAGACCCGGTCGAGGAAGGCCGGGCGGACTCCGCCGCGATCCGAGCTGTCGGGTACGCCTGGTCAGGGGACGGGCACCGCCCTGCGTCGAGCGGCGGCGCGTCGGATCGAACTGCCGTAGCGGAAAGCCGGAAGATCCGGCGGTGCAGAGCAATGTTGGCGATCACAGACCGCCTCGGGTCAAGAGCCGGACGCGGGACGGGGTTCAGGTCGCCGGTCGGTAGTGGCCGGTGAGCCGGCCGAGTTTCAAGGCCAGGTGTAGGCAGAGCCGCTCGTTGCCGTCCTTCAGATCGGTCTCGGCGAGCTGCTCCACCCGGTGCAGCCGGTAGTAGAGCGTGGTCCGGTGCAGCCGTAGCTGCTCGGCCGTGGCGTGCGCGTTCCCGGCAAGGTCGAGGTACGCCTCCAGCGTCTCCAGCAACACCTGGTTGGAGTCGTCGCGCAGCAGCCGTTCCAGCCCCGGGTGCACCCCTGCGACGTCGAGGTGCTGGCCGTTCATCCGGGACAGCATCCGGTAGATGCCCAGGTTCGACCAGGCGATGATCGGGCCGAGCGCGGAGAGCTGCCCACCCACCCGGGCCGACTGGAGCGCCTCGTCGTACGCGTGCACCACGTCGGCGAGCCGGGGGCGGGGCTCGCCGATCCCGACCACCACCCGGGCCACCGTGGGCAGGCTCCGGGTCGCCTTGTGCAGCGCCTCGCTCAGGTGCTTGGCGGTCGCCTCGGCGGTCGGGCGGCCGGCGCCCTGACCGCCGCAGATCAGCAGTACGCCCTGGTCGTGCCGGATCAGGTGCAGCGCCTCGCGTACCCCGACCCAGCGGCGGGTCGCCACCAGCACCTGCTCCAGGGCGATCCGGGCCACCTCGTCGAGCACCTGCCCCCGGGCCGGGACGAGCTGCGCCACCATCGCGTTGGCCGGCCCGTCGGCGGCGACCACCCCCTCGGCGAGCAGTGAACGGACCGCCTCAATGCGGATCTCCGGACTGTCCACCAGCAGCGCCCGGGCCGCCTCCGCCTCCCGCTGCGAGGCCAGCTCGCCGAGCAGGTTCTCCCGGTAGAGCGCGAGGGAGAGGTCGGACATCGCCCGGGTCACGGTCTCGATGTCGGCATCGGTCATGCCGCCGTCGGCGTCGATGAACCAGACGAAGCCGAGCAGCAGGTCGTGGTGGGTGATCGGCACGCAGAGCCGGGGCAACAGGTCCAGCTCCGGGCAGGCCGGGGTGCGGACCGGGGTACGGGCCTTCATGATGCCGACCTCGTGGAACCAGGAGATGACCTCGGGTGTGGTGTGCCGGCGCAGGATGGAGGTCCGGCGTACGTCGTCCATCAGTCCGGTGTGCTCGCTGTACACGACCACCCGCTGCCGGCGGTCCTCGATCAGCGCCGGCCGGCCCACCCGGGCCGCCACCGCGTCGACGATGCGTTGCAGCTCCGTGTGCATGCCTTCGCTGATCCTCCTCGTTTCCGGCGGGCGGCCCGCCCCGCCGGTGTACCGACGTGGACCGCCGGTCCTTACCCTCCGACGGCACCGGCCCGGTACGCAAGTGGTTCGGGGCGTACGGCACAAGTCCCGACAGAAGTCCTGATCCGCCCAGCGGGCTTCCTGCATCTGTCCGAAGACCCGGAAACGTCGATGTCCTTACCGTGCTTGCGACATCCCGGGCTTGCGACATCCCGGTACCGTCGCGCGACTCCCGCGCCCCGACCCGACCGACCAGCCGGAGCACCGAGCCGAGCACCGGATTCAGCACCCCGGCTGGCCTGCGACCCGAAGGAGATGCGTTGCGCCGCGCTACCCGCACAGACCAACTCCGCAGGGCGTTCACCGCGGCCGTCGCGGTCGTCGCCGCGACCGCCCTGCTGCCCGGACCCGGAATCGGCCCGGCCCAGGCCGGGCCGGGCACCAGGGCCGCACCACTGGATCCGGTCGACCCGCAGACCTGGCAGGACCAGGAGACGATGACCTGGGACGACTACCGGCCGGTGCCCGGCGCCACCTGGGCCGACCCGAGCCGGCAGCCGAGCCAGCGCAAACTCCGGATCGCCCTGGTCGCCGCCGACTATCCCGACCAGTCGTTCGTGATCACCCAGAACCGCGCTTCGGACCCGTTCCGCAACCCGCAGGTCGCCCCGGTCGCCCGGGCCGACGTGGCCCGGTTCTACGCCGACTTCTGGGGCACCCCGAGCACCCTCAACCACGGCCACACCGTGCACGAGTACTGGATGGAGCAGACCAACGGGCGGATCGGGGTGGAGTTCACCCCGTTCGGCCCGTACCGGCTGCCCCGCAAGCAGTTCGAGTACGGGCTCAACGACATCGGGCAGAACGGTGCAGGCTGCCCGGCCGGCTCCACCTGCAACGGCAACCTGGACGCGGACGTGGACGCGGCCTGGCGGGCGGCCGAGGGCTCCGACGTGCGCGACCGGTTCGACCTGGTGCTGCGGGTATACGCCGGCTACGACGAGACGTCGGTCTGGCAGGAGTTCGGCGAGATGATGTTCCAGACCCGCGAGGACGTGCCGGACGCCTGGGGCCCGCCGGACCCCAACCTGCCGAACTGGGTGCGGTCCCGCTACGTCGACTGGACCTCCTGGAAGGCCGGCTCCCAGCTCTGGGGCTCGTCCAGCATGCGGCAGGGCGAGAGTTCCGGCACCATCACGCACGAGATCGTGCACACCTTCGGGATCGCCGACAACAACAACAATCCGTACGTGTCGCCGTACCGGCGGGTCGGGTCGGGAACCTGGGACGTGATGGACCGCGGCTCGTTCAACGGGCCCGGCGGTCCGCACAACCGGTGGGTGGTGCCGGCGGCCCAGGGCGCGGCGATGCCGGCCGGGCAGACGCTGCGGAGCAAGCTGAAGCTCGGGCACATCGACGAGGCGCAGGTGCTGCGCCTCTCCCGGGAGGCGCTGCGCACCACCGGCGTCGCGGTGGTCACCGTGAAGGCGCGCACGGCGGTGCCGGCGGCCCGGGACATCCAGGGTGTCCGGATCGGCATGGACCGGGACCTCACCCCGGCCTGTGACATCTTCGCCGACCCGCTCTGCCCGGGCAGCCCGGTCTACAACTGGTACAGCCTGGAGGCGGTGCAGCGGATCGGCGCGGACTCGTTCACCCCGGACAACGGGGTACTGCTGGCCAAGAACAAGGACGCCGAGACGAACACCTGCGGCTACACCTGCTTCACCTGGGTCGTCGACGCCAACCCGCAGGACATCGACATGGTCGACTACTACAAGCCGGACGGCACCCCGGTGAAGCGGACGGTCGCCGACTACCGGCAGCTCAACGACGCGCTGTTCCACGCCGGCACCCGCTCCGGCAGCGAGTACGAGTACGTCGACACCGCCAACCGGCTGCACTTCTACGTCCTCGACCGGTCGGTCGGTGCGGACGGGGTGCTGTCGTACACCCTGGGGGTCCGGCACCTGGACGGGGCCGGCAACTCGGTGCGCGGTGTCGGGGTCGCCTCCTCGGGCAGCCCCACCGGCAGCCCGACCGGAGGCGGCGCGACCTGCACCTTCGCCGTCACCAACAGCGGCCGGTACGTCGCCGGTGGGCAGGCGCACCCGGAGGACGCCTCGGCGTACCTGCGCGCCGACGTCTACCGGCTCTCCGCCACGGTCAACGGGGCGGGTTGGACGGTCACCCTGCCCAACGCCTTGACCACGGCCGGGTTCGGCCGGACCGTGAATGTCAAGGCGGTGGCCACCGCGACCGCCGGGGCGACCCGGGTCGGCCGGGTCACCCTGACGGCCCGCTCGGAGAGCGATCCGAGCCGGACGGCGACGGCCACCTGCCGGGTGAACCGGTAGCGGAACGGACCGCCGGACCACCTCCTACGCCCGGTGCGCGGAGGTGGTCCGGCCGGCTACGGAGGGAAGGGCATGGCGGGCAGCTTCGACGTGGTGGTGGTCGGCGCCGGTATCGTCGGCGCGGCCTGCGCGTACGCCTGTGCCCGGCGGGGGTTGACGGTCGCCGTACTGGAGCGGGCCGGCCTGGTCGCCGGGGCCACCGGTTCCGGCGAGGGCAACCTGCTGGTCTCGGACAAGCTGCCCGGCCCCGAGCTGGAGTTGGCGCTGTTCAGCAACGGCCTCTGGCTGCGTTGGGCGGCGGAACTCGGCGACCGGTACGGCGACATCGAGCTGGAGGTCAAGGGCGGCCTGGTGGTCACCGGGGTCGGCCCGGGCGCCGACGACGCGGCCGGGCTTGCCGGACTGTGGGAGACGGCCCGGGCGCAGTCGGCGGCGGGGGTGCTGGTCGAGTTGCTGGATCGGGCCGGGGTGCGCGAGCGCGAGCCGGCGATCACCCCGGAACTGGCCGGTGGCCTGTTCTATCCGCAGGACATGCAGCTCATGCCGGCGAAGGCCGCCGCCGCGCTGCTGGCTGCCGCCCGGGACCACGGCGCCGAGGTACGGCTGCGTACCGAGGTCGTCGCGATGCTCCGGGACGCCGCCGGTCGGGTGGTCGGGGTGCGGACCGGCGCCGGTCCGGTGGCCGCCGGACACGTGGTGAACGCGGCCGGGGCCTGGGCCGGGCGGCTCGCCGGGCTGGCCGGCGCCGACACCCCGGTCGCGCCGCGCCGGGGCTTTATCCTGGTCACCGAGCCGGTCCCGCCGCTGGTGCGGCACAAGGTCTACTCGGCCGACTACCTGGCGAACGTGGCCAGCGGCGACGCCGGGTTGCAGACCTCGACGGTCGTCGAGGGCACCCCGGCCGGCACCATCCTGATCGGTGCCAGCCGGGAACTGGTCGGCTTCGACCGCCGCCACAACGCCGAGGCGGTACGCCGGCTGGCACAGGGTGCCGTACGGCTGTTCCCGCCGCTGGCGGCGGTCCGGGCGATGCGGGTCTACCACGGTTTCCGGCCGTTCTCCCCGGACCATCTGCCGGTGATCGGCGCAGACCCGCGCCTCCCCGGCCTGGTGCACGCGCACGGGCACGAGGGTGCCGGCATCGGGCTGGCGCCGGCCACCGCGCACCTGGTCGCCCAGGTGGTGACCGGTGAACGGCCCGACCTGGCGCTGGACCCGTTCGACCCGGCCCGATTCTCGTCCGAAGTGGAGACCGCTGGTGCGACCGCCTGAGCCCGTCGGCGGCCGAGCCGGCGTACCGGCCGGGTTCACCATCGTCGTCGACGGCGAACCCGTGCCGGTGCGCACCGGCCAGACGCTGGCGGCGGCGCTGCTGGCCGCCGGCCGCCGGACGACCCGGCGGACCCGGTTCGCCGGCCGGCCGCGCGGCGTCTTCTGCGGCATCGGGATCTGCTTCGACTGCCTGGTCGTCTGCAACGGCGAGCCGGGTGTGCGGGCCTGCCTGCGTCCGGCCGCGCCCGGGGACACCGTGGAAACCGGCCGGGACGAACGTCGCCCAGCACACCAGCCACGCCCGGGCGGGAGAGCGGGACAGCTCGACGCCGGGTCCGGGCGGGCCGCCGAGCCCGGGGACGTGCTCGGGTCCGGGCCGGGCGCCGGGGAGGCAGTCCGATGAGCGGCGGAACAGGTCGGCTGGCCGTGGTCGGCGCCGGGCCGGCCGGACTCGCCGCCGCGCTCGCGGCGGCGGGGGCCGGTGCCGAGGTCACCGTGCTCGACCTGGGCCAGCGGCCCGGCGGACAGTACCTGCGCCAACCCGCCGTGCCCGGCGTCCGGCCGGCGCCGCACTCCGCCCACTTCGCCGACCTGCTGCGGCAGGCGGACACACACCCGCGGATCACCATCCACTCCGGACAGCAGGTCTGGTCGGCCGAACCTGCCGACGGTGCCGCCGGTGGGGCGACGCTGCGGCTGGCCGGCCCGGCCGGCCCGACCACCGTGGCGGCGCCCGTCGTGGTGCTGGCCCCTGGCGGGTACGACCGGGTGGTGCCGTTTCCTGGCTGGGACCTGCCGGGCGTGGTGACCGCCGGGGCGGCACAGGCGCTCGCCAAGGGGCAGGACGTGCTGGTGGGCCGGCGGGTGCTGGTCGCCGGTACCGGCCCGTTCCTACTCGTTGCCGCCACCGGGCTGGCCTCGGCCGGTGCCGAGGTGGCCGGGGTGGTCGAGGCGGCGCCGCTGCGCCGCTGGTCCCGGCACCCGCTGGCGGTCGCCGGGGCGCCGGGCAAGCTCGCCGAGGCGGCCCGGCACTTCGCCGCGCTGCGCCGGTACCGGATACCGCTCTGGCGCGGCCAGGCGGTGACCGAGGTGGTCGAGGATGCCGCCGGGCTGCGCGCCACGGTGCGGCGGGTCGACGGCGGCTGGCGGGCCGGCGAGGTGACCCGGAGCGTGCCGGTCGACGCGGTCTGCGTCGGATACGGCTTCACGCCGTCGGTCGACCTCGCCGTCGCACTCGGCTGCGCCACCCGGACCGACCCGGCCGACGGCAGCCTGGTGGTCACCGTGGACGAGTCGGGCCGCAGCAGCGTACCGGGGGTGCTGGTGGCCGGCGAGGCGACCGGGGTCGGGGGTGCGGACCTGGCCGTCGCCGAGGGCCGGCTGGCCGGACTCGCCGCGGCACACCGGCTGGGCCTGCTGGACGACGCCGGGCTGGCCCGGAGCACCGCGCCGGTCGTACGCCGCACCGCCCGGCAGCGCCGCTTCGCCGCCGCCCTGCACCGGGTGCACCGGGTGCCGGACGGCTGGACGAACTGGTTGCGCGACGAGACCGTGCTCTGCCGGTGCGAGGAGGTCACCGTCGGGCGGCTCCGCGCCGACGTGGCCCGGTACGGCTTGGACGACATCCGCGCACTGAAACTCGTCACCCGGGTCGGGATGGGACTGTGCCAGGGCCGGGTCTGCGGGCGGGCCGCCGCCTGCCTGCTCGCCGTCGCCTCCGGCCGGGAGCAGCCGCTGGAAGACTTCGCCAAGCGTCAGATCGTCATGCCGGTACCGCTGGGTGCCGTCGCCGAGGAAGGACCACCCCGATGACTGCTCGGAAACCCTGGCAGGGTGTCGTCGTCGCCATCCCCACGCCGTTCCGCGACGACCTCTCCGTCGACTTCGACCGGCTCCAGGAGCACGTCCGGTGGCTGGCCGGCGAGGGCTGCCACGGCGTGACCCCGTGCGGTTCGCTGGGGGAGTACCAGAACCTCTCCGACGCCGAACGGGCCGACGTGGTACGCGCGACCGTCGAGGCGGCCCCGGACGGGTTCTCGGTGGTCCCCGGCGTCGGCGGGTACGGCAGCCGGCAGTCCCGGCACTGGGCCGAGCAGGCACAGGCGGCCGGCGCGCAGGCCGTACTGGCGCTGCCGCCGAACACCTACGCGGCCCGGGACGTCGACGTGCTCGCGCACTACCGGGAGGTGGCCGCGGTCGGGCTGCCGGTGGTGGCGTACAACAACCCGTTCGACACCAAGGTGGACCTCACCCCCGAACTGCTGGCGGCGGTCGCCGAGACCGACGGTGTGGTGGCGGTGAAGGAGTTCAGCGGGGACGTACGCCGGCTGCACCGCATCCGCGACCTCGCCCCGCACCTCGACGTGCTGGCCGGCGCCGACGACGTACTGCTGGAACTGGTGGTCTGCGGGGCCACCGGCTGGATCGCCGGCTTCCCGAACGCGCTGCCCCGGCTCTCGGTACGCCTCTACGAGCTGTGCCGGGCCGGCGACCTGGCGGCGGCGCTGCCGCTCTACACCGAGCTGCACCCGATCTTCGGCTGGGACTCCAAGCCGGAGTTCGTCCAGGCCATCAAGCTCGGCATGGAACTGGCCGGCCGGTACGGCGGGCCGTGCCGGCCGCCCCGGGGCGTCCTCGCCGAGCCGGCCCGGATCCAGGTGACCAAGGACATGGAGCGGGCGTTGAAGGCCGACGCCGATGCGTAGCCGGTTGGTGCTGCACGCCGTCGACTCGCACACCGAGGGGATGCCGACCCGGGTGATCACCGGTGGCGTCGGGGTGCTGCCCGGCGACACCATGCTGGAACGCAAGCGGCTCTTCGAGCGGGACCGGGACGGGCTGCGCCGGCTGCTGATGTTCGAGCCGCGCGGCCACTCGGCGATGTCCGGGGCGATCCTCCAGCCGCCGACCCGGCCGGATGCCGACGTCGGGGTGCTGTTCGTCGAGGTCTCCGGCTGCCTGCCGATGTGCGGGCACGGCACCATCGGGGTGGCCACGGTGCTGGTGGAGACCGGGATGGTGCCGGTGGTCGAGCCGGTCACCACGATCCGGCTGGACACCCCGGCCGGGCTGGTCAGCGTGGACGTCGCGGTGCGGGACGGCCGGGCGACCGGGGTGACGCTGCGCAACGTGCCGTCGTTCCTGCTCGGCGCCGACCGCAAGGTGGAGGTGGGTGGGGAGATCGGCACCATCCGCTACGACATGGCGTTCGGCGGCAACTTCTACGCCATAGTGGACGCGGCGGACCTGGGACTGCCGGTCGAGCCGGCGGCGGTGCCGGAGCTGATCCGGCGCGGTCTGCGAGTGATGGACGCGATCAACGAGCAGGCGCCGCCCCGGCACCCGACGATTCCGGCCATCGACGACTGCCGGCACGTCCAGGTGGTGCAGGACGGCACCGACGGCGCGGACGCCCGCAACGCGGTGGTGATCCACCCCGGCTGGGTGGACCGGTCGCCGTGCGGCACCGGCACGTCGGCCCGGATGGCCCAGCGGCACGCCCGGGGCCTGCTCGACCTGGACACGCCGTTCGTCAACGAGTCGGTGATCGGGACCCGGTTCACCGGCCGGCTGGTCGGGACCACCATGGTCGGCGAGCTGCCGGCGGTGGTGCCGACGGTGACCGGCCGGGCCTGGGTCACCGGCACCGCGCAGTACCTGCTCGACCCCGAGGACCCGTTCCCCGAGGGCTTCCAGATCTGACCGGCCGGGCCGGACCGTCCGATTCGGCCCGTCGGCGGCTCGTCCGGTGCGGCCGGTGCGGCCGGTGCGGTGCGGTGCGGGCGGTGCGGTGCGGTGCGGGCGGTGCGGGCGGTGCGGTGCGGGCGGCTTCGGCAGGTGTCGGAACCGGTCGGGGCACCCGGCGACATCTGTAGGGTGACGCCGCCGGTCGCGCCGCATAGATTCGCGTCGGCGTGATCATGGATGACGGGCCGGAGGTGCCGGGACGGGGCCGCCGGCTGGCCGGACGACCACGGAGCGTCCCGCACGCCGTAGTGGAGCGCCGCCGGCGCCCCGAGGGAGAACGAGAGGTGACTGGATGCACCTACTGTCCACCAGACGCATGGCGTTGCGGTCGGCGCTGGCCGCGACGCTTGCGGCGGCACTGGTCGCCGGCGTCGCCACGACGCCGGCCTCCGCCGCTCCGGGCAACCCGGCCGGCGGCACCGGCCCGTTCGACGTACTCGACCCGCAGGCCTGGGTGAACCCGGACGGGATGACCTGGGACGACTACGTCACGCCGCCGAACACCACCTGGGCCGACCCGACGGTCTCCGGATCGGTTCGCAACTTCAAGATCGCTCTGGTCACCCTCGACTACCCGGACCAGCCGTTCGTGGTCACCCAGCGGGCCCGGTCGACGGTCTTCGGCAACCCCCAGTCGACAGCGGCGAACATCCCGCGCGACCAGGTGGCGACCTTCTACACCGATTTCCTGAACAAGCCCAACGAGCTGAACAAGGGCCACACCCTGCACGAGTACTGGATGCAGGACTCCAACGGCCGGTACGGGGTGGACCTGACCGGCTTCGGCCCGTACGAGATGCCGGCGAAGTCCTACCAGTACGGCATCGACAACGGCTTCAACCCCGGTGCCTGCCCGAGCGGCGAGCAGTGTGCCAAGAACATCCGGACCGACGGGCTGGGCGCCTGGCGGGCGGCCGTCGGTGACGAGGCGGCCGACTCGTTCGAGCTGGTCTTCATCCTCTCCGCCGGGCAGGACGAGTCCTCCACCTGGCAGGAGTTCGGCCAGATGATGTTCCAGACCAAGGAGGACGTGCCGGACGCCTGGGGCCCGCCGGACCCGAACCTGCCGAACCACGCGCGTACCCGGTACGTCGAGTGGACCTCCTGGAAGGCGGCGTCGACCATCTGGCCGAACGCCGGAGGGGGCTCCTCGACCCAGGCCGAGAGCTCCGGCATGGGCGTGTACGCGCACGAGCTGAGCCACCTGCTCAGCATCGGCGACAACTACAACAACCCGTACGGCGTGCCGTTGCGGCGGGCGTACACCGGCATCTGGAGCATGATGTCGCGCGGCTCGTTCAACGGGCCCGGCGGTCCGCACACCCGGTGGCAGATCCCACCGGTCAACGGCGGCTCGATGGGTTCGCTGCACACCGTCCGGGACAAGATAAAGATCGGTCTGCTCGGTGAGGAACACCTGCTGCGGCTGAGCCGGGAGGCGCTGGCCACCTCCGGCATGGTGGTGGCGACGGTGACCGCCCGGGCGGTGGACGCCGGCCCGAAGGGGCTCACCGGGATCAACATCGCGATGAACCGGGACCGGTCGCCGGCCTGCGACACCAGCACCAACCCGCTCTGCGACGGCGGCAGCTACCACAACTACACCGTCGAGGTCGTGGACCGGATGGGTGCGGACTCGTTCACCCCGGACAGCGGCGTGCTGCTCTCCAAGACGAAGAACGCCGACAACGCCCCCTTCGTCTGGGTGGTCGACGCCAATCCGCAGGACATCGACATGATCGACTTCTACCAGCCGGACGGCACCCCGCAGAAGATCACCATGGGGGACTACCGGCAGCTCTCCGACGCGCTGTTCCACGCCGGCACCCGGTCGGGCAGCGAGTACGAGTACGTGGACGAGGCCAACCGGCTGCACTTCTACGTACTCGACCTGAAGCGCAACGCCGACGGCGTGCTGTCGTACACGGTCGCGGTGCGCTCGCTCGACGGCGCCGGGCCGAGCAGTCACGGCGTGGCCATGTCCAACGGCGAGGTGACCACCGCGACCCGGCCGACCAACCGGGGCGTGACCTGCTCGTTCACCCTGACCAACACCGGCGCGTACGCGGCCGGCGGTCAGGCGCACCCGGAGAACGCGACGGCCTACCTCAAGTCGGACGTGTACCGGCTCTCCGCCTCGGTGGGCGGCAAGGGTTGGCGGGTGGAGCTGCCGAACGCACTGGCCAGCGCCGGGTTCGGCAAGTCCAGCACGGTCCGGGTCTCGGTCGGGGCGACCCCGTCGGCCACCCAGACCGGCGTCGTCCGGCTCACCGCCACCTCGGAGAGCGACCCGACGAAGACCGTGACCAAGCAGTGCCGCGTCCAGAAGTCCTGACGCACACCGCGGGACGCCCGGGGAGTGGCGCGCACGGCGCCACCTCCCGGGCACCTCGCTCCGACCATCCCGGAGGGACGATGCGGCGGGTCCGCTACCGCCACCTGCTGGCGGCACTGCCGCTGCTGCTGCTCGCACCGCTGGCCGGCTGCGGCGCCGACGAGGAGCCGCGCGCCGCGATGACCGTCCGGGTGCTGGTCCGGGACATCAACATCCGGCCCGAGGGGGTCGAGTGCGCCGGCACCGGGCCGTACACCCACTTCCACAACAGGGCCGCCTATCGGGTGGTGGACGGCGACGGCGAGACGCTGGCCGAGGGCGAACTGCCGCCCGGCAAGTCGGTGCGGACCTTCTCCGAGGACCTGGAGGTGCCGCGCATCCCGACGTTCTGCGAGTTCGCCGTCCCGGTCTCGGTGGCCGACCGGGACGCGTACCGGCTGGTCGTGGACGACCGCCGGCCGATCGAGCTGACCAGGGACGACAGCGAGGGGCCGGCGCTGGTCGCGGTGGTGCCGTCGTGACCGGGCCGGTCCCGCCCGCCCTTTCGGGGCACGGACGGACGCGGTGGTGCGGCCCGATACGTCGACGCCGTCTCGCCGCCCTGCTCGGGGTCGCCGCGACCGTCGCGGTGCTCGCGGCCGGCTGTACCGGAGACGGCGGCGCAGACCCCGAACCGGCCCCGCCGGTGGCCGGCGGCGCCGCCGCACTGCCCGGCCCGGTGCCGGGTGACCTGGCGCTGCGACCGGCGCCGACCGACCTGCCGGCCGCACCGAAGGTCACCGGTACGCTGACCGACGGCAGCCCGCTGGCGGTGGCGGACCTGTGGGCCGACCGGCCGGTGGTGCTGACCTTCTTCAGCTCCTGGTGCAACACCTGTGCCGAACGGCAGGACGCCCTCAGCGAGCTGGCCCGCGACCACCGTGACAGGGTGGTCTTCGTCGGGGTGGCCGGCGAGGACGAGCCGGACGCCCTACAGGAATACCTGCGCCGGCACCGGGTGGAGTATCCGGTGCTGGTGGACGGGGACCAGCGCATGGCGCGGGCGTACGCGGTCCGGGAACCACCGGCGGTGGTCGTCGTCGCCAAGGGCGGCACGCTGCTGCGGGGTTGGCCCGGCGGCGTGGACGCGCCCACGCTGGACAGCATGTTGCGGAAACTGGTACTCGCCCCGTGAACCCGACTGGACCGACGGAGACTGGCATGGACCTGGACCAGCCGATGAACCCCTACACCGGCGCACCGACCGGTCATCCGGTGCCGCACACCGGTACCGACGGCCTGGACGCGGTCTGCCGGCTGGCGGCCGCCGCCGCCCCGGCGTACGCGGCACTGCCGCTGAGCACCCGCGCGGACCTGCTCCGCCGGATCGGCGCCGCGCTGGAGGGCTCCCGGGACGAGATCGTCGCGCTCGGCGACGCCGAGACCGGCCTCGGTACGGCCCGGCTGCACACCGAGCTGACCCGGACCCGGGTGCAGTTGGAGATGTTCGCCGACGCCGTGGCGGAAGGGTCGTTCCTGGAGGCGGTGATCGACCTTCCCGACCCCGACGCGCTGCCGGCGCCCCGACCGGACCTGCGCCGGATGCTGCTCCCGGTCGGTCCGGTCGCGGTCTACGCGGCGTCGAACTTCCCGCTCGCGTTCTCGGTGCCCGGCGGCGACACGGCCAGCGCGCTGGCCGCCGGCTGCCCGGTGGTGGTGAAGGCGCATCCCGGCCACCCCGGACTCTCCGACCTGTGCGGCGCGCTGGTCACCAACGCGCTCGCCGAGGGCGGCGCCCCGGTCGGCACGTTCGCCGTGGTCCGCGGCATGGAGGCCGGCCGGGCCCTGATCACCCATCCGGCGATCACGGCCGGCGCCTTCACCGGCTCCGCCACCGGTGGGCGGGCGCTGGCCGACCTCGCCGCCGGCCGCCCCGACCCGATCCCGTTCTACGGCGAGCTGGGCTCGCTGAACCCGACCGTGGTCACCCCGGCGGCGCTCGCCGCCCGGGGCAACACGATCGCCGAGGCGTTCGTCGGCTCGGTCACCCTCGGCGCGGGCCAGTTCTGCACCAAGCCCGGCCTGCTCTTCCTGCCCGCCGGGCATCAGTTGGACGGGGTACTCGGCAAGGCGGTGGGCGCGGCGACGCTCGGCCCGCTGCTGAACGCCCGGATCCGCGACGCGTACCAGGAGGGGGCCGCGGCCCTGGCCGCGGTGCCCGGGGTACGCACGGTGGTCCCGCCCGCCCCGGTCGACCAGCCGGGCTTCCGGGCCGCCGCGCAACTGCTGGCGGTCTCGGCCGGTGATCTCGTCCGGCACGCCGACCGGCTGCTGGAGGAGTGCTTCGGCCCGGCCGCCCTGCTGGTCGAGTACGCCGACGAGCCGGAACTGCTGGCGGCGCTGGCCGTGGTCCCCGGCGCGCTGACCGCCACCGTGCACGGTGAGGGAGCCGGTGACCCGGTGGCGGCCCGGGTGGTCGACCTGGCCGCCCGGCGGGCCGGCCGGGTGATCTGGAACGGCTGGCCGACCGGGGTGGCGGTGACCTGGGCGATGCAGCACGGCGGTCCGTGGCCGGCGACCACCGGCTCGCTGCACACCTCGGTCGGGGTCACCGCGGTGCGCCGCTTCCTGCGCCCCGTCGCCTACCAGGGCACGCCCGACGAGTTGCTGCCGGCGGCGCTGCGCGCGGCCAACCCGCTGGGCATTCCGCGCCGGGTCAACGGGAAACTCCTGACCTGACCTGAACGGCCGGTCGCGCTGCGGAGCGTGTCGATTTCCGGGTGGCTCAGCGACTGCACCGCCAGGATTCGAGGGCGGGCTGCCGGGTCACCCGGACCCGGCAGCCCGCCGGTCGACCGTCCGCCGTCAGCCGAGCGCGGAGGCCGAGACCGCCTTCGACGGCGGGACGGCCTGGAGGGCTGCCCGGAGGTCCGGCAGTGGCCCGATCCGCTGGGCGGTGTCGCCGCCCTGCGGGGTGCCGGTGCTCTTCAACAGGTTGCTCACCGCCGTGGCGGTCATCACCGGTCGACCGGTCGCCTTGAGGTAGGACTGGATCGCGACCACCGCGCCGGTGACGATCGGGCCGGCGCCGGAGGTACCGCCGAACGACCGGGTGTAGCGGATGTTGCGGTTGGCCGGGTCGGTACCGCCCTGGAGGTTGCCGTTGCTGCCGGTGGTGGTGATGTTCTGCCCCCAGCCCTGTAGGTCGAGGCGGGAGCCGTAGACCGAGAAGTTCAGCCGGGACCGGTTCGTGCTGGAACCGGCGCCGACCATGATCGCACCGGAGTCCCGGACCGACCGGTCGAACCGTCCCAGGAACTCCGGAGCGTCGAGATTCTCGCCCCCGTTGCCGCCGGTGGCCACCACGACCGCCCCGAGCTGGGTGAGCAGCACCGTCGCGTCGAACACCGACTGCACCCACTCGGCCGGGACGTACCGGGTGCCGCCGTTCGGGCCGGCCGTCTGCTGCTCGATCAGCACCGCGTCGCCGGGCCGGAGGAACTGGGCTAGGTGCGACAGCGCGGCCGCCGGCCGGTAGCTGGCCTGGCCACCGCTGAGCCGCTGCATCGGCGAAATTCCGAACATGTCGGCGTCCGGCACCCCACCGGTCACCCCGTAGCCGTTCGGCTGGGCCACCAGTTCGCCGAAGACCGCCGTACCGTGCTCGTCGGCGAAGCTGGTGTTGCGGGGGAACTGGCTGCCGCCGAGGTCGCTGGACCAGTCGAGCTGGAGGTCCTCGTGGAACGGGTTCCAGTCGTATTCCAGGTCGACGATCCGGATCCCCGCTCCCCGGGCGCGCGGGTCCTGGTACGCGTAGTCCGCGTCGACCCCCTGCGGCGCCGGCCGCTGGTAGCCCTGCATCGAGGTGAAGTCGGGGGTGGCGGGCGGCGGTGCCGGCTCGGGCGCCGGGTAGGCGTACGCCACGTCGGGTAGGGCCCGCAGGTTGCGCAGCGCCGCCGACACGTCCGCCCGGGCGGGCAGGGTCAGGTGATACCACGAGGCCATGTCGGGGACGGCCCGGCCGGACCGGGCCTGCGCCGTCGCGGCCAGCCCGGCGAGCCCGGCGAGCGTCTGCTCCGGCAGCAGCGGGCTGAGTTCCACGGCGCGGTGCCGGTCCAGTACGGTCCGGACCGGGCCGAGGTCCCGGCCCCGCTCGCTGCGCAGGGCGCGGTCCGTGCCGCGTACCGCCGACGACTCCGCGAACTTGACCTCGAGTACCACGCCGGGCGCCACGGCGTCCGAGCCGCGTACCAGCCGGCCGTCGGGCAGTTGGCCGGAGACGGTCAGCGTGGTGGTGGCGGCGCTGAGCTGCCCGGTGGCGTGCAGCGCCTCCTTGTCGAAGTACAGCCGCAGGTCGGGCCGACCGTCGGAGTTCACGTCGGTGACGGTGCTGAGGAATTCGCCGCCGACCCACCGGGCGACCGCCGCGCCGCTGCGGGCGTCGACCGGGGCGCCGGGGCCGAGCCGGACGGTGCCGGGGTTGATCCGGCTGACGTCCACGGCGGCGGTGCCGAACAGGGTCACCGCCAGTTGCCCCAGGCCGGCGAGATTGGGGGCCTCGGGCGCGTCCATCGGGATGTCGACGGCGCCGACCAGGGGATCGTCGGCGCGCGCGGCGCCGGTGCCGACCACCTGACCTGCCACGACGAGGGCGCCCAATGCGAGTAGGGCGGTCATCCGCCTGGACATGCCGAACCTCCAAGGTAGACCGAGAGTGGGCAGCAGCGAACCTCTTCCAACCTGAACCGCACGGTGCTCACGTACCGTGTCAGACCAGGCGGTCCGGCCGGACCGCGCGGGGAGGTTGAAAAAGGTTCAGTGAAAAGCTACCGATGACAGTGAAGTCGGTCTATCTACAGGTGTCGTGACATCGACGATTCGGGGTCGAACTCCTGTTGTAGGCGGGACATCCCGGTCAGGGCCGGTCGGTGCCGGTCCGGTCGACTGCCGGATGGTGAGGTGGGTGGGGAGCACCACCGAACGGCGCGGCGGGTGCGGGGTGCTCCGCTCGGCGAGCCGGGACAGCAGCATGGCCGCCGCGATCCGGCCGGCCCGGTCGATCGGGGCGGTGAGGTGGTCAGCGGCGGGTGGCAGAAGTCGGCGCCGAAGACGTCGTCGCAGCCGACCACGCTGAGATCGTCGGGCACCCGGACGCCCCGGTCGCGCAGCCGGGTGAGCATGCCGATGGCGAGCGGGTCGGTGCAGGCGATGCAGGCGGTGGCCCGGGTGTTGACCACGGCGTCGGCGGCGGCGGACCCGGAGGGCCGCTCCGGCGGGAAGGGCCCGACCCGGCGTACCTGGAGTCCGTGGCCGGCCGCGGTGGCGCCCGTGGCGTGCCAGCGGCCTCGTTGGGCCAGGACCGCTCCGGGTCCAGTTCGCCGGAGTCCTCGACGTCGATCAGCAGGTACGCGTAGCCGGCGGTCTCAACTTCGGCAGCGGATGTGCGGTGCGATGCGGACGGTGGGGAGTGGGGCCGTCATCGGCAGCCGACGGCTGGCACAGACGGTCGACCACTTCTCGTCGGTGTGGTGCCGGGTGGGCGCCGGACCGGCTGCCGCCACGGTGCGGCGCGGGTCTCGGGATGGCTCTTCCCGGGACCCGCGCCGTATCCGCTGCCGCTCAGCCGACAGCCTGGTCGGTGCGGCGTCGGCGGGCGAGTAGCAACAGGACGATTCCGAGAGCCGTCAGCGAGGCGCTGATCCCGGCCAGCGAGATCACCGGATCACCGGTGACGGGGAGCGCTCCGACGTACCGGAAGAGGAGCGTGTTGGAGACGCCGCCCGGCGTGCCGACGGTGATCGTGGTGTCCCCGGCCGGGCAGGCCGGAGTGCGGAAGGTCAGCGAATTGCCGTCCGCGGCGACGGTGGCGGCGCTGGCCGGGATGGTACGGCCGCAGATGGTCACCGTGGTCTGGCCCGGTACGAAACCGCTGCCGCCGACGGTCACGACGGTTCCGCCCGAGGTGGGTCCCTGGCCGGGGTCGACCGTGTTGATCACGGGTGCCACGGCCTGGTAGGTGAAGCCGTCCTCGGCGACGGCGTCCTCGCCGGGCAGCTCCACGGTGACGTCGACCGTACCCGGTGTGCCGGGCGGGGTGGTGACGGTGAGCGAGGTGCCGCTCGGGTCGACCACCAGGTCGGTGCCGGGAGTGCCGCCGAAGTCGACCCCGGTCGCTCCGGTGAGGCCGGTTCCGGTGATCGTCACCCGGGTTCCGCCGGTGCTCGGCCCGGCCGGCGGGGAGACCGACGCGATCGTCGGCCCGATGTAGGTGAACGTGCCGTCCTCAGCGGTCCCGGCGGGGAAGGTCAGGGCGACCTCGGCCGGGCCGGCGGCGTTCGGCGGCGTGACGACGGTGACCGTCGTCCCGGCCGGGTTGACGGTGAAATCGGTGCCCGGGACGCCGTCGAAGGTTACGCCGGTGGCTCCGGTGAAGCCGGTGCCGGTGATGGTGACGGTGGTGCCACCGCTGGTCGGGCCGGACGTCGGGTCGAGCCCGGTCACCACGGCGTTGCTGCCGTCGGCCAGGTAGGTGTAGTCCAGCGGTGCGGCCGAGCCGCCGGGCGTGGTGACCACGACGGCGGCCGGGCCGACCGGGTTCGTCGGGGTGACGGCGGTCAGCGAGGTGCCGTCGGGTGCCACCGTGACGTTGGTGGCGGGTACTCCGTCGAAGGTGACCGTGGTGTCCCCGGGCACGAAGCCGGTGCCGGTGATGGTGACGGTCTGGCCGCCGGACTGTGGACCGGAGTCCGGGTCGATCGCCGACGCGGTCGG
>NZ_JAWQRR010000074.1:0-2855 GCF_033446045.1 Plantactinospora sp. KLBMP9567 | reverse complement strand
CTGTCATGTCCCGGTAGATGTGTCAAGGGTGTGTCCCGGGACATGTGTCAGTTGATGATGTTCGATATTGGGGTGAGGCGTGTGTAGGTCTTCTTGTCTCGTGGGGCGGTGGTGTGGCCGATGGGGTGGCCGTTGCTGGCGTAGACGGTGATGTGGTTGCCGTCGCGGATGGCGGTGACGGTGTGGCCGCGCCAGATGCAGCCGAGACCGATGCGGGTGTAGCCGACGTTGATTGCGCCGGTGTCGGAGACGGTGGGGTGGTGGACGGTGGCGTCGGTTTGGATGGGTAGGGCTTGTGGTCCGCCGTGGTGGGGTGCGGTGGTCCAGGCGTGGTGTGGGGTGACGCGGCCGGGTAGGGCGCTGTGTCGGCGGTGGTGGTTGTAGTGGTGGCGGTAGGTGTCGAGTAGGCGTTGGAGTTGTCGCAGGGTGTGGGGTTGGTGGGGTTGGGCGGTGAGCCATCTTTTGAGGGTTTGGTGGTGGCGTTCGACTTTGCCGCAGGTTTGTGGGTGGTAGGGGCTGGAGTGGATGAGTCGGGTGCCGTGATGGTGGACGGTTTCGGCGAACGGGGACGGGCCGGCGTTGTCCTTGAGGAGTCGGTGGGTGAAGATCGTGCCGTTGTCGGACAGGACGATCGCGGGTGGGCCGTGGTCGGTGAAGGCCCTGCCGATGGCGGCGATCGCGGCGGTGCTGGTCTCGGCCGGCGCGGCCCGGCAGGCGACGAGCATGCGGGTGCAGTCGTCGAGGACGTCGAAGACCGCGACGAGTTGGCCGTTGGCGAGGCGGATCCTGGTGGCGTCGATCTGGTAGCAGTCGCGGGGCTGGGCGTAGGCGAAGCGGCGCCAGGTGCCGCGGGGTCGTTTCGCGGGGTTGCGGTCGAGCAGGTCGTGGCGGGACAGGACCCGGTTGATCGTCGACCGTGACGGCACCCTCCAGCCAGGGTCGGTGAACGCGTGGATCAGCAACAGCTCGTCACGGATCTGGTCCGCGCCGTTGTCGACACCAAGATCGTTGCGGAGTTTGCAGATCCACGCGTCGAGCTCCGGCGGGGTGATACCAGGACTGTGATGCGGCCGGCGGGATCGCTCCCGCCAGACACCCTCGGCCTGTACCCGGGCGCGGTGCCGGTAGAAGGTGCGTGGGTTGACGTTGTTGTCATCGCACCACTGCTGCACGTTGTCGATCCGCACGCCCGCCGCGAGCAGGGCGTCCATCGCGGTCATGACCTGACGTCGATTCGCCATGCCCAGCAGTCATACCGCCCACCAGACCGATCATGTGACACATGTACCGGGACACAACCTGCGACAGATGTCATGGGACTGAACAGTCCGCCACCAACCACAGATCGACAAGAATCTTGAGAGCGTGGGGCGGGCTGCCCGGTCGGGACCCAGCCGAGGAAGCGTAGGCAGAGGGCCACCTCCTGACCACATAATCTCGAGCGCCACCTCCGAACCTCGGCCGCCCGCCCGACCCCTTCGAGCCGAATCGGGCGGGCTGCAGGGGCCGGCAGGCGTGTGCGACTACTTCATGGCGGCGATCTGGATCAGATTTCCGCAGGTGTCGTCGAAGACGGCGGTGACCACCGGCCCCAGGTCGGTCGCCTCCTGGGTGAACTCGACGCCCAGCCCCTTGAGCCGCTCGACCTCGGCGTACACGTCGTCGACGGCGAACTGGGTGAACGGGATACCGTCGGCGACCAGGGCACTCTTGAACGGACCCGCCGCCGGGTGGCCGTCCGGCTCCAGCAGCAACTCGACACCGTCCGGGTTGGCCGGGGACACCACGGTGAGCCAGCGGGCCTCGCCGGCGGGCTCGTCGGTCTTCTTGATGAACCCCAGCTTCTCGGTGTAGAAGGCAAGCGCCTTGGCCTGGTCGTCGACGAGCACGCTGGTGATATTGATACGGATCACGGGTTCGTTTCCTCTCGATCGATGGGCCACCGCTCGACGATCGAGCGCAGCGGGCTCGTGTCGAGGTGGTGGAACTTGTACCGGCCCTGCCGCCGGGTGCGCACCAGCCCGGCCTGTTCGAGCACGGCGAGGTGCTGCGAGATGGCCTGGCGCGAGGAGCCCAGGCCGTGCTTCATGGTGAGCCGGCTGCAGATCTCGAACAGCGTCTGACCGTCCTTGTCGGCCAGCTCGTCCAGGATGGTGCGTCGCGTCGCGTCGCCGATGGCCTTGAACAGGTCTGGGTTCGCGTCCATCAGCACAGTTATAGGCAAGCGGTCACTTGCCTGTCAAGGCGAGGGCCGCACGGTCTCGCCGGCGAGCCTGCCGCGCTCCCCCCGCCCCACCTCGGTGATGTCCCACTGAAAGCGAAATGAAGTCGCCGAGCCGTAGCGTGCCAGCCAACCGGCCGACGAAGACCGCCGATGCTCCAGCTTCGGAGGCGACACATCGGCGAAGGCCGGTCACCGATCAACACTCCGATCCCTGGGGAGGATCTCTCGTGGAAACCACGGAAGCAGCACCGACGCGGTCCCGTACGACGGGACGTCGATCGAGCGCCTGGCGCCGGACGGCCAGGATGGCCGTGGTCGGCGTGCTGGCCGGTGCGGCCGTCGGGCTCGCCGCCTCACCCGGCCTCGCCGCCACCGGCCGGGTCATCATCGGCAGCCCCACCGGCCCGAGCGCCATCCTGGTCGACCCGGCCGCCGGCTGCCACAGCGTCAACGCCACGTTCCCGCCCGGCACCACGGTAAGCAACCAGACCGACGCCACGATCGTGGTCTACACCGGAGGGTTCTGCACCGGCTTCCCGTCGCTAGCCCTCCCGCCCGGCGACTCCACGGTCTTCTCCCCCGGCAGCATTCGCGTGCTGTCGTAGCCGGGCAGACCGGCGGCCCGCCCCCA
>NZ_JAWQRR010000073.1:0-18689 GCF_033446045.1 Plantactinospora sp. KLBMP9567 | reverse complement strand
TGGGACCCGGGGGCGGGCCGCCGCGCCGGGACGTGTCCGGGAGGTCGGTGGTTCAGCGGGAATCGCGCCGCCCGGCGGCCGACCGCTGGGCCGCCTCGGCCTGGGCGATCGCGGTCTCCTGGAGCGCCTCCTGCTCGGCCGCGAGCGCCACGTCCGCCTCCACGATGTGCCGGACGGCCGCGTTCACGTCGTCGGTGACGATGATCAGCTCAAGGTCAGCCAGGCCGATCTTGCCGTCGGCGGCGAGGGTGTCCCGGAGCCAGTCGAGCAGCCCGCTCCAGTACGCCGTACCCATCAGCACCACCGGGAACCGGGTGACCTTGCCGGTCTGCACGAGGGTCAGCGCCTCGAACAGCTCGTCCAGGGTGCCGAACCCGCCGGGCAGCACCACGAACGCCTGGGCGTACTTGACGAACATGGTCTTGCGGGCGAAGAAATACCGGAAGTCGATCGCCATGTCGACCCAGTCGTTGATGCCCTGCTCGAACGGCAGCTCGATGCCCAGCCCGACCGACAGCCCGCCCGCCTCGGTGGCGCCCCGGTTGGCGGCCTCCATCACACCCGGCCCACCGCCGGTGATCACCGCATAGCCGGCGGCGGCGAGCGCCGCGCCCAGTTCCTCGGCGAGTACGCACTCCGGGCTGTCCGGCTTGCTGCGGGCCGAGCCGAAGACGCTGACCGCCGGGGGCAGGTCGGCCAGGGTGTCGAAGCCCTCCACGAACTCGGAGAGAATGCGCAGCGCCCGCCAGGCGTCCTTGGTCTTCCAGTCGCCCCGGCTACGCGAGTCGAGCAGCCGCTGGTCGGCCGTACTCAACGGGATGGCCTCGCGACGCAGGGTGACCGCACCCCGATGCCGTTCCGGTCCCCGACCCCGGCCGCCGTTTCGCCCCTCGTTGTGGTTCATGGGGTCCACGGTAATCCGGTGGACCGCGACCGGGGTGGCGTGATCCGGTACGTCGCAGGACAAACATCCAGCGCCGACGCAACCGAACGGGGCTGGCGGGCGTCTTACAATCACAAAGGGGGAACGCGCGGCGCCCACACCACGGCCGCGCACCTTCGGGGGGCAACGGTGATGACCAGCGGGGAGATCATCCGACTTCGACGGCAGATGCAGCGCCGGATCCGGGCGGTGGTTGCGGAGCGCCGGATGGCGCGCAACGCCGCGCCGATCGGCGCCATCGACGATCCGGGTCCGGACCAGGAATCGCGTACGCAGCAACACGTCGACGGGTAGCCCGCCGGCCGAATATCACGGGGAAACCGGTGCCGGCCGGCGGCAAAGGGGCCACCGCCGGCCGGCACCGGGTCGAACCTCGACGCGACGCGGAAGCCAGTTGCGGCGCGACAGCGGAAGTCAGTGCGAGGCGAGCCAGCGGTGCAGGGTGGCCGCGCCGTCCCGGATCTTGCCGATCTCGACGTGCTCGTCCGGGGCGTGCGCCAGGTTGGGGTCGCCCGGCCCGAAGTTGAGCGCCGGGATGCCCAGTGCGGCGAACCGCGACACGTCCGTCCAGCCGAGCTTGCCGATCGGGTCCGCGCCCACCGCTGTCAGGAACTCCCGGGCCGGTGCCGCGGTCAGCCCGGGCAGCGCACCGGGCGCCGAGTCCGTCACCCGGACCTGGTAGCCGTCGAAGACCTCGCGTACGTGCGCCTCCGCCTGCTCCGCCGTCCGGTCCGGGGCGAACCGGTAGTTCACCTCCAGCTCGCAGAGGTCCGGTACCACGTTGCCGGCCACCCCGCCGCTGATCCGGACCGCGTTCATCCCCTCCCGGTACACGCAGCCGTCGATGGTGACCATCCGGGCCTGGTACGCCGCCAGCCGGTTGATCGCCCCGCCGATCCCGTGGATCGCGTTCACCCCGTTCCAGGAGCGGGCCGAGTGCGCCCGCCGGCCGGTGGCGCTGACGATCGCCCGCATGGTGCCCTGGCAGCCCGCCTCGACCACCCCGTGCGTCGGCTCCAGCAGCACCGCGAAGTCGGCGGTCAGCCACTCCGGATGCGCCTGCGCGACCAGGGTCAGCCCGTTGTAGCGGGACTCGATCTCCTCGGCCTCGTAGAAGAAGTAGGTCACGTCGTACCGGGGCTCGGGCACGCTCACCGCCAGGTGCAGCGCGTACGCCACCCCGGACTTCATGTCCGAGGTGCCGCAGCCGTAGATCAGGTCGCCCTGCACGCTGGACGGGAAGTTGTTGTTCAACGGCACGGTGTCCAGGTGCCCGGCCAGCACCACCCGCTGGGCCCGGCCCAGGTCCGTACGGGCCATGATCGTGTTGCTGTGTCGCGCCACGGTCAGGTGCGGGACGTTCCTGAGCACCTCCTCGACGCAGTCCGCGATCTCCTTCTCGTTGCGCGAGACGGACTCGATGTCGACCAGGGCGCGGGTCAACGCCACCGGATCGGCCAACACCTCGGGGGTGAGCGGGTTCTCCATGGTGGGAGACGGTACCGTCAAGGTCGTATCGGCGGGATGCGTCCAAGGCTCGGAAATGACGTTCCACACTCACGGCTGAGCCGAGGTCCCAGACGGATGACGAAGAGGTAGACCCGGTGACGACCGCACAGCCCGCCTGGGGGATCGGAGTGGCCACGCTCGCCGGAGACCAGGTGCTCGACACGTGGTATCCGACCGGCAAGCTCGGCCTCGGTTCGGCGCCGCCGGTTACGGGCGAGGACGGCGACGTACTCGACCTGCCGCCGGGTGCGGTCGGCGAGCGGGCGCTGCCCGGGCTGCGTACCGCCGTGGTGGTCACCGAGATCGGCTCGCTGGCCGACCCGATCAAGGACGCCGCCGACGGGTACCTCCGGTTGCACCTCCTCTCCCACCGCCTGGTCCGACCCAACGAGCTCAACCTCGACGGCATCTTCGGGGTGCTGGCCAACGTCGCCTGGACCTCGGCCGGCCCGTGCCCCCCGGAGCGGGTCGACGAGCTGCGGGTGCTGGAGCGGGCCGCCGGCCGGCACCTGGCGGTCTACGGGGTCGACAAGTTCCCCCGGATGACCGACTACGTGGTCCCGTCCGGGGTCCGGATCGCCGACGCCGACCGGGTACGCCTCGGCGCGCACCTGGCCAGCGGCACCACCGTGATGCACGAGGGCTTCTGCAACTTCAACGCCGGCACGCTCGGCGCCTCGATGGTGGAGGGCCGGATCGTCGCCGGGGTGGTGGTCGGGGACGGCTCCGACGTCGGTGCCGGCGCCTCGATCATGGGTACCCTCTCCGGCGGCGGCAAGGAGAAGGTCCGGATCGGCGAGCGGAGCCTGCTCGGCGCCAACGCCGGGATCGGGATCTCGCTCGGCGACGACTGCGTGGTCGAGGCGGGCTGCTACATCACGGCCGGCTCCAAGGTGACCCTGCCGGACGGCCGGGTGGTCAAGGCCCGCGAGCTGTCCGGAGTCGACGGGCTGCTGTTCTGGCGCAACTCGGTGACCGGCGCCCTGGAGGCGAAGCCGCGGACCGGCCGGGGCATCGAGCTGAACGCCGCCCTGCACGCCAACGACTGAGCGGGCTGGTCCGGCAATGGGTTCCGGGACGGATCCGCGCTCGCAGCGGGAGCGGATGCTCGCCGGTGACCTCTACCGGGCCGACGACCCGGAGCTGGTCGCGCTGGCCCGCCGCGCCGCCCTGCTCGTGCAGCGCTACAACTCGACCGCCGCCGACCAGCCGGAACAGCACGAGGCGCTGCTGCGCGAGCTGCTCGGCGCGGTCGGCGACCGGGTGGCGGTCCGGCCGCCGTTCTACTGCGACTACGGCAGCCAGATCCGGATCGGCGACCGGTCGTTCCTGAACTTCAACGCCGTACTGCTGGACGTCGCCGCGATCGAGATCGGTGCCGACGTGCAGGTCGGGCCGAACGTGCAACTGCTGACTCCGCACCACCCGCTCGATCCGGAGCAGCGCCGGGCCGGCTGGGAGGCGGCCCGGCCGATCACCATCGGTGACAACGTCTGGCTCGGCGGCGGGGTGATCGTGCTCGGCGGGGTCACCATCGGCCCGGACACCGTGGTCGGCGCCGGCAGCGTGGTCACCCGGGACCTGCCGGCCGGCGTACTGGCCGTGGGCAACCCGGCCCAGGTCCGGCGCCTGCTCACCCCGTCGGGCGACTGAGCCGGTACCGCCGCCTCCGCCGGACAGCCCGGTCGGGGCGCGGTCCGGCCGACGTCACTCGGCGCAGGGTCGGGGCTTCGGCACCGTGCCGCTGCCGGGTGCGGGTGCGTCGCCGAGCCAGCGCAGCACGTCGCGGTCCTTCAGCGGGCGGGCGAAGAGGTAGCCCTGCCCGGAGGCGCAGCCCATGTCCAGCAGGATGGTCCGGACCGCCTCCGTCTCCACCCCCTCGGCGATGATGTCCAGGCCGAGGGTGCCGGCCAGCCGGATGATCCCCTCCACCAGCAGCCGCTGCCGCCGCGATGACGCCACGGTCTCGGTGAACGACCGGTCGATCTTGAGTACGTCGGCCGGCATCTGCTGGAGGTAGCTCAACGACGAGAAGCCGGTGCCGAAGTCGTCGATGGCGACCCGCAGGCCGAGAGAGCGCAGCTCGGACAGCTCGGCCCAGACCGGCTCCTGGTCCCGCAGCAGCAGGCTCTCGGTGATCTCCAGCATCACCCGGTCCGGCGGTACGTCGGCGGCGGCCAGCGCTGCGCGCACGGTGCCGACGAAGCCCGGGGTACGTAGCTGCCGGGCCGAGACGTTGATGCTCACGTACGGCGCAGCCGTCGCGCCCCGCTCGGCACGCCATCGGGCCACCGCACCGGCCGCCTGGCGCAGCACGTAGTCGCCGATCGGCTCGATCAGACCGGTCTCCTCGGCCAGCCCGATGAACAGCTCCGGCGGCACCGGCCCCCGGGCCGGATGGTGCCACCGGGCCAGCGCCTCGAAGCCGACCGCCGCCCCGGTCCGCATGTCGACGATCGGCTGGTAGTCGACCGAGAAGCTGAGCTTCTGCACCGCCTCGGTCAGCGCGGCCCGCAGCTCCAGCCGCTCCACGATCGCGGTGTGCAGCTCCGACTGGTAGCGGCACCAGCGCCCCTTGCCGGCCCCCTTGGCGACATAGAGCGCCAGGTCGGCGCGTTGCAGCAGCTCCCCCGCGTCGCTGGCGTCGGCGGTGGTGGCCACCCCGACGCTGACCGACCCGTTGACCACGGTGTCGCCGACCTCCAGCGGTTCGGCGAGCGCCCGGACCAGGTGGTCGGCGACCTGCTCGACCTGCTCCGGATCGTCCGCGTCCGGGATGAGTACGGCGAACTCGTCACCGCCGAGCCGGGCCACCAGGTCGTTCGGCCCGACGATCTCCCGCAGCCGCTCCCCGGCGGCGATCAGCAGCGCGTCCCCGATCGCGTGCCCGTGCGTGTCGTTGACCGCGGTGAACTCGTCGAGGTCGATGGAGAGGGTGCCGACGGTACGGTCACCGTCCCGGGCCTTCTCCACCGCCTCGTACACCTGGTCCTGGTAGGAGGCCCGGTTGGCCAGCCCGGTCAGCGCGTCGTGCACCGACCGGTGGGTCAGCTCCTGCTCCAGCCGGACCCGCTCGGTGATGTCCCGCAGCGTCAGCACGAAGCCGCGTACGGTCCGGTCCCGGCGCAGGTCCCGACAGGTCACTTCGAGCTGCACCCGCTGGCCGTCAGGCCGCCGTACGCTCCAGCCGACCCCTCGGCGGTCCGATTCGGCGAGCGCCGTGTCCAGCAGGGCGGGGACCGAGAGCTGGTCCTCGGGGGAGAGCACGGTGCCCAGGTCGGCGCAGTCGGCCGGCTCGACCCCGAGCACGGTCCGCAGCGACGGGCTGGCGTACCGGACCCGGTGGTCGTCGTCGACGATCAGAATCACGTCGGCCGCGTTCTGCACCAGGCTGCGGAAGTACGCCTCGCTGTCCCGGCGGTTGATCTCCTGGGCCAGGCTGATCCGTTCCAGCGCCATCGCCGCCTGCGCGGCCAGTACCTCCAGCGAGTCCCGCAGCGCCGGCAGCAGCCGGCTGTCGGTGGCCACCAGCAGCGCACCGACCCGGGGTGCGCCGCTGGCCCCGCCGTCGACCCGACCGTCACCGACCAGCGGGCAGAGCACGACGGTCTCGAAGCCGCGGAGCTGCTCGGCCAGCGCCGGTTGCAGGGTCCGGACCCGGAGCAGCCGGCTGCGCCGGGCAGCGGCGGCGGTCGGGGCCGGATAGAAGGGTGCCGGCGTGGCCATCCCCGGGCCCCAGATGCTCACCGTGGCCGCCGGCACCCCGTCCGCGTGGTTGATCGTGAAGACCATCCGGTACGAGGACTGCCGGGGGACCACCCGGGCCACCGCGGTCCGTACCGCCCGGCGCACCTCGGCGGTGTCGGTCGCGGCCACCAGTTCGGCGCCGGACTGCCGCAGGCTCCGCTCCCGGGTCACCGCCTGCCGGTGCCCGTCCACCGCGTCGCCGAGCCGGCTCAGCACCAGGGCGAAGACCACCCCGCCGACCACGGCGATCACCGCGCCGTCCCGGACGTCCCCGTTCACCACCTGCAAGAGCAGTATCGCCGGGGCGAGCGTCGCGGCGATGCCCAACAGGACCAGTCGGGTCTTGTCGATCTCGCTGTCCGGCGGTGCGGCCGGCTCGGTCAGCCTCGCCATCGACGGATGCAGCGCGGCGGCGCCCCAGGCGACGTAGAAGGCGAGCCAGCCCAGCTCGTTCAGGCCGCCCGGCTGCCAGTCACCGCGCAGCAGCGCGGCACCGTAGCCGATGTCGGAAACCAGCATCCCGGCCGCGCCCACGACCAGCAGCAATCCGGCGACACTGCCCCGCGAGGTGACCGCCACCCGTACGGCGGTGGCCAGCAGCAGCACGTCGAGCAACGCGTACGCGGCCAGCACCGACTGCGCGAACGTGCTCGGCCCCGGACCGACCAGGTAGGGCCGGATCACCAGTACCCAGAGCAGGAAGGCACCGGCGGTGGTGAAGATCAGGAAGTCGAGCAGTCCGGACCGGTCCCGGGCCCCGGTGGTGGAGCGGGTCAGCCCGAGCAGCCCGGCGCCGATCAGCGGCACCATCACCAGATAGAAGAGGTCGGAGACGAGCCCGGAGTCGGCCGGGGAGTCCCCGAGCGGCAGGTTCGCGGCGAGCAGGTAGACGGTGTCGCCGGCCGCGAAGACCCCGAGTGCCGCGGCAAAGAGCCACCAGGCGTACCCGCGCTCCGGCCGGTAGCGGCGGAGTCCGATGGCGACGGCCGCCATGCTGGTCAGCCCGAACGCGGCGGTCACCACCGGACGCGGCACCGGCAGGGCGAAGAAGCCGACCACCAGTACGGCGTTCACCCCGGCGTACCCGGCCAACAGCTTCCGAACTGACACGGCTCTCCTGCCGATCGTCGCTCCCCTGCCGATCGTCGCCGGCGGCTGCACACCCCTGGTCCAAACAGTGTCGCCGATCGGTCTACCAGTCCTCGATGCGCTTCGCCATCACCCCGCCGGGTAGTGGTACCGACCGATGGGCAGTGAGCAATCCGGGATCTGTGTCGACAGCTCGGAGTGGACCCGGGGCGTCAGGCCGGATTGGACGGTGCCATCCGGACGACGAGGTCGGCCCGGTCGACCGTGCCGGCGACAAGTTCGGCGTTGCGCTGGTCGGTACCCCGGGCCCGGGCCGCCGCCTCCAGCGGTTCCCGGCCGAACGCGATGTGCCGCTCGGTCAGCCGGTGCAGCCGCTCGGTCTCGTCGAGGTCGAGGAACCACGCCTCGTCGAGGAGTCCGCGTACCTCGCCCCAGGGCTGGTCGGGCACCAGCAGGTAGTTCCCCTCCACCACCACCAGCGGCACCGACGGCGGGACCGGGATCGCCCCGGCGACCGGTTCCTCCAGTTCCCGGCGGAACTCGGGCGCGTACACCGTCTCGGTACCGGCCCGCAGCCGGCGCAGCAGCGCGACGAACCCGCCCCCGTCAAAGGTGTCGGGCGCACCCTTGCGGGCGTGCCGGCCGAGCCGGTGCAGTTCGGCCTCGGCGAGGTGGAAGCCGTCCATCGGCACCAGCTCGGCGATGCCGTCCAGCGCCGTCACCAGTAGTCCGGCCAGGGTCGACTTGCCCGCCGCGGGCGCACCGGTGATGCCGAGCAGCCGGCGCGGCCCGGTCGAGGCCAGTACGCGGGCCCGGGCGACCAACTGGTCCAGGGTGTGGCGGAACGGTTCGGTGCGCACCGGGGAACTATCCCACCCCGCCGGCCGGCACCCGAACCCCTGCCGCGAGCCGGGGGAAGAGCGGCGCGGCCCGGGTGACCCGGCGTCCGCCCGGATAGCCGCCCCAGGCCAGGTCGTCGGGGACCCGCGGGGCGTACCCGTCGAGCCCGATCTGCCGCCAGATCCGCGCGGCGGTCTCCGGTACCGCCGGGGCGGCCAGTACGGCGACGATCCGCAGCGCCTCCAGCGCGTCCCCGAGTACCGTGGCCGCCTCGGGCGAGTCGGCCGGCAACCGCCACGCTGCGCCGACACCAGGTACGAATTGGTCGCCGCCACCAGCCGCCACGCGGCGGCCAGCGCGTCGGACGGCTGCCCCGCCGCCCAGCCCTCCGCGCTGGCTTCGGCGGCACGGGCGGCGGCCGGGGCGAGCCCGGAGCGCCGGCTCGGCGCCGGACCGGTCCCGGCACATCGGGACACCACCAGCGCGGAGACCCGGGAGAGCAGGTTGCCGAGCGTGTTGGCCAGGTCGGCGTTGTAGCGCGCCTCGACCGAGGCGGACGAGAACTCCCCGTCCGGGCCGACCGGGTTGTCCCGGAGCAGGTGGTAGCGGAGCCCCTCCGGGCCGAACCGGTCGAGCAGGTCGTCCAGGGCGACGGCCCGCTCCCCGGATTTCGCAATCTTGCTGCCGCGTTGCAGCAGGAAGCCGTGCACGGTGATCCGCTCCGGCAGCGGCAGGTCGGCGGCGAGCAGGATCGCCGGCCAGTAGATCGCGTGGAATCGCAGGATGTCCTTGCCGATGACGTGCCGGGCCGGCCACCAGCGGGAGAACTCCGGCGCCGGCCACCCGGCGGCGGTGAGATAGCTGCCGAGGGCGTCGAACCAGACGTACGTCACCTGGCTCGGGTCCCAGGGCAGCGGGATGCCCCAGTCCAGGTTGGCCCGGCTGATCGAGAAGTCGGTCAGTCCCCGGCGCAGCCAGCCGAGCGCCTCGTTGCGGCGGCTGGCCGGCCGGACCGCGTCCGGACACCGGTCGAACCACTCGGCCAGCGGCCGGGCGAACTCGGCGAGCCGGAAGAACCAGTTCTCCTCGCCGACCAGCTCGGTCGGCCGGCCGTGCACCGGGCAGACCGGCTCCGCCGTGTACGCCTCACAGCCGACGCAGTACCGCCCGTCGTACCGGCCGGGGCGGAGGTGACCCGCGTCGTGCACCCGGGTCAGCAGTGCGGTCACCGTCTCCCGGTGCCGGGCCGAGGTGGTCCGGACGAACTCGTCGTACCCGATGCCGAGCCGGTCCCAGGTGGCCCGGAACCGGCCGGCGGTGCGGTCGGCGAGCGTGACCGGCGCGATTCCGGCCTCCGACGCCGCCCGGCGCACCTTGGCGCCGTGCTCGTCGGTGCCGGTGACCAGCCGGACCGGCCGGCCGCAGAGCCGCTCCCAGCGCGCCAGCGCGTCGGCCAGCACCGTCGTGTACGCGTGCCCGACGTGCGGCAGGTCGTTGACGTAGTAGATCGGTGTGGTCAGGTAGGTCATGGCGCTCCTCCAGAGGTGCTCGGGAGGGGCCCGGCCACATGCGAAACGGGCCCCTCGAAGAATCGAGAGGCCCGTCGACGCGGGCGGTTGGCGCGCGCGACCTAGCTCCGGCCCCTCCGGGGCCGGCGCATGACTCGGGTACGGGTCGCGGCGGTCATTGCGGCAGGCTAGTCCGGCACGCCGCCGTCGCGCACCGGCATTATTCCGGTGCGAGTCGGGGCGGGGTGATGGCGAACCGGGCCTCGACGGTGGCGTGCACGGTCTGCACCTGCGGGTCGAGTTCGAGTTCCGGCGGCGCTCCGCCGGCCGCCCGGTAGCCCATGGTGTGCGCGGCCCGGGTCATCATCAGCGGCTGCGCGGTCAGACCGGCGTCGGAGAGGTGCAGCAGGGCGGTCACCTCGGCGCCGAGCGCGTCGGCGTACTCCCGGGCCCGGGCGACCGCCTCCGCGACGGCGGCCCGCCGCGCCTCCCGGTGCACCGGGCTGCCCGGCCGCAGCTCCCACCACGGGCCGGCGACGCTCGTCTGGTCCTGGTCGGCGAGCCGGAGCATCAGCTCGCCGAGCACCCCGAAGTCGGTCACCGTGACGACGGTGGTGGCGCTGCCGGCGTAGCCGGTCACCTTCTCGCCCGAGCGCTTCAGCTCGGGGCGGACCCACAGGTCGCCGGTCTCGCGGCGCTCGATGGCGTCGCCGTAGCCGTCGATCAGCGCCCGGACCGCCTCGGACCGCTCGGCCAGCCGGGACAGTGCCGTTGGGCGGTTTCTGTCCCGGGCGGCGACCGTCACCGGGAAGCGGGCGATCTCCGGCGGGACCTCCCGGACCACCTCGCCACGGACCAGTACGAAGGGTTGCTCCGTCATCCACCCACCCTAATGCGCCGTCCACCGACGTTCGCGACTCACGGCCGGTCGTCCGGCCGCCGGTATATGCCCGGCGAGCGTGATACCAGGGAGTCATCACGATGACTCCCTGGTATCACCGGCACAACGAAGTTGCCCACGCCGGCCGGCCGCCGACAATCACCTCGGCGTTCGGCTCGGTAACTCAGCTCGGATACGCCTCCAGTTCCCAGAGCGAGTAGCCGTAGCCGGTGCCCCGGGCGGTGCCGTTGATCCGCAGGTAGCGGCCGGAGGCGCCGAGCCCGGTGTGCTCGTCGGTGCCGCCGTCGCCGCCGGTCACCGACTTCACGGTCGTCCAGGCGTTGCCGTCGGCCGAGGTCTGGATCTGGTACGCGCTGCCGTACGCCGCCTCCCAGACCAGCTTCACCCGGCCGACCGACCGGACCGAGCCGAGGTCGACGGTGATCCACTGCGGGTCGGCGAACGCCGACGACCACCGGGTGGCCGGGTTGCCGTCCACCGCGGCCGAGGCGGGCACGTCCGCACCCTCCACGCTCGACGCGGTCGCCGGCCGGCTCAGCGCCAGGTTGCCGGTCGGCTCGGGGTCCGGCCCCGGCCCGCCGCCCTCGCCGAGCAGGGTGAACTCGTCGATGTCGTAGAGCCCGCCGCCGGTGCCCCGGAACACCAGGTACAGCTCGTGCGTGCCGGCCGGTGCGGTGATGCCGCCGGTGACGTCGCGGAACTCGCCGTAGCCGCCGGTGGCGGGGACCGTCGCCGAGCCGATCAGCTGGCCGGTCGGCGAGCCGATCCGGAACTCCAGGGTGTGCCCGCCCACGTTGGCGCCGACCCGGGCCGAGAACGACCGCACCCCGGTCAGGTTGTACGGGGTGAACGCGATCCAGTCCCCGTTGTCGATGTAGCCGACCGCCCGGCCGCCGTGCGCCTGGCCCGGGGCGCTGGTCTGCACGCCGTTGCTCGACGAGTAGTGCTCGGCCTGGCGTACCCGGGGTTGCAGGATGCTCTGCGCGTGCGTGGTCAGCGGCGCCTGCCCGCCCCCACCGTTGTCGGTGTATTCCGCGTCCAGGACGCCGAAGATGTTCGCCGAGACGTCGTGCTCGCCGTCGGCCAGCGTCCGCAACGTGCCGGTGCAGCCCTGCGCGCTGGTCAGCAGGTGTGCGTGCGCGTCGTGCCCGAGCAGGTAGCTGACCTTGACCCGGGAGCAGTCGACGGTGCCGTCCTGCGGGTCGGTGACCGCCACCCGGAACGGCACCGTGTCGCCGAAGGTGAAGGTCTGGCCGTTGCCCGGCAACTCCAGCCGGACCGTCGGGGCGGTGTTGCCGACCGTGATCACCACGCTGCCGGTGGCGGTCTTGCCGGTCGAGTCCCGGACGGTCAGCGTCGCGCTCCGGGTGCCGTTGGCGGGGTAGGTGAAGGTCGGGTTCGGTGCCGTGGAGTCGGTGCTGCCGTTGCCGTCGAAGTCCCAGGCGTAGCTGATCGGGTCGCCGTCCGGGTCGAGGGTGCCGGCCGAGGAGAAGCTGACGGTCAGCGGCGCCACCCCGGAGGTCGGGGTCGCCGCCACCACCGGCTTCGGGGCGCGGCCGCTGCGGGCGTACTCGATCCGGTACACCGCCGAGTTCTCGTCGCCGTTGAAGAACCCGGTGCCGTAGTCGAGCACGTAGAGCGCGCCGTCCGGGCCGAACTCCAGGTCCATCACCTGGGTACCGGACCATGGGAACGGATTGATCTTGAACGGCTTGCCCGCCTCGTCCAGCACGATGTTCCTGATCCAGCGCCGGCCGAACTCACCAGCGAAGAACGTGCCGTGGTAGTACTCCGGGAAGGCCACCTCGGAGGTCGAGTTCGGGTCGTACCGGTAGACCGGCCCGGCCATCGGCGACAGCCCACCGCCGGGGAACTCGGGCGGCTGCGACCCGGTGTACGGCAGCCAGGCCGGCACCGCCGCCGGCAGGTTACGGATTCCGGTGTTGTTCGGTGAGTCGTTGACCGGCCCGCCCGCGCAGTTGTACTTCGGCCCCGACGGACCGCTCGGGAAGGTGAACTCGTTGTACGCGTCGTTGTTGCCGGTGCAGTACGGCCAGCCGTAGAAGCCGGGCGCGGTGATCCGGGCGAACTCCACCTGCCCGGCCGGTCCCCGGTTCGGGTCGGCGGTACCGGCGTCCGGGCCGTAGTCGCCGAGGTAGACCGCCCCGGTCGCCTTGTCGACGCTCATCCGGAACGGGTTGCGGAAGCCCATCGCGTAGATCTCCGGCCGGGTGTTCGGGGTACCGGGCGCGAACATGTTCCCGGCCGGCACGGTGTAGCCGCCGCCCGCGCTCGGCCTGATCCGCAGCACCTTGCCGCGCAGGTCGTTGCTGTTCGCCGAGGTCCGCTGGGCGTCGAACGCCGGGTTACGACCGGACCGCTCGTCGATGGGGCTGAACCCGGCCGAGTCGAACGGGTTGGTGTCGTCGCCGGTGGAGAGATAGAGGTTTCCGGCGGCGTCGAAGTCGATGTCGCCGCCGACGTGGCAGCACATCCCCCGACTGGTCGGCACGTCCAGCACCAGTGTCTCGCTGGCCAGGTCGATGGTGTTGTCGGCCCGTACGGTGAACCGGGAGAGCCGGTTGACGCCGTTCCACGGCGCGAAGTCGGCCGGCGTACCGGTGGCCGGGGCGCCGCCGCCCGGGGTGTTCAACGGCGGCGCGTAGAAGAGGTACACCCAGCGGTTGGCGGCGAAGTCGGGGTCGGCTTTGATGCCCTGCAAGCCCTCCTCGTCCGAGGTGTAGACGGCGAGCCGGCCGGCGACCTTGGTGTTGCCGACCGCGTCGGTGTGCCGGATCGTGCCGTCCCGGGCGGTGTGCAGCACGCCCCGGTCCGGCAGCACGGTCAGGCTCATCGGCTCGCCGACCTCGGCCACTCCCCTGGCCAGGGTCACCTGCTGGAAGCTGCTCTCCACGGTGCCGCCGCAGACCCCGGGCTCGACCCCGGCCGCGCTGCGCAGCCCGCCGAGCAGGTGGGTCCGGAACAGCGGCTCGGCGAAGGATTCGTCGGTGTGCCCGCCGCCGGTGTACCAGGACCGCCCGCCGTCGTAGTTGTGGCACCAGGCGATCGGGTGGTCGTGCCCGTTGCCCCCGCCGGTGTACGTCGTCTCGTCCAGGGTGGCCAGCACGTGCACCTTGCCGCGCGGGTTGGTCCGGAAGTTGTACCACTCGTCGGTGCGGTTCCAGCGCAGCGGCAGCGTCCGGGTGGACGGGTGCACCCGGTCGGCGACCTTGAGGGTGGCCGGCTGCGGTGCCGGATGCGAGGCGAAGTACGCCCCGACCAGCCCGCCGTACCACGGCCAGTCGTACTCGGTGTCGGAGGCGGCGTGCACTCCGACGTACCCCCCGCCGGCCTGGATGTAGCGCTGGAAGGCGCCCTGTTGTGCGGTGTCGAGTACGTCCCCGGTGGTGGAGAGCCAGACCACCGCGTCGAACCGGGCCAGGTTGGCGTCGGTGAACGCCCCGGCGTCCTCGGTCGCCTCGACGGCGAAGTTGTTGGCCACGCCGAGTTGCTGGATGGCCGCGATGCCGGGGCCGATCGAGCCGTGCCGGAAGCCGGCGGTCTTGGAGAAGACCAGCACGGTGAAGGCGGGCGCGGCGCTCGCCACCGGCGGTGTCACCGCCACCCCGACGAGTACGAGAAGCAGGCTCAGCGCAGCGCCGAGCCATGATCGTTGAAATGTCCGCACGGACCGGTCCTCCCTGTCAGCGACCGGGCGGTCCGCCGTGCACGCCCTTGGTCCACGCCGTCGGTGACCACTTCGGGCCGGCGGCGCGAAAGATGTGCATACATCGTTGCGAGCGTGTTGCCACGACGTCAAGCGGGAACTGTGAAGTTTCCGAGAGCGCTCTCCACGACCGCCAACGCCACGGCCAGCCCGGCGACCAGCCGCGTCGGGCACGGGATCCGGGTCAGCCCGCCTCCTGCCGGCGACACCTGCCGGCTGTCGATCAGGAGAGCAGCCGGTCCGCGGCGGCGGCCACCCGCTCGTCCGTCGCGGTGAGCGCGACCCGGACGTGCCGGTTGCCGGTCGGCCCGTAGAACTCGCCGGGCGCGACCAGGATGCCCCGCCGGGCGAGCCAGTCCACCGTGGCCCAGCAGTCCTCGCCCCGGCTGGCCCACAGGTAGAGCCCGGCCGTGGAGTACGTGATCTCGAAACCGGCCTTGACCAGCGCGTCTCGCAGCACCTCGCGGCGGGCGGAGTATCGGATCCGCTGCTCGACCACGTGTGCCTCGTCGCCGAGCGCCGCGACCATCGCCGCCTGCACCGGAGCCGGCACGATCATCCCGGCGTGCTTCCGCACCGCCAGCAGGGTGCCGACGATGCTCCGGTCACCGGCGACGAAGCCGGCCCGGTAGCCCGCCAGGTTGGAACGCTTGGAGAGCGAGTGCACGGCCAGCAGGTTGGTGTGGTCGCCGCCGGAGACCGCCGGGTCGAGAATCGAGGTCGGCGTCTCCTCCCAGCCCAGCGAGAGGTAGCACTCGTCACTGGCGACCACGACGCCGCGTTCGCGGGCCCAGTCCACCACCTTGCGGAGATGTTCCGGCGGCAGGACCCGGCCGGTCGGGTTGGACGGCGAGTTGACCCAGAGCAGGCGTACCCGGGGATCGGGGCCGAGCGCGGTCAGGGCGTCGGCCCGGACCACCTCGGCGCCGGCCAGCCGCGCCCCGACCTCGTACGTCGGGTAGCAGACCCGCGGGATCACCACCACGTCGCCGGGACCGAGCCCGAGCAGGGTGGGCAGCCAGCCGACCAGCTCCTTCGAGCCGATGGTCGGCAGCACGCCGACCATCTCCGGGGCGGCCCCGCAGGACCGGGCCACCCATTCGGCGAGCGCGGCACGCAGCGCCGGCGAGCCGGCGGTCAGCGGATAGCCGGGCGCGTCCGAGGCCGCCGCCAGCGCGGCCCGGATCGCACCGGGCACCGGGTCGACCGGGGTACCCACGGAGAGGTCCACGATCCCGTCCGGGTGCCGCCCGGCCAGCGCCTTCGCCGGCTCGAGCAGGTCCCAGGGGAAGTCGGGCAGATTGCCGGTACGGCCGGAGCCTGCCCCGTCGGGCGTACGGCCGGCAACCGGTGTCGTGCCGCTCAGTGCTCACCTCGCGGCGGCTGCGCCGCGACGAAGGGAGTGTCCTTCTCGATCTTGCCGGTCTTGGAGGCTCCACCGGGCGAACCGAGGTCCTCGAAGAACTCGTAGTTGGCGGTGGTGTAGTCCTTCCACTGCTCCGGCACGTCGTCTTCGTAGAAGATCGCTTCCACCGGGCAGACCGGCTCGCACGCCCCGCAGTCCACGCACTCGTCCGGGTGGATGTAGAGCATCCGGTTGCCTTCGTAGATGCAGTCGACCGGGCACTCCTCGATGCACGCTTTGTCGAGCACATCCACGCACGGCTCGGCGATGATGTAGGTCACCGATCTTCTCCTCCGCAAGCCACGCCGCGATCGACCGCGACGGTAAGAGCCTAGTATGTCGCCGGGGAGGGGGTCGATCGTGCTCGGACGCCGCGATGTGGGACACCGGATCGTCGTTCGCCGGATTGTCGGAAATCAGAGCGGACGCACCCTGTTCAGCGACGCGCTCGGCGAGCTGGTCGACCTGACCGAGACCCATCTCACGCTGGCCACCGCGAACGGGCCGCTCCGGGTGCCGCTGCGCGAGGTGCACCGGGCCAAGCGGGTGCCGCCGGGCCGGCGCCCGAACGCGGCGGCGGTGGTCGAACTCGAACTCGCCTCGGACGAGGCCTGGCCGGCCCCGGTACGCGAACGGCTCGGCGACTGGCTGCTCCGTACCGCCGACGGCTGGTCCGGGCGGGCGAACACCGCGCTGCCGGTGGGTGACCCGGACCGGCCGCTCGACGAGGCGATCGACGCGGTGCAGCGCTGGTACGCCGCACGCGGCCGGCCGGCGATGGTCAACGTGCCGCTCCCGCTGGCCGCGCCGGTCGGGGCGGCGCTGGACGAGCGCGGCTGGTCGGCCCGGCCGCTGGTACTCGTGCAGACCGCGCCGCTGGCGACGATCCTGGACGCCATTCCGGCCCGGCCGGACCTGCCGGTGCCGAAGCTGGCCGGGACGCCCTCGCCGGAGTGGTTCGCCGTGGCCGCCGAGCGCAAGGCGAAACAGGGTCGGCAGTACGCCCGGCTCGACTCGGCCGCCACCGGCCCGCCCGGCGGGGCCGGGCGCTCCCCGGACCCCGGGGCTCCGGCCGGGCTGCCCGCCGCCGCCCGGCACATCCTCACCGCCGTGCGGCAGGTCCGCTTCGCCCACCTGTCCGCCACGCCGTCCGGGGAGCACACCGGCGGCGGGCCGGAGTTGATCGCGGTGGCCCGGGGCACGGTCACCGGCCAGCACCGCTGGCTCGGGTTGAGCCTGATCGAGGTGGTGCCGTCGGCCCGGCGGCAGGGGCTGGCCCAGCACCTGATCCGGGCGCTGGCGGAGTGGGCGGCCGGGCTCGGCGCCACCCGGGCGTTCCTCCAGGTCGAGGAGCACAACGAGGCCGCCGTCTCGCTCTACCGGCGGCTCGGCTTCACCACGCACCACACCTACCAGACCCGGGTCGCGCCGCACTGACCCGACCCGGGTGGCGGGAGGTCAGCGGCGTACGACCCGGCGGGGCTTGGACTGCTTGGCCTCGGCGTACCGCTTGAGCGACTGGGACCGGTAGTCCCAGCCGAACGCGGTGAGCAGCAGGTAGCCGACGAGTACGCCGCCGAGGGTGAAGCCGGCGTAGAGCCAGATCTGCGAGAAGAACGCCCCGGCCCCCGAGGCGAACGGGTGGCTGCCGCTGATGAACGGCCCGACGAAGATGGTCAGCACCATCGCGACCAGTACGGCGAGCGCCATCTCCCCGCCCCAGTCGGGTAGCGGACGGCGCTGCCCCCGGAGGAACGCGAGGGTCGCCAGGACCACCCCGATCGCGGCGAACATGCCCAGCGAGATCCGGTCCTGCATCTCGGTGTTGTCACCGAACCCGAACCGGGCCACCAGGCGGGCCACGATGTTGATCCCGAACAGCACGCCCGCGAGTACTCCGACCGGCAGCCAACGCTCCTTCATCAGGAGCCGCCCGAGAAACCCCTGGCTTCAGCCATGGGGAGGAAAGGGCGGTCAGGCATGGTGGTGGTTCTCGGCATTGGCGTCGACTCCTCTCTGTGGGCGGAACTGTCGGATGCGGCTGAGATGCTGCAAGGCGTGGACGAAACGGTGCGGTACACCTACCGGTTGCGCCCCGGCGCGACCGCGCAGGCCACACTCCTCGCCGAATGGGGACACTGCCGCTGGCTGTGGAACGAGGCCGTCCACCAGTACAAGACCGGGCGTAAACCCACCTTCGGCAAGCTGTCGAAGCTGCTGACCGAGGCACGGGCCCACTCGTCGTGGCTGCGGGACGGGTCCCAGGTCGCCCAGCAGCAGACGCTGCGCACCTACGCTCCCGCCCTCCAGCACTCCTTCAAGGTGAAGGGACGCGGCTGGCCCAGGGCCAAACGACTGAAGAACGCACTGCCCAGCCTCGAATACACCACACGTGGGTTCTCGATCCGCGACCAGCGGCTGCGGCTGCCCGGCGGCATCACCGTTCCCGTCGTCTGGTCCCGCGAACTGCCATCCGACCCGAGCAGTGTTCGGGTCTACCAGGACTCGCTCGGGCACTGGTACGCCTCGTTCGTCGTGCGCCGCGAGGCCGTGCCCGCGCCGGAGGTCGAGGGTGCGATCGGGGTCGGCTGGGGTGTCGCCACGACCGCGACGACCACCGACCCGGTCTACGACCTGCCACATCACGGTCACCGGAAACGGTGCTCCGCCGAACTCGCCAAGATGCAGCGCCGGATGGCCCGCCGCCGGCGATCGAAGGGGGCCCCGCCGTCGAACGGCTACCTGCGCGCCAAGCCGCAGGCGGCGAAGATCGCGAAGAAGGCGGCGCGGCAGAACACCCACCACGCCCGCGCCTGGGCGAAGAAGATCGTCGACAACCACGCCCTGATCGCCGTCGAGGACTTCAAGCCGACATTCCTGACCAAATCCCGCATGGCGCGCAAGGCCGCTGATGCGGCGATCGGGGCGGCGAAGCGGAAACTGGTCGACCGTGGCCGGCGGGCGGGCCGGAAGGTGGTGCTGGTACCGCCCGCCCACACCACGATGACCTGCTCGCAGTG
>NZ_JAWQRR010000072.1:0-30384 GCF_033446045.1 Plantactinospora sp. KLBMP9567 | reverse complement strand
TACGGCAGCCGCCGTTCGGGATCATGGTTGAAGTTCGAGGTTGAGGCGGTGTGTGTAGTGGGCTCGTCGGGCTCGGGCTTGATGACGGCGTCGCCAGTGTGACCAGTGCAAACGGTGGGCGAGGTCATGGAAGGACCGGATGACGAGGGTGTTGATCAGACGGCGGATCTCGTTGACGGTGAGCTTGATCATTCCGGTGTCACTCGGCTCGTCGGGGTCGTCGGTGGCGGTGTCGGCGGCGCTGATCGCAAGGACAGCGAGGGCGGCCAGGGCGAGGGTGGTGAAGCGGTGCCAGGAGTCCCAGCGGCGGACTTGGTGCTGGTCCAGGCCGACCTGGCCCTTGGCGGCCTGGAAGCTCTCCTCGACGGTCCAGCGGATGCCCGCGACTCGAATGAATTGGGCGAGGGTGGCCGGCTTGGGTGCCCAGCAGCGGTAGAAGGCCAGTTCACCGGTGGTGGTGTTACGGCGGATGAGAAGGCTGTGCCGGCCGCCGTCATCGGGGTCGGCGTCGGTGCAGACGTCATCGAGCCAGGCCCAGTCGTAGAAGCGAGGACCCTTGGACCCGGCGCCGGCGCTGCGGCGTTGCCATGCTGATGCCGGTAGGTCGGCGGCCACCCGGTCGGCGCGGACGCGGGTCTTGCCGCCGTCGAGCGGGACCAGGTGGCTGCGGGAGACCGCCAGGACGTAGCCGAGCCCGTGTCCGCGCGGGTGAGCACGAAACACGCTGCTGTTGCCGTATGCCTCGTCCGCGGCGGCCCATCCCGCTGGGACACCGGCATCGAGGGCAGCGGTGATCATGTCCGCGGCCAACTCCGACCGGGTCGCGAAGCCGATCTCGTCGGGCACGCCAGCGGCCTGGCACCGGTCGCGGTCGTCGGTCCATGACGCCGGTAGGTACACGCGTCGGTCGATCAGGGTGTGTCCGTGCCGGCTGGCGTAGGCCAGGAACACCCCGACCTGGCTGTTCTCGATCCGCCCCGCCGTGCCCGTGTACTGCCGCTGCACCCCGACCGTGTGGGTGCCCTTCTTCAGGTCCCCCGTCTCGTCCGGGATCAGGACCGCGTCCGGGTCACCGAACCGGCCGGCGACCAGCCGCCGCAGGTCATCGCGGACGGCGTCGGCGTCCCACACCGCCCGGTACAACAGCCGCTGCATCGCGTCCGGCCGGGCGTAACCGGCCTGCTCCGCCAGTTGCCAGCACGTCTTGACCTCGATGTCGGCCAGTAATCCGGTCACGAACGCCGCCGCCGCGCGACGCGGTTCCACCCGCCCGAACCTGCCCGCGAAGCATCCGAGCACCCCGGCCAACACTCGTTTCCACCCGGCAACGGCTACGCTGTGACACGCGGCCACCGCCCGATCTGATGTTGTGTCCACAACGCACAGACGATCACGCGGTGGCCGTCCCTCGTCTACTCCGCCTGAGCAGCAAGATCTCAAACGGCGGCTGCCGTACTAAGAGGACGTCGAGCGATCCGCCGCACTCCAGACTTATTCCCGAATGTTGGGACAAGTATAGGGTCGGGAACGCACTACCACGGGTGAGCCACTGTTTCTCTCGATGTCACGCACGCGATCGCTCCAGATTCGGCGAGGCGGCTGAGGGCCCGTGGGTGCTCCGTGGGTGCTCGGACGTCGGGGTACTGGCACGGACCCATTGGAACTGGGGTGGATTTAGACGCCATCCATGACATCGGTAAGTGTCGCTTGAATCCCGTACCTGCGGGGACCCGTTCGGACTGGGTGGGACGCGGTTGGACTGGGCTGGACAACTTGTCGATTCATCGATGGATCTGACTACGGATCGGATGCTCCGGTGATGAAGTCCTTTCGAGCCCGCGCGAGCCCAGCTATGGGTCGGATGCTGCGGCGATGGACGGAAGCGGGCTTTGTTGAAGGGGGCCGGGAATTCGGCCTGCCGGACAGGTTCTCCCCGCTCCATGAGCAGTCGTCGTGGTGGTCGTCCTGTGCCTATTTGTCCGGAATGGATCGTAGGTGAGCGGGTGGAAGGCACGCTCGAGTGGTTGGACGAGCCCGAGGGTTATCGTCATGCTCGGCCTCGGTCGTCTGCAACCGAGGCGGGGAGCAGTGAGAGCCGGACTCCAAGCGATTGCACGGTCTCGCGTCATCCGCCGAGCGAACTCAGAGAGCGGACCGCCGGTGGGCGGCAGGGACCAGGTCCGATCTGAGGTCTTGTGAGGCGGATTGGGCGGAAAGGCCCTGGTGGGGCGCACTCGGAGTGCGAACCGCCACCGTCAGTTTCGGCTGCACCGCGCCAATTGCGCGCCCAAGGTCGCAGGCCTGTGTCGCTACGGAATGCAGTTCGATCCTGTAACCTATGCCCGTTTCATGGTAGAGAACCGATCACTCTCGGTGGTCGATCATCCGAGGCTTGGTTGTGGTTGTGGGCCTTGCTTGGGGCGATTCGACCCAAGATCCCTAGCATTTCCCTAGCGCCGAGTGAGCTTCATCGATGGCGTCGCCAGATCAACATGGCCTTGAGCTGCTAAAACGTGGAGCGGGCGACGGGAATCGAACCCGCACCGTCAGTTTGGAAGATCGTTTCCGGCTGCCCGGGTTTGTCCGGAGTGCCTGGTCAGCGGCGGGGTAGTGGCACCCGGTCCTGCCCGCTGGTGACCGTTCACGGCACCGGCTTATGGCCCGTGAATGGCCCGGCTCTCTGCGCGCGGCCAGCCGGCGTCGTACGGCTTTCCGCCCCGGCCTTTGGGCCGAGGCGGTTTGCCGTGGCGCCGGGTCACCGCGCCTGGCCCCCGTACCTCGGTGGCAAGCCGCGAAGCGGCGCGGCAGCGATTGCCCGGCCCATGACGGCGGCCAACCACCCACGCAATCGTCACGGCTCTCCGGGTGCTTCGTCCGGTACGTTATTGCCGTGAGGCGGGAAACCCTGGTGGCCCTGCTGAGTGGGGCGGGCGAGGCGTACGAGGCGTGTCGGGCAGCACTTGGCGCCGGTGCCGGGTTCGACATCGCCACCGGGCTCGTCCCAGCGAGCCAACTGGCAGCAACATACGGCGTTCGGAAAAAGATCACCCGGGATGCTGGGATACCTACGCTTGGCTTCGCGGAAGCTGTCGAGCATCTGCGTGATGCGGGAGACCAGGCGTTACGCCTCGGCGGAGTGCGGGTGGATAGCCCGCCGTACTACTTCCAGCTCTTCCTGTCGGCTGATGCCTCGTCCGTGGTGGCGTGCATCGGAGTGGACCAACAGCACCAGGTCCGCAACAGAGCCGAGTAGGCCCTGCCCGCCTCGACCCGATGCCGGCCGGAGGCGTCATGCACCCGCCACGGTGGGCGGCTATGAGTGACAAACCGTTGGCCCGCAGCGTCCTACGGCGTCTACCGTCGGTCCATGGGGCACCGACGTGACCGACTCCGGCGAGAGATCGGGCCGTTCATGAAGGCGTACGGTCGGGTTGCTGTCGGCAACGGCAGTGATCCGAACGATCGCCACTACAGCCGTAAGCTAGAAGCACAGCTCAAGCGCATGAACCCGGCAGACCTCGACCGCCTCCTACGGGGCGATGACGAGGATGATGATGCTGAGGACGAGGCTCGCCCCATGTTCTGAGTCGACGTGCCGTCAAGATTCCAGCGGTGATGCGGCCCGCCGAGCCGGCCGATGCCGGCCGGAGGCCGCCAGCAGGCCGAGCGCGGGCGGGCCGTGCGCCGCGCTTGCGCGGCGCCTTGATCCTGAAGAGAGCGTTTCGGCAGTACAGGCGGTACCGTTCTACCGGCTGATCCGGTGGACAAGCTGCACTTTGTCAGTGTTTGTGTAGATCGACGCAACGCGGGTCGAGTAGCGATTAGCAGGTAGACAGATTGGCGCAACTGGACGGCGTCGGCCTCAGGGCGCCGACCGGTCGCGCGCGAAAGCGCTACGGCAGATCCCGAGATCGGCGGGTACTCAGCCTCGGAGGGCTCGTATGAGTTGGGTCAGGCGAGATGGCGGACTGTATGTGCCGGGATATCATATTCCGAAAGAGTCGCAGACCAAGGAACGGAGAATCCGAAGAGCGGAGGTGGCATCAGTTGCAATCCAGGCATTAGGGGCTTTAGTTGCTGGTGTGGTCGCCATACCGGCGCTTGTGGTGGCGCTTAGCGCACTTGAGGACCAACAAGAGATTAACAGAAGCCAGATTCGATTGAACCAGATCGAGCAGGACCGTTTTAATAAGCGGTACGCCTCCCGTGTGGCTGTGTGGATGACCGGTGAACCAGGGTCCTTCAAACTGCAAAATCGAGCGCCCGTACCGTTGTCTGTAGTCCAGCTACGGTTTGGCTCGCTCGAATGGGAAGGCGGTCGAGCGTACAGCTACGATTGGTTCCACCTTCCGACGATGCCCCCGTGCACAATACTGTCGATTGAACTACCGACAGTAATTACGATTTACAACCAGAAGGGGGCGACAATTACCTTGCGCGGCCAGACGGGCAATACCTAGAGGTTCGCTTTTCGGATGGAGATAGGGCGTGGCTAAAAAGACCCTCGTTGCTTACGGAGGTGCCACTAGAACCGCTGTGGGCAATTCCCGTGTTGGATGTAGCAGACAAGGCTAAGTGGGAGGATACGAGTGACTGCGGTGAGGGCGGGTGAATCAGCCATTTGAGTGACGCCTCGTCAATGGACTGCTTGTCCCCGCTTCGCGACCTTTGACTCTCTGATCCTCGATCTAGCGGCCCGGCATTAGCCGGGCGGCCCTCATCATGGTGTCGGCGGCCTCTGAAAGCCTACCGACCGTTCTTGAAAAGCTCACCCCGCCTAGCCTGTCCGCTGCATCTGCCAGGGCGCGAACCGTTCGCGCATCCGGTCCAATCGGATTCTCGGTCAGGACGGAGATAACTTCCTTAAGTTCTGCGACGCTTTCCGCGTTTAGCGTGCCAGTTCTTTCAAGCTGCTCAGCAATTGCCTCAAGTCGCTTCAAGGGCGGTTCAAAGACGCCGGCAATAATATCCATGATGACATCTTTATCCACGGGCCCGATTCTGTTTAGTGCGGCATTGTGGTGGCCTTCATGGTTCTTCTTCCATTCCAACAGAGTTTCCGGAGGATAGAGCTTTTCTCCAGTCTTTCTGTCGTCGACCTCCGTATGGTGCGGGAGGCAAAGCAGCAGAAGATTTTTGAAGGAATCACGTTCGGAGTCCGGCATTCCTAGTCGATATCTTGGTGCGCCTGGCCGTACCCCATATATGTGAGCAATCTGAACATTCTTTCGGTAAACGCCCGGCCGCACCTGGAACATGACGGGGAAGGGGCATGCGGGGCCATAGCACCGACCGTTACTGATTACCCAAAGGGCAGCTTCAACTGTTGCCGGAATTCCCTTCCTGTTGCCCGTCATTACCCTTTTCCCTCCTGCTTCCACATTGACAGATCGCCATCAGGCGTTGGAGTACGATACCGAGAGTCGCCCAAGGGTCACTCTAGGCGGTTGCCATCCATCCGGCAATTGCTCGCTCATGATCGGTATTGCGGCCTTTCTGATGGGTGGTCGTCGTTGCTATCGTCCTCGCGTCTCCGCATAAGTAAGAGAACGATCGCACCCACACCGAGGGCGACAAGTAGCCCGCCGGCGAGCACCAGTACCCAACTGCCCAAACCTCCGGCGTCTTCTCCTGACACTTGCACGGCGTGCCCAGGCGACTCGGCCTGAGTGGGGGTAACCGAGGGGTTGGCCGATGGTTCATCTGTAGTCGACGGGGAGATCGTGTCCGGCGATGGGTTGTTCGCGGAGACGATCAGGGCAGCAGAAACAGCAACGATCGCTGCCGGCACGACGGTTAGGGCGGCCACCCAGGTGGGCAATGGGCTCCACCCGCTCCCCTGGACCGAACCTGAGCCTTGAAGCAAGGTCTTGCCGCGTTCTATCCGGGAGGCTATCAGCGAAGCCAGCAAGCCGATCGTGACAACAATTGCTCCCGCTATTGCCGCGCCGCCTTCGAGGTTATCGAGAGACACGAGGGCCTCCAACACCTGAATACCATACCGCGAACGAACTAAAGGCGGCTACTATTATGAAAATCCAGATCGAGTAGTGCACCGTGCCTTGGTCTGCTATGGATGCAGTCACGGGCTCTATCGCACCTGAAGTCCTCTCATGGTCGACACTCTTCGATTTAGATGAACCATATGCGGCCGCGAAGCAGACGGTTCCGAGCCAGCAGGTGGCCATTGTGATTGCATGAGAGATCCCGCCGCGGTGTTCGAGAAAACAGTCGAATGTTAGATCTGCCCCCGCTCCAATCAGCAAGGTAACACTCACAAGATACAGTTCGCCATTCTGAAATAGATCCTTAGTGGTTCCGGGACGTCCCGATTCAAATAGCGTCAACCAGTCTGCATATGTTGCCGCAACCACCAATCCTACGGTGAATACTAACCATTTGACCAACTTTACTAGGGCTCGCCGGTTTCCGACTATGGTCGCTGTCTGAATCATTGGTGGCGACGAAGGTGAGGGGTACGCCATGTGTGACCTCTAAATCGCGGTGACGTTCAACGCAGACACCTTACGCATAGGAGAACCTCTGTGGACAGCGCGTAAACCAACTTCTGACCATTCGCCGCCTGTCATCGACCCGCCCGCCTCCCGTTCGCTCCAGCGAGCGGGCATAGGCGTGGCTCCGGCCCTGGTGCTGTTTGCCAGCGGAACTACGTCTTTGACCGCACGCAGCGCTTGCGCAGCCCGACCAGTGCCCCTGTACAGGGAGCGCCCGGTCGGGCCGATGGCCGCGCGGCACTGGTGGCTCACTGCCCTGGAGTCCGTAGGGCTCGCCACCATCGGCCCGTGGACATCGTCGGGGTGACGTTGACGTCGCGCGGCCTGTCTGTGCGCTTAGGCGTTCGGCGTGTCCGCCTGGCGCTCGGCCTGAAGCCGGATCCAGTGGTGCAGGGTGAGCCGTGCCTGTAGCCGCTCGTCGTCGGTGCCGCAGACCTTGACGCACGTTCGGAGCTGGCGGGTCGCGCGGTGATCTGCTCGGCTTGCCCGGGTCGAGGGCAGGCTGGATGGCCTACCGCAACCACCCACGGACCGTGCCCCACCAGCGCAGCCCGGCCATCCTGGAACCGGAGCGTCCCGGCCGGAGGCGCAGTAGCCGCACCCCCGAGAGCGCCGCCAACTCGCCGACGCCGGTCCGCGTGCGCTCCCCTACACCGCGCGGGCCCGTGGCCGCGCGGCCCCGCCGGCTGCCGGCCCACCACACCCCCGGTCAACGGCCTGTCGTCCCCGGCGGCCCTCCGGGCTTCCCGCTGTCCGCGCCAGCCGCCGGTGTCCGGCGTGACGACCGCAGAGCGACAGCGATAGCGGCCGGCGCGCGCCCAGACGCCGCGCGTGCGGCCCGTCAAGGGCGCCTTGAAGACGTATAGAAACTTCTCACGGCTGGGGCAGCGGCTCAGGCTGCGGACCCGCCATCACTCCGTGTTCGGCATAGATCGTGCGCCCTCGGGTCCTGGCTGCGATCGCCGTACGGATGCGACGGATCAGGCGGTCTGGCCCGTAGTCGTCCAAGTCCTCGACGCCCACAAACCGCCACTCGGTGATTTCGCCGTCGGTGAAGGCGATGCGGCGTTGGCGGTCACCGTCGAGAGGGCCCGCGTCGAAGACGAAAAGGAGCTTGTCACCCTCATTGGCAGCGGGCGCCCAGTCGATGACGAGGAGAGCGCCCACGTCAACTGTGAGACCAAGCTCCTCCTGAACCTCCCGGATGCAAGCGGCGCGGGGTGACTCGCCGAGCTGGACGTAGCCACCAGGGATCTCCCAGCCCTGCTTGTAGCTGGGGCGCACGAGGAGCACGCGGCCTGCGGCGTCGAAGAAGAGGGCGCCTGCGGCAACGCGTGGCGTCGCCATAGGTGGCTGCTGGGAGGCGGTCACTCCCGGCAGCGTAGATGTGCTTCCCACTGCGAGCGCGCGCCGCGCGGGTAGCGAGGCATGGAGCGGCTCCGTAGGCTCCTTCACATGACCGCCGCTGTCGATGCCGCTCGCTCCCTCGCCCGGCAGCGGCTAGAGGAGACGCTGCCTCGCCGGTGGCAACATGTCCAAGCCGTCGCAGCCAAAGCAGAGGAAGCTGCTGGTGCGGTCCCGCCCTCGGATCGGGAGACCTTGATCGCTGCCGCGTGGCTTCACGACGTGGGCTACAGCCCGGGACTGGTGGATACTGGCTTCCACTCGCTGGACGGTGCTCGGTGGCTCCGGCGGCAACAGGTTGACGAGCGCGTCACCGCACTGGTCGCCCATCACTCCTGTGCCTGGCTAGAGGCAGAGGAGCGCGGGCTCGGCCAGGCGTTGCGCGAGGAGTTTGACCGAGAAGAAGGCCCGGTGACCGATGCTCTCTGCTACGCCGACATGACGACCGGGCCGGACGGGCAGAGCTTCGAGGTTCTGGAGCGGCTGGCGGAGATCCGGTCTCGGTACGGACCTGACCACCTGGTGACCCGGTTCATTCGGCGTGCCGAGCCTGAGATCGTAGCCGCGGTGCGGCGTACGGAGCAGCGGTTGGCTACGAGGTCGGTAGCTCAACCGATGTAAGGGGCGCGGCGGTCGTAGCCGTGCGCGATCCGTAGCCGAATCGATGGGTGGATGTCCAGATCGTCCAGCTCGTCGCGTGCCACCCAGCGGACGGAGGTTGACTCGTCGCTGGTTGTCGGGCTGCCGCCTCGGTATTCGGCACGGAAACAGATGGAGAACTGCTGGCGTACCTCGCCGTCGGAGTACTCGACAACATGGTGGGGGTCGGAGTAGACGCCGACGATCCCGGTCACCTCGACGTCGATGCCGGTCTCCTCGCGCGTCTCCCGGACCGCCGTGTCGGCGATGTACTCGCCGATCTCCTGGCCGCCGCCGGGGATAGACCACAGCCCGTTGTCGGTCCTTTGAATGAGTAGCACGCGGTCCTGGTTGTCCTGAACGAACACGGTGACGGCGACAACGATGCTGTTGGCCTTCGGCGCGTCCGGCTCGTGGTAGTGATCGGTCCTGGCCATGTCTAGGCTGCCATCTCTGCTGGCCAGGCCGGGCGTGCTGCGGCCACCACCCGGTCGAAGCTGTCGGCGTACGTGTCGAACAGGTCGCCACCGGAGAGCTTGCGAATGTGCATGACCGGCGCGTGCGGGGCGGGGAAGCCGTAGACGTGCGTGTTGACCAGCATCTCGTCATCGAAGCGATAGATCGAGTTGTAGAGCGTGGTGTGGTGCAGGTGCACCTGCGCGTTGTCGACGTCTCGTAGGTGTCGGTAGTACTGCATGACCTGCTCGATCTTCGCTCTCATAACTCCGGCAGTGCCCTCCTCGACGCTCTTCAACGCGATCGCCTCCGCGTCAGGATCGCCGAGCAGGACACGGACCTTCACTCCCTCGGCCGCCTTGGCTTTCAGGAGCGGAATCAGCCTGGGCTCTTGCTCCACAAGGAACAGGCCGGCGTAGACCAGGATGCCGATCTGGCTGCCGGCGTTGCGGAGGAGCCTGCCCCACAGGTCGGACGGTACTGCGGCACGCCGGGGGTAGACCTGCACAACCTCCGACTGAGCTATCCGGGTCGCCTTCTCCGACGAAACCGCGTTCGGCCACAGGTACGACTCACTCTCGCGGACCAGGGCCGCGATCGCATGCCGGTGACGGGGATACGGCGTCCGGTCCTGCGTCATCCACCGTTCGACGCTCTTCGGGTCAACGCCCAGCTTCTCGGCGACGGCGGCGGGGGTCAGCCCGTTGCGCAGAAGTGCGTCACGTAGCCGGTCGTTCGGCATGCCCTGAGCCTCCCGTTGGACAAGTGGGGACGACTTCAAGTTAGTTAAGACGTCCCAAGTTGTCCAGCCGTGGGGTCGGACCGTCTCCGTTTCTGATCAACCCTGTTGGTATCGGTCTTCCGACCTTCGAGCGGTTGTCACCTGGGAGAGAGTCGATGTCACAAGGCGCAGGAGCCATCAGCGGTAGGCAGGGCGCTACTGGTGGTCTGGCGAGTACGCAAGAGCTGCCCGTCACCGTCGCCTCGACCTGCTCCTACTGTGCCGGCGCTGGCTGGAAGTACGTGACTCGTCGTACCGGACTGCGCTCGGCGGCGGTGACGTGTGGACCGTCTCGGTCGTTGGCGCGGCGGTCGTGTCTGGACTGTGCGGGCTCGGGTCGGGTGGCTGTTTCGTGAGCTGGGCGTCGGGGTGGGTGCCGGCGCCAGGCCGCACGGTCGACGTACGGCCGTCTGAATGCCCGCCCGCCTCGACGCCTGTCCAACGCATGGGAGGGGTGGCGGGTGGTTCCAAAGCCGGGTGACGTGTTGTTGGTGGATGGTCGAGCGTCGGTGCAGTTCGCCGGGGGCCGGTCGATCCTGCTGCGGGTGACCGTTGTCTGTGGCCGTCCGACATACCACGGCTGGTGTTGGCTGACCGGCTACGTCCTCGACCAGCACGGGCAGGCGCTCGACCGGCGCGATGTCTTCGTCCGCCTCGCCGGCCTGTGTCTGGCCGCTCCGGCTCGGCGCCCGGTTCCGCCGCGACGCTCGCCGGTGGCGAGGGGGCGTCGTGTTTGACCTACGGGTGCGGCTCGGCGAGGTGATCCGGCTGTCCGCCGCTGACCGGCTCCGTCCGACGGAGGGTCCGGTGGTGTTGTGGGTGACCGGCGTACGGCTGGTGGCAAATCGGCCGGAGCAGGACGAGTGGGTGTGGCTGGAGGGCGTGAAGATCGGCTATGACGGCCGTTCCGGCGACCAGGCGCAGATCCTCGTCCGTGCCTCCCGGCTGGCCACCGACCGGTCCACGCAGTGAGCCTCTACCTGTCGGCCTGCGCCCGGAAGGAGCTGCTTGCCGCGCAGGTGCGGCTTGACCAGCACACCCCGTCGAGCGCCGACGGCCTCTGTTCGGTCTGCGGCGAGCCGGGGCCGTGCGCGTTGCGTCGGGCCGCGCTGCGTGTCTTTGGCCGGTACGGCTGTCTGCCTCGGCGGTGGCCCGGTGCGTCCCGCCCGGAGCTGATCAGTGGTGCGTCGTCGTGGTCGGGCTGGTTGTCGTCCGGCGGTGATGGTGTGTCGGGCGTCTGACCCTGGCTTGTGTCGTCATGCTGGCAGGCTTTACGCTCCTGTCTTGACATGCTGTGATCTTTGACGGTGGGGTGGCCCGCGATGGCGTACGAGATTCCGACGCCGAAGTACCTGCGCGTGTTGAATACGCTGCGGGAGCGCATCGAGAACAACACGTACGCGCCGGGTGCGGCGCTGCCGTCGGAGAGCCAGCTCTGTAGCGAGTTCGGAGTGTCCCGCCCGACCGTGCTCAAGGCTCTCGGGATCCTGAAGCAGGACGGGTGGATTGAGTCCCAGCAGGGCAAGGGCAGCTTCGTGCGGGGCCGCCCGCCGTCGGGTCGCACGTCGCCGGAGTACGCCCGGGACGCGGTGGAGCTGGACGAGACCGGCGAGGTGGAGATCCTGCACGTCGGTCCGGTCCTCGCCTCGGCCCGCATCGCTGCCGAGCTGAACATCCCGGAGGGGACGCCGGTCTACGAGCGGCGTCGCCGCACCCTGTCGCCGTCGGGGCCGGTGGACCTGGTGGCCACGTTCGTGCCGGTCGACATCGCCGTGGGCACCGGGGTCATCAAGGCGGACCCGATCCCGGGCGGCCTGTTGGAGCACATCACTCGGGTCAAGGGCCTGCGGGCTGACTACGCCACTGAGCGGATGACCGCCCGCAGGGCCAGCGCGGACGAGGCGAAGGCCCTGGACGTACCGGCGGATGAGCCGGTGCTCAGTGTCGTGCTGACCGTCCACCAGGCGTCGGGGGATCCAATCCTGACCTCCGTGCTGGTTATGCCGGGTAGCCGGCACGAGATCGAGGACACCTACCCGCTGTCCTGATCGGACCGCCTACTTTCGCGGATCTTCCTACCGTCAATCCCTTGCTTGTATTTACAGGCTGACGTAACTTGGAAGCTCAACCGGATGTCATGGTGTCATCTGGTGAAGCGAGGAGGCTACGTCGTGGTTCCGCTGACGTTGAAGGTGCCGGTGCCGTTCGAGTACGTCTTCCCGTCCGGGGCGCTCTGCCTGGGCGTCGCGCCGCAGGTCGACTTCGACCGGCGTGGGCAGGGTGACGACCAGGCGCGGGACAAGGAAACCGGGGAACGGGTCTGGCTGGTGCGAGTGCTGGACCTGGATCCGGAGGCGGGGAAGTTCGGTCGGTCCACGGAGGTCAAGGTGAAGGTGGTCGCCGCTCAGCAGCCGGTTCCGCCGGTGTTGCGGGTGCCCGGTTACCCGCCGGCGATCCAGTTCGAGGGCCTGACCCTGACGCCGTACGTGGATTCGCAGCGGTGCAAGGCGTCCGGGCAGTGCAAGGCCCGGATGGCGTACTCGCTGCGCGCTACCGCCATGGTCCCGGCTGCCGACCCGACCCCGGCCGCCGCCTGACCTGCACGTCGCACCGCACGCGGGGCGGGCCGTTCGTCCGCCAAGATTCCCGGCCCGCCCCGCGCCCAACCCACCCCTCATGCGTGAAGGAGGGCCTTGTGCCCACCGTAATTCCTGCTGCCCGCACACCCGCCCCCGCCACTCGGCCCGACACCGGGCGGTGGCCGTGATGAGCCGGATCCACCTCGCCTGGTGGCGGCACGGCGCCCTGGCCCTGGAGGGGGCACTACGCCGCGCGCTCGGCCTGCCGTCCGCGCCCGTGCTGGTGTCGGAAATCCGCTGCCCGCACTGCCGCCGGTGGGTAAAGCCGCGTCGGTTCGATCTCAGCCGTATGGCATGCCGGACCTGCCTGGCCACGCTTGCCCGGCCGTCACGTGACCGGGGGCTGCTGTGGTGACTCCCCGTTCTGCGGTCCCTGCGGCTTCCACGGGCGGTGACCGCTGATGCCGCTGATCAACGTCATTCCCGGTGAGAAGGTGCCGGTTGCGCCGATGAACGTGCGGCTGCCGGCGTGGCGCGTGCCGGGCTGGCTGCTGGTGTTCTGGTGGCTGGCGCGTGGCCTGGTCCGCCTGACCGTCCTTGCGGTGCGGTACTGGTGGCTGACCAGCCCGGCCGCCGCCGTGTCGTACGTGTACGGCCGGCACGGTGGCCTGGTCCTGGCCGTTGCCGTCGCTGCCGTGGCCGGTGGCTGTGTGGGCTGGTGGCGGTGGCATCCGGCGTCGTGGTTCCGGTTCGGCTGGTACCCGGCGGTGGCGCGGTGGCGGCGGTTGTGGGTGTACCGGCGGGGCTGGGCGTCGATCATGGCCACCTGCGGCCTGGCGACGGCCTTCGCCGGTGACCGGTACGTGCCGCAACTGCTGCGGGTGCGCTGCGACCGTCATGTCGATGAGGTGACGGTGCGGATGCTGCCCGGCCAGCTCCCCGACGACTGGGCACAGGCGGCGCAGCGTCTCGCCTACGCGTTCCGGCTGCGCGACGGCCAGGCGCGCACCACCGCTCGGCCGGATCGCGTCGTGCTGCGGTTTCTGCGGCGCGATCCCCTTGCCGCGACGGTGGCGCCCCTGCCAGTGCCGGAGGTCCCGGACCTGACAGCCCTGCCCCTCGGCGTCCGCGAGGACGGGCAGACGTACCGGCTTCGGCTGGCCGGCACGCACGTCCTGGTGGCGGGAGCGACGAACTCCGGTAAGGGCTCGGTGCTCTGGTCGCTGATCTCCGCCCTTGCTGGCGGTGTGCGATCGGGGTTGGTGGAGCTGTGGGTGTTCGACCCGAAGGGCGGCATGGAGTTGGCGGCGGGGCTGCCGTTGTTCGCCCGGTTCGCCTACGACGATCCGGACGGCATGGCCGGCGTCCTGGAAGAGGCCGTGAAGCGTATGCGCCAGCGCGCGGCCCGGTTGCGTGGCGTGGCTCGGCAGCACACTCCGACGCCGGATGACCCGCTGATCGTGCTGGTGGTCGACGAGCTGGCGTCGCTGACCGCGTACATCTCGGACCGCAAGGTCAAGGAACGGATCAAGGACGCGCTGTCCCTCCTGCTGTCGCAGGGGCGGGCCGTCGGGGTGCACGTCGTGGCCGCGTTGCAGGACCCGCGTAAGGAGGTGCTGCCGTTCCGGGACCTGTTCCCGACCCGGATCGGGCTGCGGCTGACCGAACCGGAGCAATGCGACCTCGTTCTCGGCGACGGCGCCCGCGACCGGGGCGCGCTGTGTGACCAGATCCCGGAGTCGGCGGCCGGGGTGGGCTACGTGGCTCTGGACGGCGTGCGGGAGCCGGTGCGGGTCCGCTTCTCGTATCTCACCGACACCGACATACGCGACCTGGGCCGGACCTACCGCCGCCTTTGCGAGGACCAGGAGCGCGGGGAGGTGACTCGATGACGGACAAGACTTGGGTTGAGCGGGTCGAGGGCGCGGTCCTGGTCCTCATCCTGCTCACGGTTGGCGGGCTGGCTGGGGCGGCGTCGTTTACCCACGTCCACGACTGGACCATGGCCAACTCACCTGCCGGCACGGGGGACTGGTTCGGCTGGGCGAACGCCGCGATCTCCGAACTCATCCCGCTCGCCGCGCTGCTGACCATCCGGCGTCGGCGGCGCACGGGCGGGCCGATCGGCTATCCGATGTTCCTACTCGTCGCCGCCGTGGCGCTCTCACTGTCGGCGCAGCTCGCGGTGGCCAAGCCGGGCCTGTCAGGGTGGCTGTTGTCCGCCGTGCCTGCTCTGGCCTTCCTCGGCCTGTCGAAGCTCGTTCTCTCCACCAAACCAGCGTCCCCGGCCGGCTCGGCCAGCGAGACGACCGAGCAGGACCACCGGCCCGACCAGGACGAGACCGAGGGCGGCCCGGACGCCAGCGTCGAGGAGCAGCAGGGCGACGACCAGGCGCCGACTGGCGACCTCATCCCGCTCGCTCGGCGCCACCCCGCCGAGCACCGGCCCGCGCTGGTTCCCGTCCCCGCGACGGCCTTCCCCACCCGCAACGGCACCCCACCCCAGATCCCCGCCGAGGTGACTCGTTGACTCTCGTACCACTGCAACCCGCCGCCGGCCCGGCCGCTCCAGAGAAGCCGCGGCCGGGGTCGCGGGCCGATCGGATGCGCAAGCCTCTGGCCAAGGACGCGCTGCGGCAGCTCGCCGAGCAACACGGCGTCTGCGTCCGCCCCCTCGCGTTGCGGCGCACCGACACCGAGACGGGCGTGACCGAGGTCGTAGAAGTCCCGTGCGGCGCCACCCTGGCGGCCAAGTGCAAGCCGTGCGCCGAACGCGGGCGGCGGTTGCGGATTCAGCAGATCCGGGAGGGCTGGCACCTCGCCGACGAACCCGCCATCCGTCCTGAACACCCGAGCGAGGACGTTCTCGCCCTGGTCCGGGTGCGGGCACACATGGAGTTCGAGCGGGAAGCGCTCCAGTACCAGCCGATGCACCCCGACGAGCGAGCCGCGCAACTGGCGGACCTGGACGCGGGTATCGCCGAGTTGGATGAGGCGCTGGGGCAGACGGATCTGCGGGGGCATCTCACACCTCGGGAGCGGACCGAGCGGCCTCGGCGGAAGCGGTCCACGAAACGGCGGCAGGACTCACCCGACCTGCCCCGGCTGCCCGTCGACCCGCGCACCGTCGGCCGCGCCTATGCCGGACGGGCGGGCAAGACCTACCGGCCGTCGATGCTCGTCACACTCACGCTCGGCTCGCATGGGCCGGTGCACTCCCACCTGCGCCGGGGCGCCTACGTCGCACCGTGTGAGTGCGGCCAGCGACACGGGCCGCACGATGACGTCCTGGGCACGCCGGTCGATCCGGCCGGTTACGACTACCGGCGGGCGGCACTGGACTCGATCCACTTCGCTCGGGTCCTGGATCGATGGTGGCAGAACGTCCGCCGCGCCGCCGGCTGGAACGTCCAGTACGCCGGAGCCGTCGAGCTGCAACGCCGGTTGGCCCCACACGCGCACTTCGCCATCCGGGGCACCCTGCCCCGGCGCCTGTTGAAGCAGATCGCCGCCGCGACCTACCACCAGGTGTGGTGGCCAGCCTTCGACGAACCGCGCTACACCGTCGACAAGCCGCCCGTGTGGGATGTCGAGCAACAGGCGTACGTCGACCCCAAGACACGCGAGCCGCTGACCCCGTGGTCGCTGGCGCTCGACGAGCTGGAGGAACCCGACGCGCGGCCGGCGTACGTGGCCCGGCTGGGCCGGATCGACGCACGCGGGATCGAGCAGGGCACGCGGGACGCTGAGCGGTCGATCCGGTACGTCACGAAGTACGTCACCAAGGACCTGACCGACCAGGCGCGACCCCGGTCCGAAGCGCAGAGGGCGCACTTCGACCGGCTCCACGCCGAACTCTCCGTGCTGCCCTGCTCGCCCACCTGCGCCAACTGGCTCCTGTACGCCGTCCAACCCGACGGGGTCAAGGCAGGGTTGACCCCCGGCCGCTGCACCGGCAAGGTCCACCAGCGCTCCACGCTCGGCTTCACCGGACGGCGGGTTCTCGTCTCCCGGCAATGGTCCGGCAAGACCCTGGCCGACCACCGCGCCGACAACCGCGCCTGGATCCGCGCCATCCTCGCTGGCGGGATGGCCGACACCGATCCTGCCGACGAGGACCAGGGCGACGAGCACGGCCAGAACCAGGCGGCCGGCGACGACCCGCAGCGGTACCGGTTCGAGCTGGCCCGACCCGAAGACCCGGACGTGCTGCCCCTGGAACACCGGATCCTGCGCGCCGTCTCGGCCCGGATCCGCTGGCGAACAGACCTCGACGCGGCCCGCCAGCATGCGGCCCACGGTCTTTCGGCAACGCCACAGACGCTCGCCCCTGCTGCCTGACTCACGAGGGAGGAACCGGATGGATGACGAGCTGTTGACCGCCGATGAGGTCGCCGCTCGCCTCCGAGCAACACCGCGATTCGTGCGCCGGCTGGTCGCCGAGCGGCGGATCGCGTTCGTCAAGGTCGGTCGCCTGGTGCGCTTCGAGGCGTCGGCCGTCACCGCGTACATCGAGAGCAACCGGGTCGTTCCGATGACCCGGGCGGAACTGCGCCGCTACCTGGGGGAGGTCGCCTGATGGCAGGCAAGAACGGCAAGAGCGGCCGGCGCCGTTTCGGCAACGCGCGCCGGCTCCCGTCGGGCCGGTACCAGGCTCGGTACATCGGGCCGGACGGGCTGGAGCGGAAGGCCCCGCACACCTTCGAGACGGAACGGCAGGCGGCCAAGTGGTTGACCGTCGTCGAGTCGGAGATCATCAAGGGCGACTGGGTCGCGCCGGAGGCCGGTGAGGTCGAACTCGGCCCGTACGGACAGCGGTGGATCGCCGAACGCAAGCTCCAGCCGCGTACCCGGGAGAACTACGAAGACCTGTTCCGGCTACACATCCGGCCGCACCTCGGCGGCCTCGCCCTGGGCGCGGTCAAGCCGGCGACGATCCGAAGCTGGCGCAGCAAACTCCTCGACGGCGGCACCTCCGAGCCGCAGGCGGTGAAGGCATACGCCCTACTGCGAGCGATCCTCAACACCGCCGTCAAGGAAGACGAGATCATCCGGCAGAACCCGTGCCGCATCCCCGGCTATGACCGCTATCACACTCCGGAGCGTCCGGTGGCGACCGTCGCCCAGGTCTTCGCGCTCGCCGACGCGATGCCGGCCCGGTTCTCCGCGCTGGTGATCGTGGCCGCGTTCTCCGGCCTTCGCTGGGGCGAACTGGCAGCGCTGCGCCGCTCCGATGTCGACGAGACAACCGGGACGGTCCGGGTGCCGCGCAAGCTCGCCGCGCTGCGCAACCGGATGGAGTTCGGCGCACCCAAGTCCGGAGCCAGCAACCGGACGGTGTCGCTCCCAGCGGCGGCCCGGTCCGCGCTCGCCGCTCACCTGCGCGACTACGCGGGGGAGAGGCCGGACGCGCTGGTGTTCACCGGAGACAAGGGTGCGGTGCTGCGTTCCGGCAACTGGCGGCGGGCGGTCGACTGGGCGACGGCGCTGCGCACGGCTGGCATGCCAGAGCGGTTCCACTTCCACGACCTACGGCACACCGGCAACAACCTGGCGGCGGCGACCGGTGCCAGTACCCGGGAGCTGATGCACCGGATGGGCCACGCCACCATGCGGGCGGCGCTCATCTACCAGCACGCCACCAGCGAACGTGACCGGGAGATCGCCGCCGGCATGGACCGCCGGATCGCCAAGGCACAACCCAAGCCCAAGAAGTCGCCCAAGACCACCAACGCCACCCCGCCGGCCAAGCCCACCAAGGGCGCCAAGGCCACCCGGAAGCAGGCGGCCAAGAAGCCGACCCGGAAGGCCACCCCGGACGGCACGGCCCGCGCTACTGGCACGCCAATGGCACGCAAGATCGACAACGGCTAGAAACGAAACGGCCCAGGCGAGGCGATCATGCCGCTGACCTGGGCCGGAAGGACTGGAGCGGGCGACGGGAATCGAACCCGCACCGTCAGTTTGGAAGACTGAAGCTCTGCCATTGAGCTACGCCCGCGCTCGCCCCGATCATCTCAGGACGCGACGGATAGCCTAACGGGTCGCCCCGCCCCCTGGATACCGGCATCCCGCCGGGCGCCGCCAGCCACGGACCCATCCACCCGTCCATCGCAGCCCAGCACGCACAAAACCGGAAGCGCCAGCCCCTCACGTACTCCAAGATCAAGCTCGTTCGGGACGACACGGCGCCTCGGTGCGGAGACCGGGCGGGCGTGGCCCTGACCGGACGGCATACACTCTTCACCGCCACGGGGTGTGGCGCAGCTTGGTAGCGCACTCGCTTTGGGAGCGAGGGGCCGTGGGTTCAAATCCCGCCACCCCGACTGTCGCCCGCGGCTGCGGGGTGAGCCTGGCCACCCCGCGCCGTCAGACGCCTCCGCCGGCTCGCCTACACTCGATGGGCTGAAGACCGGCCCAGAATAAAGATCGAGATCCGTCAAGGAGTACGCCTGTGAAGAGCACCGTCGAGACTCTGAGCCCGACGCGCGTGCGGCTCGCCATCGAGGTGCCGTTCGTCGAGCTCGAGCCGAGCCTCAAGAAGGCGTACCGGGAGATCGCCTCGCAGGTCAATGTCCCGGGCTTCCGGCGCGGCAAGGTGCCGGCGGCCGTGATCGACCAGCGGGTCGGCCGCGGCACGGTGCTCAACGAGGCCGTCCAGGACGCCATCCCGGAGAACATTCTTGCCGCGGTCCGCGAGCACGACGTGAAGACGCTGGGCCGGCCCGAGGTCGAGATTACCGAGTTCAACGACGGTGACGCGCTGAAGTTCACCGCCGAGGTCGACGTCCGCCCCGAGATCACGTTGCCCGACCTCTCCACCGTCGAGGTGACCGTCGACGAGCTCCAGATCGACGAGAGCGAGATCGACGCCCAGGTTGCCAGCCTGCGGGAGCGCTTCGCCACGCTCAAGACGGTCGAGCGGGCCGCCCAGGAGGGCGACTACGTGCAGATCGACCTGGCGGCGACCGTCGACGGCGAGGAGGTGCCGGGCGGCTCTGCCACCAACATCTCGCACGAGGTCGGCAGCAAGCAGCTCCTGCCGGGGCTGGACGAGGTGCTGGTCGGCCTCTCGGCCGGTGACGCGGCCACCTTCCAGACCCAGCTCGTCGGCGGCGACTTCGCCGGCCGGGACGCCGACGTCTCTGTGACGGTCCGCACCGTCAAGGAGAAGGAACTTCCCCCGCTCGACGACGATTTTGCCCAGCTCGCCAGCGAGTTCGACACCCTCGACGAGCTGCGCGGCGACATCCGCGAGCGGGTCAGCCGGTCGAAGAAGATCGAGCAGATCTACGCCGCCCGGGACCGCGCCCTGGAGCAGATGGTGGCGACCGCCGACGTGCCGGCCCCGGAGGGGGTCGTGCGCGAGGAGGTCGAGCACCGCAAGCAGGCCATGGTCGACCAGCTGGAGCGGATCGGCGCCTCCCTGGAGGAATATCTCAGCTCCGAGGAGAAGACCGAGGAGCAGATCGACACCGAGCTGAAGGACGCGGCCACCGAGGGAGTCAAGATCCAGCTTCTGCTGGACACCCTGGCCGACGCCGAGCAGGTGCAGGTCTCTGACGACGAGTTCGGGCACGAGATCGTGCACCGGGCGCAGCGCGCCGGGATGGCCCCACAGCAGTACTACGACCAGCTCGTCCGCTCGGGCGCGGCCGGTGCGGTCTACGGCGACGTCCGGCGCGGCAAGGCCCTGGCCATGGTGATGGAGCGGATCAAGATCACCGACTCGGCCGGCAACCCGATCAGCATGGAAGAGCTGCGCGCCGCGAGTGGCGAGGAGCACGACCACCAGCACGACCACGACCACGAGCACTGAGCCGCGCGGGGTCGTGACCGCCGGGCCCGGACGCCACGCTCCGGGCCCGACCGGCCAGAACCCCATCGGGTACGCCCCGGGCGGTCAGCGCGCCGTCGGCAACTGCGCTGTTAGCGAACAGTGCCCGGACCGGGACGTTACGACCCCGGTCAGCGGTTAATGTCGGGCGTAAGACGCACGGAGAGCGAAGGGCTGCCATGACTGGTTCAGACTTCTCAGCTATGCCCCTGCGGGTGACCGAAGCCCGCGGTGCGGACGCACTTGGTGGCAACCTCGACGACTCGGTCTACAACCGGCTGCTCAAGGAGCGGATCATCTTCCTTGGCAGCGAGGTGACCGACCAGGTCGCCAACCGCATCTGCGCACAGCTGCTGCTACTTGCCGCGGAGGACCCCAGCCGCGACATCAACCTGTGGATCAACTCGCCGGGTGGCTCGGTCTACTCCGGCATGGCGATCTACGACACCATGCAATTCATCGACAACGACGTTTCCACGGTCGCCATGGGCATGGCCGCCTCGATGGGCCAGCTCCTGCTCTGCGCCGGCACCAAGGGCAAGCGCTACGCCCTGCCGCACGCGCGGATCATGATGCACCAGCCGTCCGGCGGCATGGGTGGTACTGCCTCCGACATCGCTATCCAGGCCGAGCAGATGCTCTACACCAAGCGGATGTTCCAGGAGCGGGTGGCCTTCCACACCGGCCAGGAGCAGGCCCAGATCGAGGCCGACTCGGACCGGGACCGCTGGTTCACCGCCACCGAGGCCAAGGACTACGGCTTCATCGACAAGGTGATCACCGGAGCCGCGCAGGTTCCGGAAGGCGCCGGGACCCTGAGCTGAGGAGCGGAAAGATGACTGACCCGACCCTGCTTGCCGGTGGCGGCTTCCAGCCCGTGCACAACCGGTACGTCCTGCCCTCCTTCGTCGAGCGCACCTCGTACGGCGTCAAGGAGTCGAACCCCTACAACAAGCTCTTCGAGGACCGGATCATCTTCCTCGGCGTCCAGGTGGACGACGCGTCGGCCAACGACGTGATGGCCCAGCTGCTGACGCTGGAGGGCACCGACCCGGACCGCGACATCATCATGTACATCAACTCGCCCGGTGGCTCGTTCACGGCCATGACGGCGATCTACGACACGATGCAGTACGTCCGGCCGGACATCCAGACCGTCTGCCTCGGGCAGGCGGCCAGTGCCGCGGCCGTACTCCTCGCCGCCGGTACGCCCGGCAAGCGCATGGCGCTGCCGAACTCCCGGATCATCATCCACCAGCCGGCTACCGAGGGCGGCTACGGGCAGGGCTCGGACATCGAGATCCAGGCCCGGGAGATTCTCCGGATGCGTACCCAGCTCGAGGAGATGCTCTCCCGACACTCCAACCAGCCGATTGAACGAGTCCGTCGTGATATCGACCGTGACAAGTTCATGACTGCCGAGGAGTCTCGTGAATACGGCCTGGTCGACACCATCCTGACCAGCCGAAAGAAGGGCCTGCTCGCGGCGAACGCCTCGAGCTGATCATTCTGGGTCAGAGGCCGGCCGACCCGCTGCCCGGTGGCCGGCCTCTGACACACCCGTTTTGGGGGTCGGAGAAACCCCGCGTAGCGGGTAACGTCGGTCCTGCACCGCCCACGGCCGGTCGGGACCGGCCGCCGAACACGACCGACGGGGCGTACCGTCCGCAGGCCAGCGCCTTTACTCAGACAGGCTGGCCGATGAGCGCAGGGAGAACGTAGGTGGCACGGATCGGCGACGGTGGCGACCTACTCAAGTGCTCCTTCTGTGGCAAGTCGCAGAAGCAGGTCAAGAAGCTCATCGCAGGGCCTGGGGTCTACATCTGTGACGAGTGCATAGACCTCTGCAACGAGATCATCGAAGAGGAGCTGGCCGAGTCCGGCGAGGTGAAGTGGGAAGAGCTTCCCAAGCCGATGGAGATCTGCCAGTTCCTCGACCAGTACGTCGTGGGTCAGGACCAGGCCAAGAAGGCCCTTGCGGTAGCGGTCTACAACCACTACAAGCGGATCCAGGCCGAGTCCGCCGGCGGACCCGGCTCGGCCGACGGGGTGGAGCTGTCGAAGTCCAACATCCTGCTGATCGGTCCGACCGGCTGTGGCAAGACACACCTGGCCCAGACCCTCGCCCGGATGCTGAACGTGCCGTTCGCCATCGCCGACGCAACCGCGCTGACCGAGGCGGGCTACGTCGGCGAGGACGTCGAGAACATCCTGCTCAAGCTGATCCAGGCCGCCGACTACGACATCAAGCGGGCCGAGACCGGGATCATCTACATCGACGAGGTCGACAAGATCGCCCGTAAGTCGGAGAACCCGTCGATCACCCGGGACGTCTCCGGCGAGGGCGTGCAGCAGGCGCTGCTCAAGATCCTGGAAGGCACGGTGGCGAACGTGCCGCCGCAGGGCGGCCGGAAGCACCCGCACCAGGAGTTCATCCAGATCGACACCACCAACGTGCTGTTCATCTGCGGTGGCGCCTTCGCCGGCCTGGACCAGATCATCGAGGCCCGCACCGGCCAGGGCGGGCTCGGCTTCGGCGCCCACCTCCGGTCGGTCTCCGAGCGCTCGACCGACGACATCTTCGGCCGGGTCATGCCGGAGGACATGCTCAAGTTCGGTCTGATCCCCGAGTTCATCGGCCGGCTTCCGGTGATCACCAACGTCCGGAGCCTCAACCGCGAGGCGCTGGTCCGGATCCTCACCGAGCCGCGCAACGCGCTCGTCCGGCAGTACCAACGCCTCTTCGAACTCGACGGCGTGGAGCTGGAGTTCGAGCCGGCGGCGCTGGAGGCGATCGCCGACCAGGCCATGCTCCGCGGCACCGGTGCCCGGGGGCTGCGTGCCATCCTCGAAGAGGTCCTGCTCTCCGTGATGTACGAGGTCCCCAGCAACCCGAACGCGGCCCGCGTCCTGATCACCCGGGGTGTCGTGCTGGAGAACGTCAACCCGACGATCGTGCCGCGCGAGTTCACCGGGCGCCGCGCCCGGCGCGAGCGTGAGGAGCGCTCGGCCTGACGGTCCGCCGACCACTCCCGGTAAGCCTGGTCACCGGGGGAGCGTCCCCGTAGGCTCTCCGCATGCGCGTCGCCGTCTGCCAGCTCAACGCCCGCGACGACCGGAAGGCCAACCTGACCGCCGCCGGGGAGCTGCTCGGCCGGGCCGCGGCCGCCGGGGCGGACCTGGCGATCCTTCCGGAGTACGTGGACTACCTCGGCCCGTCGCGTGGGATGCCCGCCCCCGAACCGGTGGACGGCGAATTCGCCGAATTCTTCGCCGAGGCGGCCCGGCAGCACGGGATGTGGGTGCACGCCGGCTCGTTCCACGAGACGGGCCCGGATCCGGAGCACACCTACAACACCTCGCTGGTCTTCGACCGCTCCGGCGCGCTCGCCGCGACGTACCGCAAGATCCACCTGTACGACGTGGAGATCCCCGGTCGGGTCTCCTACCTCGAATCCAAGACCGTCGCCGCCGGCTCCGACCCGGTCACCGTCGACGTCGACGGGGTACGCGTGGGCCTGTCGATCTGCTACGACCTGCGCTTCCCGGAGCTGTACCGGCAACTGGCGGTCGCCGACGGGGCGCAACTGCTGGTGGTACCGGCCGCCTTCATGCTGCACACCGGTCGGGACCACTGGGAGGTGCTGCTGCGCGCCCGGGCGATCGAGAACCAGTGCTACGTCGCGGCGGCGGGGCAGATCGGCGACCACGATCCGGGGCGTACCTGCTTCGGCCGCAGCATGGTGATCGATCCGTGGGGGACGGTACTCGGCCAGGCGCCCGACACGGTCGGCATCGTGGTCACCGACCTCGACCTCGACCGGCTGCACGAGATCCGCACCGAGCTGCCCAGCCTGGCGAACCGCCGCCTCTGACCGTTGCATCACACCGAGGCTCGCGACCGCGAGGATCGTAGGGAGATCGGCGTACGACGGCGCGCCCGGCATCGTGCGGTCACTGAACCTTCTTCCACCTGAACCGCGCGGCAGCTTCTTCCACCTGAATCGCGCGGCGCTCACGCACGGTGTCCGACCTTGCCGTCCGCGGATCGCCTCGACCAGGCGTTTCACATCGTCGGGCAGTGGGTCGGCGACCGTAGGGGAGGTTGAGAAAGGTTTACTGCAGCAGCATGCCGACGACGGCCAGGCCGATGATCGCGGAGGCCGTCACCAGCAGCCCCGTGGTCATCCGGGACCGGCCACGACGCGCCAGCCGATGCACCGAGACGACCACCGCCACCAGCACGAGACCACCGATCACGAGCTGCCAGAACGGCAGCAGGAGCGCGGTGAGGCTGTCCTGCGCGACGGTGATCTGGGTGGAGCTCGCAAAAGCGGCCATGGTTGCCACTCTGACACGCCTGGCTGCCCCTGACACGGACAACTGCGGCACGGTCAGGTCACAGCGGTACGGGAGGGAGGAGTACGTCGATTTGCGCCCAGCGGGCGAGCGGCGTAACTTTCTCTCTGCGCGCGGCGCCCCGGACGGAAGGCCGGGCCGCGAGCACCTCGGTCCCCCGCAGGGCATCCGCCCGACGGAGACGGAGGCCGGGTGGTGCGCTCGACCGGATGACATCCAGGTTGAGATTGCGAAACCAACCGGGTAAAGTAGCTGAGGCCGGCAGGAGCCGGGCGGATGTGCCGCGAGTGGCCATCGGCCGGTCTGCAGGACTTCCCCCCGACAGTAGCGACCACCAACTCTTGGTGTGCGTGAGTACGGGGACCCCTCGGGCGAAGCAATCAAGCCAGAAGTTGGGGCTTGACACTGTGAGGCCGAGCGGGTAGGTTAGGCAAGTTGCCCCGAGGGCGGTCCTCGACCGAGGTCCGGTGTTCGGTGTGTGGTTGTTCTTTGAGAACTCAACAGGGTGCTTGATAAGCCAGTGCCAAATGTTTGTTTGATTTGGCGACAAAGTGTTTTTTGTTGCTGGGTTTTGATTCTTCTAGTTTTTGTTGGAGAGTTTGATCCTGGCTCAGGACGAACGCTGGCGGCGTGCTTAACACATGCAAGTCGAGCGGAAAGGCCCTTCGGGGTACTCGAGCGGCGAACGGGTGAGTAACACGTGAGTAACCTGCCTCAGGCTTTGGGATAACCCCGGGAAACCGGGGCTAATACCGGATATTACCTGTCACTGCATGGTGGTGGGTGGAAAGTTTTTCGGCCTGGGATGGGCTCGCGGCCTATCAGCTTGTTGGTGGGGTGATGGCCTACCAAGGCGACGACGGGTAGCCGGCCTGAGAGGGCGACCGGCCACACTGGGACTGAGACACGGCCCAGACTCCTACGGGAGGCAGCAGTGGGGAATATTGCACAATGGGCGGAAGCCTGATGCAGCGACGCCGCGTGAGGGATGACGGCCTTCGGGTTGTAAACCTCTTTCAGCAGGGACGAAGCGTGAGTGACGGTACCTGCAGAAGAAGCGCCGGCCAACTACGTGCCAGCAGCCGCGGTAAGACGTAGGGCGCGAGCGTTGTCCGGATTTATTGGGCGTAAAGAGCTCGTAGGCGGCTTGTCGCGTCGACTGTGAAAACCCACAGCTCAACTGTGGGCTTGCAGCCGATACGGGCAGGCTAGAGTTCGGTAGGGGAGACTGGAATTCCTGGTGTAGCGGTGAAATGCGCAGATATCAGGAGGAACACCGGTGGCGAAGGCGGGTCTCTGGGCCGATACTGACGCTGAGGAGCGAAAGCGTGGGGAGCGAACAGGATTAGATACCCTGGTAGTCCACGCTGTAAACGTTGGGCGCTAGGTGTGGGGGGCCTCTCCGGTTCTCTGTGCCGCAGCTAACGCATTAAGCGCCCCGCCTGGGGAGTACGGCCGCAAGGCTAAAACTCAAAGGAATTGACGGGGGCCCGCACAAGCGGCGGAGCATGCGGATTAATTCGATGCAACGCGAAGAACCTTACCTGGGTTTGACATGGCCGCAAAACCTGCAGAGATGTGGGGTCCTTCGGGGGCGGTCACAGGTGGTGCATGGCTGTCGTCAGCTCGTGTCGTGAGATGTTGGGTTAAGTCCCGCAACGAGCGCAACCCTTGTTCGATGTTGCCAGCGCGTTATGGCGGGGACTCATCGAAGACTGCCGGGGTCAACTCGGAGGAAGGTGGGGATGACGTCAAGTCATCATGCCCCTTATGTCCAGGGCTTCACGCATGCTACAATGGCCGGTACAATGGGCTGCGATACCGTGAGGTGGAGCGAATCCCAAAAAGCCGGTCTCAGTTCGGATCGGGGTCTGCAACTCGACCCCGTGAAGTCGGAGTCGCTAGTAATCGCAGATCAGCAACGCTGCGGTGAATACGTTCCCGGGCCTTGTACACACCGCCCGTCACGTCACGAAAGTCGGCAACACCCGAAGCCCATGGCCTAACCCTTCGGGGAGGGAGTGGTCGAAGGTGGGGCTGGCGATTGGGACGAAGTCGTAACAAGGTAGCCGTACCGGAAGGTGCGGCTGGATCACCTCCTTTCTAAGGAGCACCTGCCCACGAAGGTGGGTTAGGAGCCCGCGGTCCGCGTATGTCGGGTCGGGGTGCTCGATTGGCGGAGACACTGGCGAGTCTTGCCTGGCAGCGGCCGGGTTCTAGTACGCATCTTCCTGTGTGGGGGTGGTGGAACGGGCTTGGTGCGGCTGGGTGGGGTGTAGGGCATCCTGTTGGGTCCTGAGGGAACAACCGTGTGGTTGGTTCTTCGGGTTGGCCGTGGGCGGGCGTTTGCTCGTCGGGCTGCCAGGCATGGCCTGGCCTCGCATACCGGGTCCTTTCCTTTGGGGTGGGGTTGCTGGTGTGGGGTGGTGGGTTGTGGGTTGGTCGTTTGTTGAGAATTACACAGTGGACGCGAGCATCTTTGTGGTCAAGTTGTCAAGGGCGAACGGTGGATGCCTTGGCACCAGGAGCCGATGAAGGACGTGGGAGGCCGCGATAGGCCTGGGGGAGCTGTCAACCGAGCTGTGATCCCAGGGTGTCCGAATGGGGTAACCTGGCACCAGTCATGTGGTGTCACCTGCACCTGAATTCATAGGGTGTGTGGAGGGAACGCGGGGAAGTGAAACATCTCAGTACCCGTAGGAAGAGAAAACAATAGTGATTCCGTGAGTAGTGGCGAGCGAAAGCGGATTGAGGCTAAACCGGTTGCGTGTGATACCTGTCAGGGGTTGCGTGGTCGGGGTTGTGGGACCTCATGGGGAGAGCTGACACTCTTCCGGGGAGTTATAAAGCCAGTTGTTAGCTGAATGGTGTGGAAAAGCCAACCGTAGGCGGTGATAGTCCGGTAGGTGAAAGCAGCTGGTCTTCCTTGTGGGTGTTCCCGAGTAGCGGCGGACTCCTGTAATCTGCCGTGAATCTGCCAGGACCACCTGGTAAGCCTAAATACTTCCTGGTGACCGATAGCGGACGAGTACCGTGAGGGAATGGTGAAAAGTACCCCGGGAGGGGAGTGAAATAGTACCTGAAACCGTTCGCCTACAATCCGTCGGAGCCTTTAGGGGTGACGGCGTGCCTTTTGAAGAATGAGCCTGCGAGTTAGTGGCATGTGGCGAGGTTAACCCGTGTGGGGTAGCCGTAGCGAAAGCGAGTCTTAATAGGGCGTGTAGTCGCGTGTTCTAGACCCGAAGCGGGGTGATCTAGCCATGGGCAGGCTGAAGCGTGGGTAAGACCGCGTGGAGGGCCGAACCCACCAACGTTGAAAAGTTGGGGGATGACCTGTGGTTAGGGGTGAAAGGCCAATCAAACTCCGTGATAGCTGGTTCTCCCCGAAATGCATTTAGGTGCAGCGTCGTGTGTTTCTTGCCGGAGGTAGAGCACTGGATGGTCTAGGGGCCCTACAAGGTTACTGAAATCAGCCAAACTCCGAATGCCGGTAAGTGAGAGCGCGGCAGTGAGACTGCGGGGGATAAGCTTCGTAGTCGAGAGGGAAACAGCCCAGATCGCCAGCTAAGGCCCCTAAGCGTGTGCTAAGTGGAAAAGGATGTGGGGTCGCATAGACAACCAGGAGGTTGGCTTAGAAGCAGCCATCCTTTAAAGAGTGCGTAATAGCTCACTGGTCAAGTGGTTCCGCGCCGACAATGTAGCGGGGCTCAAGTACACCGCCGAAGCTGTGGCATTCACATTTTACTTCGCGGTCACTTTCGGGTGGTTGTGCAGGTGTGTGGATGGGTAGGGGAGCGTCGTGCCGGGGGTGAAGCAGCGGGGTGACCCAGTTGTGGACGCGGCACGAGTGAGAATGCAGGCATGAGTAGCGAAAGAAGGGTGAGAAACCCTTCCGCCGGATGACCAAGGGTTCCAGGGCCAGGTTAATCCGCCCTGGGTGAGTCGGGGCCTAAGGCGAGGCCGAGAGGCGTAGTCGATGGATAACGGGTTGATATTCCCGTACCCGTGTAGGAGCGCCCGTGATGAACCTCGTTGTGCTAACCGCCTGAACCGTCCGAGACCTTCGGGTTGAGGGTGGGGAGCGTGGGAACCTGGCGGGTAGTAGTCAAGCGATGGGGTGACGCAGGAAGGTAGCTGAGCCCGGCCGGTGGTTGTGCCGGGGTAAGCGTGTAGGCCGTACCATAGGCAAATCCGTGGTGCATGTGGCTGAGACGTGATGCCGAGCCGATTCAGGTGAAGTCAGTGATCCTATGCTGCCGAGAAAAGCCTCTAGCGAGTTCCGAGCGGCCCGTACCCTAAACCGACACAGGTGGTCAGGTAGAGAATACCGAGGCGATCGGGTGAACTGTGGTTAAGGAACTCGGCAAATTGCCCCCGTAACTTAGGGAGAAGGGGGGCCGGAGACGTGAAGCCCCTTTGCGGGTGGAGCGTTGTATGGCCGCAGAGAGCAGGGGGAAGCGACTGTTTACTAAAAACACAGGTCCATGCGAAGAAGTAATTCGATGTATATGGACTGACGCCTGCCCGGTGCTGGAACGTTAAGGGGACCGGTTAGTCTTTCGGGGCGAAGCTGAGAACTTAAGCGCCAGTAAACGGCGGTGGTAACTATAACCATCCTAAGGTAGCGAAATTCCTTGTCGGGTAAGTTCCGACCTGCACGAATGGCGTAACGACTTCCCCACTGTCTCAACCACAGGCCCGGCGAAATTGCAGTACGAGTAAAGATGCTCGTTACGCGCGGCAGGACGGAAAGACCCCGGGACCTTTACTATAGCTTGACATTGGTATCTGAATTAGCTTGTGTAGGATAGGTGGGAGCCGGTGAAGTCCATACGCCAGTATGGGTGGAGGCAATCTTGAAATACCACTCTGGTTGGTTTGGGTATCTAACTTCGGGCCCTTATCGGGTTCAGGGACAGTGTCTGGTGGGTAGTTTAACTGGGGCGGTTGCCTCCTAAAATGTAACGGAGGCGCCCAAAGGTTCCCTCAGCCTGGTTGGCAATCAGGTGTTGAGTGTAAGTGTATAAGGGAGCTTGACTGTGAGACTGACGGGTCGAGCAGGGACGAAAGTCGGGACTAGTGATCCGGCACTTGCGTGTGGAAGCGGTGTCGCTCAACGGATAAAAGGTACCCCGGGGATAACAGGCTGATCTTCCCCAAGAGTCCATATCGACGGGATGGTTTGGCACCTCGATGTCGGCTCGTCGCATCCTGGGGCTGTAGCAGGTCCCAAGGGTTGGGCTGTTCGCCCATTAAAGCGGTACGCGAGCTGGGTTTAGAACGTCGTGAGACAGTTCGGTCCCTATCCGCCGTGCGCGTAGGATACTTGAGAAGGGCTGTCCCTAGTACGAGAGGACCGGGACGGACGAACCTCTGGTGTGCCAGTTGTCCCGCCAGGGGCACGGCTGGTTGGCTACGTTCGGGAGGGATAACCGCTGAAAGCATCTAAGCGGGAAGCCTGCTTCAAGATGAGGTATCCCACCCCAGTGATGGGGGTAAGGCTCCCAGTGAGACGACTGGGTTGATAGGCCGGAGATGTAAGCCAGGTAACTGGTTCAGTTGACCGGTACTAATAAGCCGAGGACTTGACTACAAAGCTGCTACGCGTCCACTGTGTGATTCACAGCAAACGAACAACAAGAGGTTCCCTTGCGTGTGGATGAGGGATTGTTGTTTGTGTTGTTGATAGGGTTACGGCGGTTATGGCGGAGGGGAAACGCCCGGTTACATTCCGAACCCGGAAGCTAAGCCTTCCAGCGCTGATGGTACTGCACTCGGGAGGGTGTGGGAGAGTAAGACGCCGCCGGACATCTT
>NZ_JAWQRR010000071.1:35000-38641 GCF_033446045.1 Plantactinospora sp. KLBMP9567 | reverse complement strand
AAGATGTCCGGCGGCGTCTTACTCTCCCACACCCTCCCGAGTGCAGTACCATCAGCGCTGGAAGGCTTAGCTTCCGGGTTCGGAATGTAACCGGGCGTTTCCCCTCCGCCATAACCGCCGTAACCCTATCAACAACACAAACAACAATCCCTCATCCACACGCAAGGGAACCTCTTGTTGTTCGTTTGCTGTGAATCACACAGTGGACGCGTAGCAGCTTTGTAGTCAAGTCCTCGGCTTATTAGTACCGGTCAACTGAACCAGTTACCTGGCTTACATCTCCGGCCTATCAACCCAGTCGTCTCACTGGGAGCCTTACCCCCATCACTGGGGTGGGATACCTCATCTTGAAGCAGGCTTCCCGCTTAGATGCTTTCAGCGGTTATCCCTCCCGAACGTAGCCAACCAGCCGTGCCCCTGGCGGGACAACTGGCACACCAGAGGTTCGTCCGTCCCGGTCCTCTCGTACTAGGGACAGCCCTTCTCAAGTATCCTACGCGCACGGCGGATAGGGACCGAACTGTCTCACGACGTTCTAAACCCAGCTCGCGTACCGCTTTAATGGGCGAACAGCCCAACCCTTGGGACCTGCTACAGCCCCAGGATGCGACGAGCCGACATCGAGGTGCCAAACCATCCCGTCGATATGGACTCTTGGGGAAGATCAGCCTGTTATCCCCGGGGTACCTTTTATCCGTTGAGCGACACCGCTTCCACACGCAAGTGCCGGATCACTAGTCCCGACTTTCGTCCCTGCTCGACCCGTCAGTCTCACAGTCAAGCTCCCTTATACACTTACACTCAACACCTGATTGCCAACCAGGCTGAGGGAACCTTTGGGCGCCTCCGTTACATTTTAGGAGGCAACCGCCCCAGTTAAACTACCCACCAGACACTGTCCCTGAACCCGATAAGGGCCCGAAGTTAGATACCCAAACCAACCAGAGTGGTATTTCAAGATTGCCTCCACCCATACTGGCGTATGGACTTCACCGGCTCCCACCTATCCTACACAAGCTAATTCAGATACCAATGTCAAGCTATAGTAAAGGTCCCGGGGTCTTTCCGTCCTGCCGCGCGTAACGAGCATCTTTACTCGTACTGCAATTTCGCCGGGCCTGTGGTTGAGACAGTGGGGAAGTCGTTACGCCATTCGTGCAGGTCGGAACTTACCCGACAAGGAATTTCGCTACCTTAGGATGGTTATAGTTACCACCGCCGTTTACTGGCGCTTAAGTTCTCAGCTTCGCCCCGAAAGACTAACCGGTCCCCTTAACGTTCCAGCACCGGGCAGGCGTCAGTCCATATACATCGAATTACTTCTTCGCATGGACCTGTGTTTTTAGTAAACAGTCGCTTCCCCCTGCTCTCTGCGGCCATACAACGCTCCACCCGCAAAGGGGCTTCACGTCTCCGGCCCCCCTTCTCCCTAAGTTACGGGGGCAATTTGCCGAGTTCCTTAACCACAGTTCACCCGATCGCCTCGGTATTCTCTACCTGACCACCTGTGTCGGTTTAGGGTACGGGCCGCTCGGAACTCGCTAGAGGCTTTTCTCGGCAGCATAGGATCACTGACTTCACCTGAATCGGCTCGGCATCACGTCTCAGCCACATGCACCACGGATTTGCCTATGGTACGGCCTACACGCTTACCCCGGCACAACCACCGGCCGGGCTCAGCTACCTTCCTGCGTCACCCCATCGCTTGACTACTACCCGCCAGGTTCCCACGCTCCCCACCCTCAACCCGAAGGTCTCGGACGGTTCAGGCGGTTAGCACAACGAGGTTCATCACGGGCGCTCCTACACGGGTACGGGAATATCAACCCGTTATCCATCGACTACGCCTCTCGGCCTCGCCTTAGGCCCCGACTCACCCAGGGCGGATTAACCTGGCCCTGGAACCCTTGGTCATCCGGCGGAAGGGTTTCTCACCCTTCTTTCGCTACTCATGCCTGCATTCTCACTCGTGCCGCGTCCACAACTGGGTCACCCCGCTGCTTCACCCCCGGCACGACGCTCCCCTACCCATCCACACACCTGCACAACCACCCGAAAGTGACCGCGAAGTAAAATGTGAATGCCACAGCTTCGGCGGTGTACTTGAGCCCCGCTACATTGTCGGCGCGGAACCACTTGACCAGTGAGCTATTACGCACTCTTTAAAGGATGGCTGCTTCTAAGCCAACCTCCTGGTTGTCTATGCGACCCCACATCCTTTTCCACTTAGCACACGCTTAGGGGCCTTAGCTGGCGATCTGGGCTGTTTCCCTCTCGACTACGAAGCTTATCCCCCGCAGTCTCACTGCCGCGCTCTCACTTACCGGCATTCGGAGTTTGGCTGATTTCAGTAACCTTGTAGGGCCCCTAGACCATCCAGTGCTCTACCTCCGGCAAGAAACACACGACGCTGCACCTAAATGCATTTCGGGGAGAACCAGCTATCACGGAGTTTGATTGGCCTTTCACCCCTAACCACAGGTCATCCCCCAACTTTTCAACGTTGGTGGGTTCGGCCCTCCACGCGGTCTTACCCACGCTTCAGCCTGCCCATGGCTAGATCACCCCGCTTCGGGTCTAGAACACGCGACTACACGCCCTATTAAGACTCGCTTTCGCTACGGCTACCCCACACGGGTTAACCTCGCCACATGCCACTAACTCGCAGGCTCATTCTTCAAAAGGCACGCCGTCACCCCTAAAGGCTCCGACGGATTGTAGGCGAACGGTTTCAGGTACTATTTCACTCCCCTCCCGGGGTACTTTTCACCATTCCCTCACGGTACTCGTCCGCTATCGGTCACCAGGAAGTATTTAGGCTTACCAGGTGGTCCTGGCAGATTCACGGCAGATTACAGGAGTCCGCCGCTACTCGGGAACACCCACAAGGAAGACCAGCTGCTTTCACCTACCGGACTATCACCGCCTACGGTTGGCTTTTCCACACCATTCAGCTAACAACTGGCTTTATAACTCCCCGGAAGAGTGTCAGCTCTCCCCATGAGGTCCCACAACCCCGACCACGCAACCCCTGACAGGTATCACACGCAACCGGTTTAGCCTCAATCCGCTTTCGCTCGCCACTACTCACGGAATCACTATTGTTTTCTCTTCCTACGGGTACTGAGATGTTTCACTTCCCCGCGTTCCCTCCACACACCCTATGAATTCAGGTGCAGGTGACACCACATGACTGGTGCCAGGTTACCCCATTCGGACACCCTGGGATCACAGCTCGGTTGACAGCTCCCCCAGGCCTATCGCGGCCTCCCACGTCCTTCATCGGCTCCTGGTGCCAAGGCATCCACCGTTCGCCCTTGACAACTTGACCACAAAGATGCTCGCGTCCACTGTGTAATTCTCAACAAACGACCAACCCACAACCCACCACCCCACACCAGCAACCCCACCCCAAAGGAAAGGACCCGGTATGCGAGGCCAGGCCATGCCTGGCAGCCCGACGAGCAAACGCCCGCCCACGGCCAACCCGAAGAACCAACCACACGGTTGTTCCCTCAGGACCCAACAGGATGCCCTACACCCCACCCAGCCGCACCAAGCCCGTTCCACCACCCCCACACAGGAAGATGCGTACTAGAACCCGGCCGCTGCCAGGCAAGACTCGCCAGTGTCTCCGCCAA
>NZ_JAWQRR010000071.1:0-32500 GCF_033446045.1 Plantactinospora sp. KLBMP9567 | reverse complement strand
CACTGCATCCTGGTGATCACTTCGAGCCGGTCCCGCCAGCCTGCGGGCGGTGGCTCCGGCAGGGCGATCTCGCCGAGTACCTCCTCGACCATGAGCTGGACGAGATCGTCCCGGCTGGGCACGTACCGGTAGAGCGCCATGGTGCCGACGCCGAGCTGCGCCGCGACCCGCCGCATCGACAGCGCGGCGAACCCCTCGGCGTCGGCGACCTCGATCGCGGCCTGGACGATCCGGTCCCGGGTCAGCCCGGGATCCGCCTCCCGAGCCGCCCGGCGCCGTGCGGGGCCGGGCACCGGCGAGGGTTCCGGCTCCACCACCACGGTCCCGATTCCGGGTACGGCCCGGACCAGGCCCTCCTGACCGAGCACGGTCAGCACCTTGGTTGCGGTGGCCATCGCGACGCCCCACTCGGCGGTGATCCGTCGGGTCGACGGCACCCGGTCGCCCGGGCGCAGTTCGCCGGCGGCGATGCGGCGCCGGATCTCGGCCACGATCCGACGGTACGGCGGCTCTGCTCCGGGACGGTCCACCGCTGCTCCTCGTTGTCGATCGCTACGTCGCGTACTAGTGCACCGGGAGGGTATCGGGTGGCTGCCCGCCGGCCGGCACGTCGCGGTCGCGCGCCCCGGCTCCCCGCTCGACTCCCCGGCCAGGAGCACTAGTGCACTAGGGCAATGAGTTCTCCTTTGACCCTGACATTGTGCCCGCTCGCGTTATCTGCTTAGCCTGTACGCAATCACATTGACCGGGTACCCCGACCGGCCGCACGGGGATGAGGAGTGGCTGTGATGGCACCGGGATGGGCGATCGAAACGGCCGGCTTGACAAAGGCGTACGGGTCGGTGCGGGTGTTGACCGGCATCGACCTCCGGGTACCGGAGGGCAGCGTCTTCGCCTTGCTCGGACCCAACGGGGCGGGCAAGACGACGACGGTACGAATCCTGGCAACCCTGGTTCGGCCGGACGCCGGACAGGCCCGGGTCGCCGGTTTCGACGTGCTGCGGCAGCGACACCGGGTACGCCGCAGCATCAGCCTGACCGGGCAGTACGCGGCGATCGACGAGTTGCAGACCGGCGAGGAGAACCTCCGGATGATGGGCCGGCTCTCCGGCCTCTCCACGGCGGGCGCCCGGGCGCGGGCCCGCGAACTGCTCGACCGGTTCGACCTCGCCGACGCAGCGGGCCGCCGGGTCGGCACCTACTCCGGCGGGATGCGACGACGGCTGGACCTGGCCGCCGGACTGGTCGGCCACCCCTCGGTGATGTTCCTCGACGAGCCGACCACCGGGCTCGACCCGCGCAGCCGTCAGGCGCTCTGGCAGGCGATCGGCGGACTGGCCGAGTCCGGGGTGACGGTCTTCCTCACCACGCAGTACCTGGAGGAGGCCGACCGGCTCGCGGACCGGATCGCCGTACTGGACGCGGGGCGGGTGGTCGCGGAGGACACTCCGGCCCGGCTCAAGCTCCGCTTCGCCGAACAGCGGCTGAGCCTGACCCTGGCCACCGGGGCGGACTTCGAGAGCGCCCGGCAGCAGCTCGGGACACGGGTGCTCCGGACCGATCTCGCCAGGTTGACCCTGGACGTGGCCACCGACGGCACCGCCCCGGGCATCCGGGGCCTGCTCGACGAGGTCGACCCCGGGCGTACCGCGGTGACCCGCTTCGCGGTGCGTACCGCGACCCTCGACGACGTGTTCCTGGCCCTGACCGGCCACACCGCCGGCCGCGCCGAGCCGGCCGCCAGCCGTACCGAGAAGGAGCCCGCCAATGTCTGACCTCGCGCTCGCCGGGCGTCGCCCGTTCGGCACGGACCTGCTGACCATGGTCGGGCGCTGCCTGCGGCTGTCCCGGCGCAACACCGACGCGGTGCTGATGTCGCTGCTGCTGCCGGTGATGCTGATGCTGCTCTTCGTCTATCTGTTCGGCGGTGCCATCAGCACCGGCATGGAGTACGTGAGCTGGGTCGTGCCGGGAGTGATCCTGCTCTGCACCGGGTTCGGCGCGGCCACCACGGCGGTCAGCGTCACCCAGGACATGGCGGGCGGGATCACCGACCGGTTCCGGGCGATGGACGTGAGCGGCGCGGCCGTACTCGGCGGGCAGGTGGCGGCGAGCGTCGCCCGGAACGTCCTGGCGACCGTCCTGGTCTTCGGGGTCGGGTTCGGCATCGGGTTCCGGCCGCAGGCCGGGCCGGTCGAGTGGCTGGCCGCCGCCGGCATCCTGCTGGCGTTCGTCGTCGCCATGTCCTGGCTCTCCGCCGCCGTGGGGCTGCTGGTCCGCTCGGTGGAGGCGGCGAACGGATTCACCTTCTTCGTGATGTTCCTGCCCTATCCGAGCAGCGCGTTCGTGCCGATCGACACCATGCCGAGCTGGACCCGGGGCATCGCCGAACACCAGCCGCTCAACCCGGTGATCGAGTCGCTGCGCGGGCTGCTGCTCGGTACGCCGGTCGGAGCCAGCCCGTGGACCGCCCTGGCCTGGTGCTCCGGCCTACTCGCCGGGTCGGTCGCGCTCTCGGTCGTGCTGTTCCGGCGCCGGACCGGCTGACCGGGTCCGCACCTTGCTACCAGCTCCGCGACGAGATCCGGAGCCTGCACGACCAGCTCGGCACCACCTCGGTTTACGTCACACATGACCGGGAGGAGGCGGTGCCCTCTCGGTCCGGATCGTGGTGATCGTCCGGGGCGACGGGTCCACGCTCGTCGTCGCCGTTGCCGGGACACCGCCCGGCCCGGCCGGCACCGCCACCTCGTTCGCCTTCCGCGCCTCGGCGATACGCCTCGACCCGCCCACCGACGGTCCGACCACCGCGCCCGCCGCCCGGGTGCTCCGGTCGACGTACCTGGGCGAGCCTCAACCTGCCGGTCGAGGTGGCCGGGGTGCGGCTGCGTACCCAGCTCGACGAGGGGACGCTGTGGGCGGGTGGGGCCGGACTGCCGGGCCCGGGGGACGGGCTGACGGTGCACCTGCCGGCCCGGGCGGTCGTACCGCTGGCTCCGGACCCCCGCAGCGGCGGTCGGCTGAGCGGCGGCGGTGCTCGTCGGAAACCGGAAGTCAGTCCGGCAGTCGGTCGAGCTGGGTCAGGTAGCCGGTGCCGGTCCGGGCGATCGCCCCGGCCAGGCTGGTGGTGTCGGGGTCGGCGCCGGAGCGCTGCTCGGCGCCGGCGACCCGGACAGACTGCGCCAGATGTGCCCGGAGGTACTGGCCGAAGAGGCGCCGGAACTCGGCTTCCGATGCGGAGCCGAGCGCGGTCAACTGGGCGGCGGTGACCATCCCGGGCATGTCGTGCCCCTCGTGCGGGTTGGTCTTCGGCGCACCGGAGCGGTCGAGCAGCCGCCGGCACCGCTCCAGGTCGGCACGGTGGGTCTCCCGGATCCGGGTGGCGAGCCGGCGCACGGCCGGGTCGGTGGTGCGCTCCGGCACCAGGTCCAGCAGGGGCAGCACCCGTTCGTGCATGGCGACGGCAAGTTGCAGCCAGGCGATATCGGTGCCGTTGAACGGGCCGGACGGACTGGGCGTACCCGCCGGGCCGGGCGGTCGGCTGGCGGTGACCGGGGCCGCGCCGGTGGGCGTACCCGAAGCCCTTGGTGGTGCGGCAGCGGAGCCGGCACAGCCGCCGGCCAGCAGCACCGCGACGAGCATCGCGGCGGCCGGTACGCCGGCGGTGTGCCGCATGTCCGGGCCTCCTTCTCCGGTCGCTGTGGTGCGGGTGGACCTGGCCGGAGCCGGATCCACCCGCGGAGCCCCACGGTCAGCTCGGGCGGCCGTCCGCACCGCACTTGATCACGGGGCGGATGCAGTCCCGGACCCGGCGCAGCATCTCGGCCTCGGGCCAGGCGTTGAAGAAGTCACCGTGCATGGTGAACCCGCCACCGGAGGCGAGCCGGAACCGGGCCGGGTCGCCGTTGACCGGATAGCGCAGCACCTGGCGCAGCTTCGGCACCGCCACCGGGTGGCTGGACGGGCAGGCCTGGTTGACCGGGTACGCCATGTGGCTCTTGTGGTCCGGCGAGTCGAGGTCGCGGCCGTTCCAGCACTGCGGGAAGTCGAGGTACGACTCGATCATCGTCCCGGCAGGACAGTTGACGAAGTCCTTGGACGCGCCGACGTGCCCGGCGTGCAGGCAGGACCATCGGGAGATGGTGGTCGAGTCCGGGGCGGTGGCCCGGGCGTTGCCGGCCACGATCCGCAGGCCCAGCGGCAGGGGCTGGGTGTTGGCGACGATGTCGCTGCGGACGCCCTCGCCGAGGTAGTAGAACGTGACGATGGCCGGTTCCACCGGGACGTTGTCGGCGTAGAAGGTGGGCACCCAGTAGGACGAGACGTCGACCCGGGGGTTGCAGGTGGTGTCGGAGTTCAGCAGGTCGGCCAGGTTGGTGTGGGCGTTGGTGGTCGTCGCGCCGAAGAAGCTGTGCATGTGCGAGGCGCCGGGCAGGCCCGGGAAGATGATCGGGTCGTCCGGCAGCCGGTGGCTGTACGGACAGTCGGCCAGGAACTCGGCGACCCGGACGACCCGGGCCTCGGCCGGCTCCGCCCGCTCGATCACGGCGTAGCCGCCGAGCAGGGCGAGCAGGGCGCCGAACAGCGTCACGATTCTCAGCCGGCGGCGCAGCGCGTGCAGGGGTGCGGCCCTTTCCATGTGGGCACTCCTAGCTGGTGAGCGGCCAGCGGAGGGGTTCCGGCGCCGCCGCCGAAGGCGTCGGAGGTCGCTGGCCAGACTGGTGGTGGTCTGCCCTCGTTCGAGGTATGAGAGAGCGCTCTCTCTCATCCACAAGCTTGAGCCTGCCGTCGAAAGCTGTCAATACTTCGGCCCCGAACCACCCCGTCCACTCCATCGCTCCGGGTGTGCTGCGAACGCGACGAGCTGAGCGGCCCCGCCTGCGACCAGGGTGTCTCGCCGGCGGCCTGACCCTGCGTGTGCCGCGTACTCCGTGCGCCGTCCGGCCCGGGTACGCCGGGCTCCGGCTCCGGCCCGGGTACGCCCGGCTCGTCCCCCGGACTGCGCGCCGGCTCGGCCATGAGGTCAGCCTAGGTGCCGGCGCGCGCCCGTCCGGCGGTTGTATCGAGTCCGGCGGGACTGGGGGCGGTGCTTCGTCGTACCCGGTCTCTAGGCTGAACGCCGAGCATGCGGGCCTGACGGGAGGGGGACTTCGTGGCGTACGAGGCAGTAGGGACGGCGACCGACGATCGGCCCGAGCAGCCGGGCGGGGCCGGTCCGGTGGAACCGGTCGTCGATCCGGTGGACCCGGTGGTGGACGCCGCGCTCGCCGAGCCGTTCCCGGACCGCCCGGCTTACGAGGCGGCGATCGCCGAGATCCGGTCGGCCGCGGCCGCCTACTACAACGGCGCGGACCTGGCGATGGACGACGCGACCTACGACGCGCTGATGGCCCGGGTCGTCGCGACCGAGGCCGCCCAACCGGGCTGGAAGACCGACGACTCGCCCAGCGAGCTGGTGGCGGCCGGCGCCGGGCTGGTCGGCGACGTCGTGCACAGCGTCCCGATGCTCAGCCTCGACAACGTCTTCGGCGAGGAGGAACTGGCCCGCTGGGCGACCCGGCTCGACAAGCTGCTCGGCCGTCCCGCCGCCGGCTACACCGTGGAGCCCAAGATCGACGGGCTGGCCATCGCCGCCCGCTACGTGGACGGCCGGCTCGTCCAGGTCGCCACCCGGGGGGACGGGCTGGCCGGCGAGGACGTGACGCCGCAGGCACGGCGGGCGGCCGGTCTGCCGGAGCAGCTCGGCGAGCCGCTGACCGTGGAGATCCGCGGCGAGGTCTACATGACCGACGAGGACTTCGCCAAGGCCCAGGAGATGCGCACCGGGCACGGCGAGCCGGCCTTCGCGCATCCGCGCAGCGCCGCCGCCGGCACGCTGCGGGCCCAGGACCGGGCGTACGATGCGCCGCTCTCCTTCCTCGCCTACGCGGTGCACGGCCTCGACGGCGCCGACGGGGCGACCGAGCCCCGCCCGCACTCCGCCACCATGGCGTACGTCGAGAGCCTCGGCGTCGCCACCACCGCCGGTTCGCCGGCCGGAATGCCGCTCTGCACCACCATCGAGGAGGTGCTCGCCGTGGTGGAGTCGCTCTACGCCCGCCGGGGCGAGCTGGGCTTCGGCATCGACGGTGCGGTGATCAAAGCCGACCACCCGGCCGACCGCGAGCTGGCCGGGTCGGGCACCCGGGCACCCCGCTGGGGCATCGCCTACAAGTTCCCCGCCGACACCCGCACCACCACACTGCTCTCGATCGAGGTGCAGGTCGGCCGGACCGGCGTGATCACTCCGGTCGCCGTACTGGCGCCGGTACAGGTGGGTGGGGTGACGGTCACCTCGGCCACCCTGCACAACTTCGACGACCTGGTCCGGCGCAATGTCCGGGCCGGCGACACCGTCTTCGTCCGGCGAGCCGGTGACGTGATCCCCGAGATCACCGGCGCCAAGCTCGACGAGCGACCGGCGGACTCCACCGCCTACGAGCCGCCGACCCGGTGCCCGCGCTGCGACGGCGAGATCGACCGCTCGCAGAAGCGCTGGCGCTGCACCCAGGGCCGGGCCTGCGGCGCCCGCGAGTCGCTCTCCTACTACGCCGCCCGGGACTCGATGGACATCGAGGGGCTGGGCAGCAAGATCATCGACTTGCTGGTCAGCGCCGGCATGGTCACCGACCCGGCCGACCTCTACGACCTCGACCCCGGCACGCTGGCCACCCTGGAGCGGCTGGGCGAGACCTCGGCCCGCAAACTCGTGGCCAACATCGAGGCGTCGAAGCACCAGCCGCTCTCCCGGGTGCTCACCGGCCTCGGCGTACGGATGACCGGCCGGTCGATGTCCCGCCGGCTCGCCCGGCACTTCGGCACCATGGAGGCGCTGCTCGCCGCTTCCGTCACCGGCCTGCAGGAGGTCGAGGGGGTCGGACCGGAGCGGGCCGTCACCATCGCGGCGGAGCTGGTCGAGCTGGCCCCGGTGGTCGAGAAGCTCGCCGCTCGCGGGGTCAACATGACCGAGCCGGGCGTTCCCGGTCAGGCCGCGACCACCGACGGCGACGGCGACGTGGACGTCCCGACCGCGACCGCGCTGCCGTTGCGCCGGCCGGACGGCACCCCGATGACGGTCGTGGTCACCGGTTCCGTGCCGGGACTGACCCGCAACGAGGGCAACGAGGCGGTCGAACGGCTCGGCGGCAAGTCGTCCGGCTCGGTCTCCAAGCGGACCGATCTGGTGGTGGTCGGCGAGGGCGCGGGCAGCAAGGCGGAGAAGGCCACCAGCCTCGGCGTCCGGGTGATGCCGGCGGAGCGCTTCGCCGAGCTGCTCGCCGCGCACACCGCCGGGGACGCTGCGACGATCGCCGAGATCCTGGCCCAGCCGAAGACCGAGGCCGAGCCGCAGCCCGAGACCGAGGCCCAGGCCAAGCCCGAGGGCGAGCCGCAGCCCGAGACCGAGGCCAAGCCGGAGGGCGAGCCAGAACCGGAGAGCGAGCCGCGGCCGGCAGCCTCGGTCGGCTGATCGGGGCGGTCGTCAGCGGCGGCCGACCACCACGGTCGCTGGCAGGTCGTCGTCGGTGACCACCGCCGGAGCGAGGCCGGCCCGGTCGAACACGCCCACGGCGATCTCCGCCTGCTCCAGGCTGGTCTCCACCAGCAGGTGGCCGCCGGGGACGAGCCAGTCCCGGGCTCCGGCGGCCACCCGGCGCAGCACGTCGAGGCCGTCGCGTCCGCCGTCCAGCGCCACCAGCGGCTCGTGCAGCCGTGCCTCCGGCGGCAGCAGTTCGACCGCCTCGCTGGGCACGTACGGCACGTTCGCCACCAGTACGTCGATCTGGCCGCGCAGCCGGGGCGGAAGCGGCTGGTACAGGTCCCCGGCGTACACCCGGCCGTCGAGCGGGGCGAGGTTGCGTCGGGCGCAACGGACAGCGACCGGTTCGATGTCCACCGCGTACAGCACGATGTCGTCGACCAGCGCCGCGACCGCCAGCCCGATCGCGCCGGAGCCGCACGCCAGGTCCAGCACCGTGGCGCCCGGCCGGGCCAGCGCGGCGGCCCGGCGGACCAGCAGTTCGGTACGGCGGCGTGGCACAAAGACTCCCGGGTCGACGGCGACCCGCAAGCCGCAGAAGTCGACCCAGCCGACGATGTGCTCCAGCGGCAGGCCGGAGACCCGCCGCTCGACCATGGCCAGCAGTTCGGCCCGGCTCCGCGCGGCGGTACTCAGGAGTTCGGCCTCGTCCTCGGCGAAGACGCAGCCGGCCGCCCGAAGCCGGCGGACGACCTCCGCGCGGTCCGGTGTGGAGGCGGGAGTGGAGATGGGTGTTGACACGTACAGCCCTTCGGAACGCCTGCCGGCGCTCTCCCGGCTACCGCGACCCGACGTGCCCCGACGAGGCCGCCGACCCGCGGGGTGGGAGCACCCGGCCGATCGACACGGAAATCGGTCCCACCTCCTCCGGTCGCGGCGGCTGAGGCCCTCAACGTACCCCACGGCCAGCGCGGCGCGGGCGGAGCCGGACAGCGGCGGGCGGCGATATCCCGAATTCGTGCCGTTGCGGTCGCGGACCGTGGCCGGGAATCACCGGCGGCCGCACAGTTCTTGGCATGACCTCGCCTCGTAGCCACCTCGCCGGGCGCCTCGTCGCCCTCTCGGCCCTCGTCCTGCTCGGCGCCGGCTGTGGCGTCATCAACACGGTCCAGAACGCGGTCGACACGGCCAACACGCTGGGAGACTTCGCCGACCGGTTGGGGAAGTCCGCCCAGCTCACCTTCACCGCCGAATACCGGATCGTCGGGGAGGAGGCCGGCCAGCGGGAGACCGAGACGGTCACCCTCACCCAGCAGCCGCCCCACTCGGCGCTGAGCACCCCGGACGGCCGGCTCATCTTCACGCCGGAGCACATGATCATCTGCTCCGGCGGCGAGTGCCAGAAGAGCACGAACACCACCGCCGCGACGACCCCGGAAGCCGGCATGGTCGCCGCGGTCACCGGCCCCGGCTTCGTCACCCCGGAACTGGCGCTCGGCCTGGTCGCCGCCGCCGCGATCGTGCCGAACACCGACGTGCAGACGACGGAGCGGAAGATCGCCGGGCAGGACACGCTCTGCGCCGACGTCACCGGGGTCAGCGACCCGCAGGGCGGCACCGAGGGGACCCTCGACAAGCTCACGGTCTGTGTCACCGAGTCCGGCGTACTGGCCTCGTTCGTCGGTCGGACGGACAGCGGCGAGCAGGCCGCGATCGAGCTGGTGAAGTACTCCGAGAGGGTCGACAGTACGGCGTTCGCCCCGCCGGCCGGCGCCACGGTCGAGGACGTGTCCCAACTCCAGTGGTGACGGCCTCCGGAGACCGGTACGCCCGTCAGGGACCGGCCCCGAGCAGGGTCGGTCCCTGACCGCCGGTCTGGAGATCTGTTTCCGCAGTTCCGTCGCCGACCCGGACTGCCGCTCGCCGGCAGCGCCGGGCCGAGCCATCTCGGTGATTCCGCCCCTACCGTCCGCCCGGTCCGGCAGGCTCGATGCCAGGCGGGGGTGGCGACGTGCGGGTGGGACTCGATGTCACGGTGTCCGCTCGGGGCGTGGCGACCCGGGTCGGTTTCGCCGTGCTGGCAGCCGTCCCGGCCGTGGCGATGCGGCTGGCCGGCGTTGACCTGCCGGCGATCGCCGGGATGGCGATCTTCGGGGTGGCGGTGCTCTCGGCGGTCGCCCTGCTGATGTGGGCCTCCGAGGTGGCTCGGGTCGACCTGCCCGGGAGCCTGGCGCTCGCCCTGCTCGCCCTGGTGGCGGTACTTCCGGAGTACGCGATCGACATCTACTTCGCCTTCGCCGCCGGCTCCGATCCCGAATTCGCGGCCTTCGCCCTGGCGAACATGACCGGAGCCAACCGGCTGCTGATCGGGGTCGCCTGGCCGCTGCTGGTCTTCGCCGCCATCTGGGCGGTACGCCGACGCGGGCAATCCGGCGACCCTGGCGGCGTGAGTCTCTCCGCGCACCGCCGGACCGAGACGATCTATCTGCTGATGGCCACCGTCTACGCCCTGGTGATCCCGTTGACCGGCCGGCTGGCCTGGTACGACAGCATCGTCCTGGGTGCCCTGTTCGCGCTCTACCTTTCCCGGATCGGGCGTACCGAGCACGCCGAGGAGGCGCTGGTCGGGGTGGCCGCCACCCTCGCCAGAGCGCCGAAGAGGCGCCGCCGGCTGACCGTCGCCGTGCTCTTCGGTACGGCGGCGGTGGTGATCCTCAGCGCGGCCGAGCCGTTCGGCAAGTCCCTCGTCAAGGCCGGTACGGCGCTCGGCATCGACGAATTCCTGCTCGTACAGTGGCTCGCCCCGGTCGCCTCCGAGGCACCCGAGGTGATCGTGGCGATCGCTTTCGCGCTGCGCGGCCGGGCCGACGACGGGCTCGGCGCGCTGCTGGCGGCGAAACTCAACCAGTGGACCCTGCTGATCGCCTGCCTGCCGATCGCCTTCTACCTCGGCGGCGGTGAGTTCGCCGGGCTGCCACTCGACCCGCGGCAGACCGAGGAGCTCTACCTGACCAGCGCGCAGACCCTGCTCGGCGTCGCCGTCCTGGCCGACCTGCGGATCTCCCGGGTCGAGGCGGCGCTGTTGTTCCTGCTCTTCGCGGTGCAGTTCGCCGTGCCCACCCAGGCGGTCCGGTACGGTGTCGCGGTCGTGTATGCGGTGCTGGCCGGCATTCTGCTGGCCCGGCACCGCCGGGAACTGCCCGCCCTGGTCCGGGCCAGTTGGCCGACCGGCCGGGCCCGCTCCTGAGCCTGGACACACCCGGGTACGGCCCACAGCGCATCCCCGCTCGGGCCGTACCCGGGGTTTCGGCTACAGGTAGCCCTTGGCCTCCCGCTTGGCGACCATCGGTTCAGCCCCCTTGCCCATCTTCTTCAACGCCTCCCGTAGCTGCTGCTCACTCATCTTCGAGCTGCCCTGGACGCCTGCCTCGTGAGCGCGTTGGCGCAGGTCATGAAGTTCGTCCCGATCACCCATCTCAAGCCTCCCTGTTCCGCCGACGAGGGCGCCGCGACCGGCACCGTCCCGGACGGCTGGCTTCCCCCGGCAGCGGCCGCCAAACGGGGGCGCCCCGGGCGCCACGCTCAGGGCGACCTCCGGCGGTCACCCCTGGACGAGCCGGGCCGGCCGAACCCGGCGGTCACCCCCGGACGAGGACGAAGCCGCTGCGCGGCCGGGTCGGTACCCGGCGCAGCGAGATCCCGAGATCCTGTTCCGGTACCTGGTAGTCCAGGTCGGCCAGCCGGGCGGTGAGCGTGGCCAGCAGTGCCACGGTCGTCGTCTCGCCCGGACAGCGGTGGCCGGTACGCGGATCGCCGCCGCCCTGCGGCACCAGCTCGAACGCGCCGATCTCCCGACCGAGGAACCGCTCCGGATCGAAGACGTACGGGTCCGGCCACAGCTCCGGAAGGTGGTTCTGGCCGTACAGGTCGAGCAGGACCATCGAGCCGGCCGGAATGGGCACGTCCTGCCAAGCGAGGTCCCGTACCGCGTGGCCGGCGACGAACGGCGCGAACGGGTAGAAGCGGCGGACCTCGTGCCCGAACGCCGTGACGTAGTCGGCGCTGCCGGAACGGAGCCGGGCCCGGAGCTCCGGCCAGCGGTGCAGGGCGTGTGCCGCGAAGCTGACGAACCAGCAGACCGCGACCGTCGGCCGGACCAGGTTGAGGATCTCCACCGCCGCGAGCCGGGGATCGAGCGGCTCGCCGTCGGCGTCCCGGTAGCGGGCGATCACGTCGAACGCGGATCCGGCGTCGACGGCCCGCCGACCCTGCCGGACCTGCTCGACCAGCCCGGCCAGCCAGCGTTCCCGCCGGCCCCGCGCCTGCCGGGCGCGCCAGTGTCGGGGGCCCAGGGTGCCGAAGCCGTCCACCAGCGCCACCATGTCGGCGGCCACCGTGGCGACGTCCGGCTCGGCCAGTGGCACTCCCACCCACTGACAGACGGCACGGGTGAGGACCCGGCTGACCTCGTCGAAGAGTACGACCGGCTGCCAGGAGGGCCAGCGGTCGACGGTCTCGTTCCAGGCCGTGCCGGCGTACCGCTGGAGGGTGGTGATCGCGTCGGGGGTAAGCAGCGACGTGAAGATAGCCTTGCGGTGCCGGTGGTCGGCACCGTCGAGGGTGTGCACCGCACGCCGGCCGAAGAGGGTGTCCTGGACCGGGCCAGGGATCGCCCCGTGCCGCCGGATGTGCGCCTCGTCGTAGAAGAACCGGGCCGCGTCCGGGCCGCACAGCCCCACCGCCCGCTGCCCGAGCAGCCGGGTCTGGACGGTTTGCGTCCCTTCCCGACGGCGCAGGTTGGGCAGCCAGCCGTACCCCTCGGCGGCCAGCCGCAGCGTGTTGTCGACGAGGAGACCAGGACGCGGAGGCATTTGTCCTTCATGCCCCGGCGAACCGCGACTAAACCGGGGTCCGGGGCAGAGGTCCCGGTACCGTCGACCACGACCAGCGCACTGACGCCGGTCGCGGCCACCTTCTGGCTGTCCTCGCCCGGGCGGCGGTTCCGCACCGGTTCCGGCCCCGCCCGCGGCCCCCGGGTTCCCACCACGCTCTGCGGCTGACCGGCCGTGCTCAGCCGGGACGGACGGCGGTGAGGACGGCGCCGCCGCTCACTCCGCTGGGGAGGACCGCCGGTCCGCCGGCCCGGCGGGCGGCCCGGGTACGGAGTCCGGCGCCGGCCGGGGTCGGTGCCGGACCGCGGTGCTCAACAGGCGCAGCGGCTTCGGCTCCACCAGCGGTGGCGGATCGGGACTGGCGGCGGTACGCGAGAGCAGCCCGGCCAGCCCGGCCCGAGTGGCGACCACCAGCAGCCGGTCGGTCCGTACCAGCGGCCGGCGGTCCGGCAGGGACCAGAGAGTCTGCCCGACCCGGCCGGTCCGGACGGCGATCAGCCGTACCTCGCCCGGCCGGCTGACATCGGGGCAGAGCTGTCCCTCCAGTTCGGACCCGGCACCGACCGGCAACTCCGCGACGAGCAGTACCCGGCGGCCGACGGAGATCGCACCCACCACCTCCCGACCCATCATCGCCGCCGCGAAGGCGGGTGCGGCCAGGTAGGAAACGCTGCGCGAGTGATCGATCCCGAAGGCCCGCTTGACCCGCCGCGCGAAGCCCTCGTCGAAGAGCCGGAGCACCACCCGCAGCTTGGCCCCGCCGGCACCGCCGGTCCCGCGCTGCGCCTGCCCGTGCACCGCCCGGCCGATCAGGGCGGTCTCCAGGTTGGTCACGTCGTCGGTGGTGAGCACCAGCAGGGCGCGGCAGGTCTCCACCGACGCGGCCCGCAACGCCTCGGCACTGTTGGCGTCCCGGATCAGGACCGGGATGCGCAGCTCACGGGCGACCGACACCCCTCGGGCGTGTTCCATCCGGTCGATGGCGACCACGTCGAGGCCGAAGTCGTGCAGCTCCCGGACGACCCGGGCGCCGATGTTGCCGAGCCCGACCACGATCACGTGGCCGGAGACCGGCTCGGTGAGACCTCCGGCGGCCAGCGCGAGCCGGGCGTTGACGACGACGTCCACGATCAACGCGGTGACGGTGGGGATCAGCGCCACCCCGGTGACCACGAGCAGCACCGCGACCGCCTTCTCGACCACCGAGGCGCCGGTGTCGGCGTCGGCGCCGCCGAGGGCGGTCAGCACGGCCAGGTACCCGGCCTGGAGCAGGCCGGTGTCCTCGCGGGTGAGCGCGAGCGTGACCGTACCGGTGGCCAGCACGCCGGCCAGCGCCAGCAGGGCCAGCCGGAGGTTGCGACCGAACAGCAACCGGGTGGCGCGCATCGGATGTGGCCGGCGTCGCCGGACCGGTCGGGGCTGGCTGCTCGGCGCCCGGACGAGGACCAGGTCGGCGGCGTCCTCGTCGGCCGGCAACCGGACCGGCTCGGCGAGGCCCTCGGTGATCGCCAGCCCGCAGAGCACGTCGTCGGGGCGGTCGGCGACGTCGGTCCGCGGGGCGGCCATCAGCAGTTCGTCGGGGAGCCGGACGTAGGTGGGGGTGTCGTTGCCGAGCGCCGCGGCCACGAACGCGGGGGCGGCGAACTCGGAACCGGAGAGCACCCCACAGTCGCCGAGCATGCTGGCGATGCCGTCCCCGAGTACCGGATTGAAGAGCCGGACCACGAGCCGGACGGTGGGGCTCACCTCGCGGGCGATCAGCGCGGCGTCCACGTTGGCGACGTCGTCGCGGTCGACCAGCGCGACCGCCGCGGCGGTCTCGATCCCGGCCTGCCGGAAGACCTCCTGGTTGAGCCGGGGCGCGACGATCATCGCTGGTCGGAGGGCCGGCTCGCCGTCCTCCGGCACCAGCTCGGCGATCTCCGGGGCCTGGTCTGCCGAGGCCGACGGCACGATCACCGTGACATGGGCGCTGTAGGTGTTCATCAGCTCGCCGACCAGCCGCTGGGCAAGCGCGTTCGCGCCCCACACCACGAACCGGGGCACCGCGTCGCCGGACACGAACACATGGTAGTTCCCGGAGGCCCAGGAAGATCATGGTTAACCGACACGTCACCAGCCCGTCACGATCGGCACAGTAGCCGGTGGCCGGAGAGCCGAGAGTAGGCCCGCTTCCCGAACCGGCTATCCAGATGAGTCGATGGGATCTCCGGCTGGCAGGAATTGTCTAAACTACCCGCGACGGCCACCGAGGGAGGACTAGTGCCGGGGGACCCGGAAGGCATGCTCGTCGACTGGCAGCGACGTGTGGAGCAGCAGACGGCGCTCACCACCGAGCTCAGCCAGCGAATGGAACAGAACAGGGCGACGGTCGAGTCGCGGGGCGGCGAGGCCGTCGTCACCGTCGACTCGTCAGGAGGCATGGCCGAGCTACGTCTCAGCGACCAGGCGATGCGCCTGCCCGCGGACGAACTCGCCTCGATCATTCTCGACACCAGCCGGCGCGCCCAGGCGAAGATGGCGCAGCAGATGGTCGCCGTGGTGAGCAGCCTCTACGGCGCGGGCTCCGAGACGGCCTCCTTCATCGGTGGCGCATACACGAAACAGTTCCCGGAACCACCCGAGGACGAGGAGCGTGACCACCGATGAGCGACATCAGGCTGTCGACGGCAGAGGTCCGCAAACACGCCCAGATGGTGGACGAGGCCGGCCGGATGTGCGGCGAGGCCGCCGCCGGTGCCGAGTACGTCGACCTGCACGACGAGGTGTACGGCATCCTCTGCAGCCCGCTGTTCCTGCCGATCATCAATCCGATGCAGAGCTTCGCTTTGACGGAGATCCGAAACGGGGCTGACGCCACTGCACACCTGGCGGAACTGCTCCGGGCGCTGGCCGACAACGTCGACATCACCGACGGCGCCGCGGCGACCCGAATCAGGGAGGCGGGCGGCCGATGAGCACCGACGCGGCTTTCAGCCGGGTGTCCCTCATCGCCGCCGAGGGTGAGACGAAGTCCTACGAGGGCGCCGGCATCTTCGAGTCGGCCTGCGGTGTGGTGGACGGCATCGCGACCCAGAACTGGCTGGGTGTCGCCGGCAACGGCGTGGCCACCGGTCTCTCCGCCATCGGCGCGATCATGGACCCGCTACAGGCCGTCTTCGCTGCCGGTGTCGGTTGGCTCATGGAGCACGTCAGCTTCCTGCGGGAACCCTTGGACAAGCTCGCTGGCGACCCGAAGGCAATCGAGGGGCACGCCCAGACCTGGTACAACATCGAACGACGCATCTACGAGGCCACCGACTTCTTCGTTGACGAGGTCAACCGCAGCACCGCGGCGTGGACCTCGCAGGCAGCGGCGGCGTACCGGCAACGCGCCCGGAGCCATGCCGAGTCGGTACAGGCGCTGGGCAAGATCGCCGACGCGATGAGCAAGGCGACCACGATCGTCGGCGCGATGGTCGGCGTCATCCGGAACACCATCCGCGACATCGTGGCCGAGGTCGTCGGTGCGTGCATCTCCAAGGCGATCCAGGCTCTCACCGTGGTGCTGATCCCCAAGGTCGCCGCCGAGGTCGCCATCCTGGTGGGCAAGACCAGCAGCAAGATCCTCAGCCTGCTGGAGCGGCTGTTCCAGTCGATCAAGCAGATTGGCATGCTGACCAGCAAGTGCGACACCATCCTGGCGCAGATCCGCCAGGCCAACAACGGCACCCTGCTGCTCGAGGCGTTCCGCATCCAAGCAATCGGCGAGGCCGGCGGAAGCGGCCTGGCCGGGTTCAGGGGAGCGTTCAACACCATCGGTCGGGGCCATACCTCGGTCTACGGCCCCGTCGACCAGGTGATCCAGAACACCGCGCGCAGCGCAAGCCAGACGAACGGCTCGCAGAACGGTGGACAGGCCGGCGATACGCTACGGGGCAACAATCCAAGCCCTACGCCTATCGAACTTCCGCTCTGACGGAGGAGTTCCATGGAACCGTTGGACGACCGGATCGCCAGCCGCCTTGCCGAGATAAAAGAGCAGCAGCGCGAACTCGACCGCAAGGATGCCGCGCGGGCCGCCGAGGAGGCGGACCTCGGCGCTGCGGTGGTGCAGCGGCGCAAGGGCAACGGCTTCCGGTCGTTCCTGTTCCTCACCGGAATACTTGCCCTTGCGGCCGGCATGCTCGGCACGGCGGTGACGCTGAGCAGGTTGGCCGGCAAGGACATGGCCGACGCCCGGCGCGAGGGTCGGGCCACTGTCGGTCGGTGCGTCGAGCACGGTCCGATCAGCAATCGCGGCTTCGGTTACTGGGAAGCCTGCGAGGTCGACATCACCTGGGACGACGGCCAGCTCGAGGAGATGACTGCCGGAGCCATATTCGACTCCTCCGACACGGGCACCACAGTTCGCGTCGGGGATCTGGGCATCGATCGGACCACCCGATTACTGGCCCGAGCCGACGTCGAAGCTCGCCCATGGCTGTTGTGGATCGGTTACGGGGTCGGACTGCTCGCGCTCCTGCCCACCTTCGTAGGGGTGCTGCTGCTGCGGGAGGTGCTGAGGTTCCGAAGAAAGAAGTAGCACCGACGGCCGGCGTACCCAGTAGCGGCCCGGTGGCCGACGCTGCGGTACGCCGTCGCAGGTAGTGTGCCGGGCGGCCGGTTCCTTACCGAGGACGTGCCGACCGCCCCGGACCGGTGGACCTAATCGCGTTGCGGCCGGCGGGCTGCACCGCGTACGTTCCCGGTACGCCGACGAGCCGGAAGGAGGTCAGAACAGTGTCCGATGTTCTGCGCCCCCTCCGCGTCCCGGCGTCCACGCGGATCTGACCCGGGGCGCTCGCCTCTGCGAGGATCACGCCATGACCGATCTGGTCGTACGCCCGCTCGTCGCGGGCGAGGAGAGTCTGTTCGACTCCATGCCCGATCCGCTCCCGCAACTGCGTCAGGTCGGCTACGCCGAAGGGCTGGCCGGCGGCGGCTACCGCCCCGAGCACACCTGGGTCGCCCTCCGGGCCGGCCGGGTGGTCGGCCGGGCGGCCTGGGTACTGCCACCCGGCGCCGTCGGTGCCCCGTGGCTGGAGCGGTTCGACCTGGACGCCGAGCCGGAGGTGGGTGCCGTGCTGCTACGCGCCGCCCACCGGGCGCTCGGCGGTGCACGGATCTACTACGCCGCCCTGCCGGCACACTGGCGGCGCCGGCCGGAGGTGCTGGCCGTGGCCGAGGCGCCGATGGCGGCGGCCCGGCTCGCCGGGCTGGTCGAGCGGGGCGAGCGGCTGCGCTGCTCGTGGACGGGTACGCCGTTGCCGGCACCCTCCGGCCGGTACACCTTCCGGCCGGCCACCGACGCGGCGGAGATCAACGCCCTGGTCGCCCGGATCGCCGAGCCGGATGTGCTGACCGGCAAGGAGGTCGCTCGGGCGGTCGCCGGCGTCGACCTGGCCACCGACCCGCTGGCCTGGCTGGACCGTCCGGTGGGGAACTGGCGGGTCGCGCTCGACGCCGGGCAGCCGGTCGGGCTGGTCGGAACGGCCGGGGACGCCTGCTATCCCCTCATCGCCTACCTCGGCCTGCTCGACGAGGCTGTCCGGGGTGAACTGCTGGCCGAGGCGGTCCGGGTGCTGGCCGAGGGCGGCGCCCGCGAGGTGCTCGCCGACGTGGACGCCCATCGGGTACGCGTACTGGCCGAGCTGGAGCGGACCGGGTTCCGGCAGTTGCGCTCCCGGGTGGTCTTCGTACCGGCGGCTGCGCCCGTACCGGATGGGGCATTGACCGGCTGACCGGCCGGCTCGACCACGCGGGTCGCGGCGGGCGGAGCCGGGATCTTCGCCCGCCGTGACCTGGTGCCAGCCGGCCGACGAGCAGCCGGGAGAGGTTGGTCAGGCTGCTGACCGGTGCGCCGGGGTCGCCGAGGATGCGGGTGGCCAGGTTTCGCCGGTGATCGGGGCTCGCCCGCTCACCGGGTCGCACGCGTGCGTCGCGCGGCGACGTAGCGGCGGATCTTCTCGGCGGTTCCGCAGTCGTCCATGCTGCACCAGCGGCGACTGCGGTTCTTGCTCTCGTCGTTGAAGACGAAGCGACAGCCGCCGCATCCCTTGATCCGGTCCAGCGCGCCCGTGGTGAGAAGCTGGACCGCCGCGTGCACCACCGGCCGTAGCGGCCGGACAAGGGTGTGGTCGTCCCGCCAGGCCCACCCGAACGTGCTTCCGGGTTCGAGTTGTGCGTGGCCGAGCGCATCCGCCTCGTCGTCCCGGAGCCGGGCCAGCACAGCCGCGCTCGGATCCTGGGCGGCGGCCAGCGGCCGGAACACCTCGTCGAGGTAGTCGCGGGTGCGCAGCGCTCGGGCGAAGGCGGCGTGGGCGCCGCCCGGGTCCGCGCGGGACAGCCGGCGCAACGCGGCCGCCTCGGGCTCGGTGAGGGCGCCCGCGTACACGCCCCAGGCGACCAACTCCGGGTAGCCCGTGAGCACGTCGTCGTCCGGAGGCCCGACGGGTGGGCCGGTGCGGGTGTTGATGAAGTCCAGGGCGAGGTTGCCGCCCACCAGGCGCGTCCGGGTGACGTCCTCGACTGTTTCCATCGAAACCAATTTTACCAGTTGCATCGCATCGAGTGCACCCGATAGCGTGTTGCCGCCATAGTTGGTTTAGCAGGTAACACAGGGAGGGTCGGATGGGGCACAGGCGGGCAGTGGGAGCGCTGGTCGGCTTGTCCGGCGGGACGTTCCTCTACACCACCGCCGAGGCGCTGCCGATCGGGCTGCTGCTCCCGATGGCCGCCGACCTGGCCGTCCCACCGTCCCAAGTGGGCATGCTCGTCACCGCGTACGGCGCGGTGGTCCTCGTCGCCTCGGTTCCGCTGACGGCGCTGGTCCGCGGAGTCCCTCGCCGACGACTGCTGTCGGCGCTGCTGGCCGGCTTCGTGGTCAGCACCGCGATCACGGTCTTCGCGGGCACGTTCGCGCTGGTGCTGGCGGCCAGGATGGCGACCGCAGCCACCCACGCGCTGTTCTGGGCGGTGGTGGTGCCGGCCGCGGCCGAGCTGTTCCGCCCCGGGCTGCGCGGGCGGGTGGTCGCGATCGTGTTCGCCGGCGGCAACGTCGCGCTGGTCCTCGGTGTGCCCGCGGGCACCTGGCTGGGCGAACGCGCCGGCTGGCGGGTGTCGTACCTGGCCGTGGCCGGGCTCGGCGCGATCGTGTTCGCTGCGGTGGCCTCGCTGCTGCCCTCGACGCGGCCCGACCAGGGACATGCCGCCCGAGGCGCGACACCCGACGTCCGCCGCTTCTGGCTGCTGGTCGCCGTGGCCATCCTGGCGACCGCCGGCGCCATCGCCGCCTACACCTATGTCGCCCTCTTCGCCACCGAGGTCAGCCGGTTTCCCGCCGCGTCGGTCGGGGCCATCCTGCTGGCGCGCGGCGTCGCCAGCGTGCTCGGGATCCTCGCCGTCGGAGCGTTGGTGGACCGCAGCCCGTGGCTCACCCTGGTCGCGACCGTCGCACTGCAGGCAGTGGCACTGCTCGGGCTGTACCCGCTCGGCCACCGGCCGGCAGCGGCCGTCGTCCTGCTCGCTCTGGCCGGACTGGCGTTCGCCGCGTTCACCGCGGCGCTCGGCGGTCTGGTGCTGCAGGTGGCGCCCGGGCGCTCCGACCTCGCCGCCGCGACGGTCTCCGCCGCTGTCAACGTCGGCATCACCGCTGGCGCCCTGGTCGGCAGCCTCGCGCTGCCGAGCCACGGCGTACGCAGCACGGTGCTGATCGGCGCCCTGCTCAGCGTCGTCGCTCTGCTGCTGGCTCTCGGCGAACGACTCATTCGAGACTGAGTAACCCGCGGTCGAGGACGACGCGGTTGCCGCTTGGTGATCCCGGTCAGTGCCAGTTGTGCAGCGGTACGCACCGAGACCGACCTCAGCCCGGAGCCTGCCGGCTGAGGTGCTCCCAGGGCCGGTACTCCGCCGTGCGGGCCTGATCCATCTGCTGGACCATGTCGTAGGAGGCGCCGCCGACGATCAGCCGCAGCGGCGGCTCCGCCAGGCCGACCAACTTCATGATCACCGGCGCTGCGGTGCTCGGGTCCGGACCGGTGTCCTCGCCCCACATCTCGGCCAGCATGGCGCGCAGCGAACCGTACTCCGGACGCGGCTCCGGGCGAGTGACGTTTTCTCCGGTACCGGCGCTGCGACCTGGCTGGGCAACGGCTTTCTCAGGTCCCAACTGCCGCCCGCGAGTTCGCTCACCCCGCGCGGGCTCGCCGTCGCCGCCATCAACAACGAGGGCTGAAGGACCTGACGACGGAGAAAGGCCGAGTTGTCGTCCTCGCAGAGGATCGGCATGCCCTTGTGGTTGGGGCGAAGGCAGACGACCGCGCCACCGAGCGGCGCCGTCCCGCCGGGCCGGAAGGATCGACGGAAGTTCAGCCGTGCCGTGGTTCAGTTACATTCGGCAGGTTTCGTCCGGGCACTCAGTCACGTAGTGTGAAGTCGCACAGCAGCCGCTCCAGTCCCCGGCGGATGTCCTGCCCAGGCACATCATCGGGAGCATCGGATGACTGTCCCACCGGTCCACACCATGTCCGCCACCGAGTCGTTGAGTGATCTTGTAAGGCGGATCGCTGATCGGGACCAGGCGGCCTTCAGCCGCCTCTACCATCGTCTCGTCCGCTCGGTCTTCCTCCAGGTCTGCAAGAGCCTTGGCAGCCCGGCGGACGCCGTCTCGGTGACCCGGGCGGTGTTCGTCGAGGTGTGGCGGCTCGCGCCGGTGTCCGCCGCCCGTCGAGACGACGTACTGGTCTGGATCACCGGCATCGCCGCTCGCCGTGCCGGCGACAAACTCCGGGAGATCGACCACCATTCGTCGGCCGTCAGCACCGTCTATGACGGACACTTCGATCGCGAACTGGCGGCCGGCTTTGGTACCGAGCCGTCCACAGTGTGGTCCGCGCCTCCTGGGACGCGGCGTACAGGTGGTTCTCGACATTGACGAGCGAGCGCCCCTCCGCGTCGACGGCGCGGAGGGGGCCCACACAAGGCGTCATCCCGACGCGATGTCGGCGGGTGTCATCGTGGCGGGGTGGATGTCGAGCATCCGGAGCAGCGAACCGTTGAGGTTCGTGTCGACCATCCGGGGCAGTTCCCGGTCGACCCAGTCGGCCCTGGCCGACAGACCTCTCGCCCGCAGTCTTGCGACGATCTCGGCGCGGTGGATGTGCATGGCATGTCCCTTCGGCTGTGTTTCGTGGATGACGGCGTCCTTTCCCGGGTGGCAGTGCCGTTTCCTGGATGGCGGCTAGCGCCGCGTCACTGGTCGCCGAGCCCGGCCAGTGTGATCGGAGTGGCCCGAAGTCGGGTGAGGGTTCGATTCAGCAGTCGGGATACCTGCATCTGGGACACCCCGATCTCGGCGGCGATCTGGGTCTGGGTCATGTTGTCGTAGAACCGCATGGCGAGGATGCGGCGCTCTCGTACGGGAACCGTCGCGAGGAGTAGTCGCAGCGTCAGGCGGTCGTCCACGCGGGCGTAGTGCGGATCGACGCCGCCGAGGAGGTCGATGGGCTCGTCGCCGGTTTCCACCGCGGATGGGGCGTTCAGCGACGTCAGGCGGTAGACCTGCTCGGCACCGAGCGCGGCACGGAGTTGGTCGACGGTTATGTGCAGGTGGTCGGCGAGTTCGGCCGCCGTCGGGGTACGGCCCCGCTGCTGGCTGAGTTCGCCGCTGGCGATCCTGACCTCGCTGGTCAGTTCCTGCATCGCGCGTGGTACCCGCATTCCCCACGTCGTGTCCCGGAAGTGCCGCTTGAGGGCGCCGAGGATGGTCGGGACGGCGTAGGAGACAAAGGCGGTCCGGCGGTCCGGGTCGTACCCGTCGACGGCGTTGACCAGGGCGACGGCGGCGACCTGGGCCAGGTCGTCGAAGGGTTCTCCGCGTCCGGCGTAGCGCCGTGCGAGTCGATGTGCCGTCGGCAGGTTCGCCTCAATGGCTCGGGCTCGGATTCCGACGCGGTCGGAATGCCCGGCGGGCAGGGCGTCGCGTTGGCGAAGTAGCTGCTCGGTGCCGGTCGACGCACGGGCTGGTCGGGCGTCAGGGGGCGGGGCAGTCTGGACGGCCGCCCAGGGCAGCCGGGGGTCGCTGGTGACCGGCGCCGTCGCTTCGGTGGGGCGGTGGGGCGGAGCTGTGTTCATGGTTGACTTGGCGGGAACGGTCATGGTGATCAACGCCCTCGGAGAAGTCGCCGCAGTGTGCCGGCGGGACGGCGCCCCCGCACTGAAGGCGCCTGGAGTCGCTGGGTGACCGCTGGGTCCGGGCGGCGAGGGGATGCCAGCGTGAACGCTGACTGGCGCGTCGGTGTGGTGGGGCGGGTCCTGCGGATCACTCTACGCCCTCATCAAGTGGGTACGACCGGCCCGGCGCGGCAGGATCGTGCCGTCATCACCGGCGACGCCGCCCGGGGAACGTGCGACACGAGCGCGGCGACCGGGTGGGACCCTGACTGTCCGGCGTAGGCTGGCCGGTGACAAGCCGCCATGCAGCGAGTCGCGTTCGACCCGGTCCCCGTCCTACGTCACCTGCCCGTCGCGGCCCTGACGAACCGTTCGGGGTATCGGAGGCGCCTTCGTGGATTCACCTCTGGTGCCGCCCTGTTCGGGTGGAGCGATGCGATGACCGCCGATCGCCGGACGCGGTTGTGGAGCCTGGTCGTCGAACACGCCCGGGGCCGGCCGATCACGGTCGAACATGTCTGTGCCGCGGTGATGTCGGCCACCGGGCTGGACGGCGCCGCCGTCACGGTGCTCGGCACCGGCTTCCGCGAGACGGTGTACGCCAGCGATGACGTCGCGTCGGACCTGGCAGAGCTGACCCTGACCCTCGGGGAGGGGCCGGCCGCCGATGCCGTCGCCGGTGCCCCGGAACTGGTCGCCGACCTGACGACCCCGGACTGCCTGGTCCGCTGGCCGGTGTTCGCACCGGCGGCGATGCGCACCGGGGTACGTGCGGTGTTCGCGCTGCCGATGCGGGTCGGTGCGGTCCGCATCGGTGTCCTGGACCTCTACCGTGCCCGGCCCGGTGTCCTGGACCGCGAGCAACTGGCCGACGTGCTGATGCTCGCGGACACCGTCTGCGCGCTGCTGCTCGACGCCGCGCAGCACGATCGGTCACGCCCGGACGGACGCTGGCCCGAGCAGGCCGGCCTGCACCACCCCGAGGTACACCAGGCCACTGGAATGGTCACCGTGCAACTGGGGGTGAGCGCGGCGGTGGCCCTCATCCGGCTGCGCGCCTATGCGTACTCCCATGACCGGCGGCTGCGGGACGTCGCCAGCGATGTGGTCGCCCGGCGCCTCCGCTTCAGCCCCGACCTCGGCCCGGGCTCCGACGAGGGCGGGGGCACTGACCGCTGAGTTCGGGGCCGGCATGTTCGTGTCAGGTTCGCCGAGTCGTGACAGCCGGCTGCCGGGCGGCAGGTCTACGCTGTGCCGAGGGAGAGTGAGATGGCCGAGATCCAGCTGACCAATGTGTTCGTCGAGTTGGCCGACACTCTCGTCGACGAGTTCGACGTGATCGACTTCATGCACGTCTTGACCGAGCGGTGTGTGCAGCTCTTGGGTGTCTCGGCTGCCGGGCTGCTGCTGACCGACCAGCAGGGCACGCTGCAGGTCGTGGCCGCCTCCTCCGAACGGACCCGACTGCTGGAGCTGTTCCAACTACAGACCGACCAGGGCCCGTGCGTGGACTGCTTCCGTACCGGCCGCCCCGTGTCGGTCGCCGACCTCGGCACCGCCGGCCGCTGGCCGCGCTTTGCCGCAGCCGCCGCCGAGGTCGGATTCGCCTGCGTGCACGCCCTGCCGATGCGCCTGCGTACGGAGGTCATCGGTGCGCTGAACCTGTTCGACAGCCAGCCGGGCGCGCTCGGTGAGGACAAGCTGCGTGTCGCCCAGGCCCTGGCCGACGTGGCCACCATCGGCCTGCTGCAGCAACGCGCCATCCACCGCCGCGACACCCTCACCGAACAGCTACAAACCGCGCTGAACAGCCGCGTCCTGATCGAACAGGCCAAGGGCGTTCTGGCCGAACGCCTCCAACTGGACATGGCCGAAGCCTTCACACTGCTTCGCAACGACGCCCGCAGCCACAACCGGCGGCTGTCCGATCTCGCCCAGGCCATCGTCGACGGCACCGAACAGATCCCACCAACGACGGTCACCGGCCCGAGCCGGTGACATCCTCAGCGGGATCGACAGCCGCAACCCGTGCCGAGGGGAGCGATGTCGCGGCGCTCGGCAGAGGTGGTCGTAGCGTGCGGGGCCCGGGCGAACCGCCCGGGGCTCCCGTCCCCCCGATCCCCTCCAACGAACGTCCAGGTCCAGTTCCTCCGACGACCGGTCGACTGCCTCGTTGCCGGGGATTGGAGTAGCCGCAGTGGTGTAATCGACACCCAGACGGGGGCCTCGGTCGAGGCAACTGGGCATATCGGGCCGAACAGGCGTACGATGGGGTTATCCCGGAAGCGACGACAGCTCAGCCTTGAGGTGCCCGCCATACCGGCCCACCCCCCAGAGGGGGATGTCATGTCCAACCATCTCCGGACCGCCCAAGGCGCACCGGTCGATTCGGCCACCACGGCATCGCCGAAGCCCTCGGCCGCACCGCCGTCGACGTCGCCGACAACCCGGGTGCCACACACCCGCACCGGCGCCGCCTGGTTCGGGATCTGCGCCGCCGCGCTCATCTGCGTGGTGCTCATCGTCTTCATGCTGCAGAACACCCGCAGCGTCGAGGTCACCTTCCTGTGGATGCACGGCACTCTGCCGTTGGCCCTGGCCCTGCTGATCGCCGGTGTCGGCGTCGCAATCCTGACCATGGTGGTCGGCGCCGCCCGCATCACCCAACTGCGCAGGCTGTCCCGCCGCCAGCGTCACTGATCCGCGCCCTGGATCTGGGCGTACGACGAGCCGGGCGCGACGAGCCGCTGCGATTGCGCGGCTGCCCCTTCCGCGACCCCGCCGGCAAGTTCGACGCCTCGGCCTGCCGTTCTCCCGAGCTCAGCCCCTCGCCGGATCCCTTCCGGCGACGGGAGGAAGGAAGCTGCCATGACACACGCCACTGCCACCAGCCGCGCGACGACGATCTCGCCAACGCCGCCATCGACTCCACGACTGCGGATGGAACCCACCGGCTCCCGCCGTACCCTCCTGGACGGCGGTTGGTGGCCCCGCTCGACCGACCCCGTCGCGGAACTGCCGGGGCTCGTCCTGGCCATCGACAAACTACGCGGACCCGTCACCAGGCTCGTCCTCGCCGCCGACGGCTGGGACATCCACCCCCGCCGGCTGGGGGTGGGTGACCGGGTCCTCCGGCTGGGCTACTTCAGCAGCCAGCCCATCAGCCTACTCACCGCACTGTGCGCCAACGGCGACCGCGTCGACCTGCTGATCGTCCCCCCGAAGACCGCGAGCGACACCGCCGACGCGGCGATGGTCCTCGCCGCCGTCACCAGCAACCAGGTCCACCCCCAACACATCCTGCTCGCCGTCACCACGTCCGCTCCGCGTGCGGTCGATGACGCTCCCGTAGCCGTGTGGGAGGACGAAGGTGGTCAGTCAGGTCTCACGCCGCCCCGGATCTTGTCGGAGACGCGGTAAGGCGGCATCGCCCCACCGACGGCGTGGACAGACCACGGTGGGGCGGGGTTTTCGGCACCTCGCGTACCCGGCGGCGGCGTACGACGAGATTCCCGAGGAGGACGTTGTCCTTGCACTCTCGGGCGGCGAGTGCTAGACCGTAGTTAGCACTCGCCCTTCGTGAGTGCCAGCCGAATGGGATGAGCCCTTTGTGGGCGTGCGCGATGTGTTCGTCGCAGGTCGGTCCGAGCAGTGCTGAACGTCGGCACGACGAGTAGAGGACGACACAGATGGCCAAATTGATCGTATTCGGTGAAGACGCCCGTCGCGGCCTCGAACGCGGCATGAACATGCTCGCCGACACGGTGAAGGTGACGCTCGGCCCCAAGGGCCGCAACGTCGTGCTGGGTAGCGGATGGGGTGCGCCGACCATCACCAACGACGGCGTGAGCATCGCCAAGGAGATCGAACTCGACGACCCGTACGAGAAGCTCGGTGCCGAGTTGGTCAAGGAGGTCGCGAAGAAGACCGACGACGTGGCCGGGGACGGCACGACGACAGCCACCGTGCTGGCCCAGGCGCTGGTGCGGGAAGGACTGCGCAACGTGGCCGCCGGGGCGAACCCGGTCGCGCTCAAGCGCGGCATCGAACAGGCCGTGGTCGCGGTCACCGAGGCGCTGCGCCACCAGGCCCAGGAGGTCGAGACCAGGGCGCAGATCGCGGCCACGGCGTCCATCTCCGCCGCCGACCCCGTTGTCGGTGACCTCATCGCCGAAGCGATGGACAAGGTCGGCAAGGAAGGCGTGATCACCGTCGAGGAGGGCAACACCTTCGGCCTGGAGCTGGAGTTCACCGAAGGCATCCGCTTCGACAAGGGCTACATCTCGCCCTACTTCGTCACCGACACCGAACGGATGGAAGCCGATCTCGACGACCCGTACCTGCTCATCGTCGAGAACAAGATCTCGAACCTGACCGACCTCCTCCCGATCCTGGAGCAGGTCATGCATGCGGGCAAGCCGCTGGCCATCATCGCCGAGGACGTCGAGGCGGAGGCCCTCGCCACCCTTGTCGTCAACACGGTCCGCGGCACCCTCACCTCGGTCGCGGTCAAGGCGCCCGGCTTCGGTGATCGCCGCACGGCCATGCTGGCCGACCTCGCCGTCCTCACCGGCGCTCAGGTCGTCAGCGACACCGTCGGTCACACGTTGGGAAACGTGACCCTCGACATGCTCGGCCGGGCCCGCAGGGTGGTCGCCACCCTGGACGAGACCACCGTCGTCGACGGCGCGGGTGACCTGGACCAGATCGCCGGGCGCGCCGCGCAACTCCGCTCCGAGATCCAGCACAGCGACTCCGACTACGACCGGGAGAAGCTGCAGGAGCGGCTGGCCGCATTGGTCGGCGGCATCGCGGTGATCAAGGTCGGTGCGGCCACCGAGGTGGAACTCCGGGAGCGTAAGCACCGCATCGAGGACGCCGTCCGCAACGCCAGGGCCGCCATCGAAGAGGGCCTGCTACCCGGCGGTGGTGTGGCGTTGGCCAACGCCGCGGGCACGGCGTTCGACAAGCTCGACCTGGCCGGTGACGAGGCCACCGGCGCGAACATCGTACGGGTCGCGCTCACCGCGCCGCTCAGGCAGATCGCCAGCAACGCCGGCCTTGAGGGAGCGGTGGTGGCAGAGAGGGTCAGCTCACTTCCACCCGGCCAGGGCCTCGACGCCGCCACGGGCGAGTATGTCGACATGATCAAAGCGGGCATCGTCGAACCTGCCAAGGTGACCCGTTTCGCACTGCAGAACGCTGCGTCGATTGCCGCGCTGTTCCTGAGCACCGAGGTACTCATCGTCGACAAGCCGTAGCCGCCCGGGCGCCGGGTCGCCGGTACCTCGGGTCTGGCACGGTCCGGGGCGGCCAGCACGGCTGCGGCCGCACTGGCCGCCCCGGACAGGGGATGAAGCAGATCGACCCGGCCGTCTCCGGACGGCCGGGTCGATCTGGGATCAGGCGGTGACGGTGAGCTGGTTCTTGACGCTGGTGACGCCGGCACCCGACCACGCCACGTTCTCGGCCTGACGGCGTTCGGCGCACGAGCGTACGGCCCCCCGCAGCGTTACCTCGGTGCCGTTGACCTCCGCCTCGACCTGCTCGGCGTCGAGCTGGGCGTTGCGCCGGATCGCCGCGCCGATCGTCGCTTTCAGGTCGTCGGAAGCCGATGCGGTCGCCATCAGCCTGATGGTGTTGCTGACCGCCGTGACGCCCCTGAGATACATGACCGCGCGTGCGGCGGCCTCCCGCTCGTAGTGGCGGGTGACGGTGCCGGAAAGGGTGACCACACGATTGCGGACCCCGACCGTGACGGCGTCGGAGGGCACGTCGACCGCCCAGCCGAGCATCTGGTTCGCCGCCTCGGCGATGTCGCTGTCCTTGGCGCCGAACGCGCCCGGATCGCGGACCATGATGTCGACGGTGACGGCCTGGACACCGGCCACCCGCATGGCCGCCCGCCTCGCTGTATGCCGCTCGGGCAGGGTACCCACGTCACCGGAGAGAGTCACCACGCCGGCGTTCGCCAGCACCACGAGATGCGCGGCGTCGATGCTGGAGTCGAAAGTCAGTTCGTTGGTGACGTTGGTCTGCAGGTCCTTGTCACTTACCTGGACGGTCTGTGTCATGGGCCAACCCTGACCCTCCGCCCGCCAATATGCCACCGCATTTGGTGCATATTCAAATATATCTTGAGCTTGATTCTCAACTGCGGGATTTTAATACGCTATGCAAACCTATTCTGTGTGTCATCGTTTGTTTCCTGAGTGTCTGACGGCGACGCCGCCCGGAGCGCCGTGCGCCGGCGAGTGGCCGGCATCCTGGTGTAGATGAGCGCGGGCACGGTCACCAGCAGCACCCCGAACGCCGTGGCCATCAGCAGCGCGATGCCCATGGGGAGTTGCCCGTGCGCCCCGAGGAAATGTACGTCGGACGGTTGGCCGTTCTGCAGGATGATGATCAGCGATAGCAGCATCGTCGCGGAGGCGGCGAGCGCGGCCCACAGACTGATGCTGCGGATAGGTTCCGTCGGACGGGTCCCGCCGTTGGTCCTGCGGTGGTTCCGCCCGGGGACGGACCGCGCCGGGCTGACGAATCTTGTCATTGAACCTTCTCAACTCCCCTTGCGGTCCGTCGTGGCGGCACATGGAAGTCGGGGCGCGCGCGCCGCGCCGTTCATGTTGGAGAAGGTTCCAGGTTGAAAAAGGTTCATTGCTGGGCCTCATCTCGCCGGAGGTACGTGGACTCTGTGACATCTGAGGTGCCGGGCCCAAGACATCGCCAGCCTAGGGTCGAGCCGGATTTCCCGTAGGACCGGGATGTCGGAGTTGGTCGCCGGCCGGAGAAAGGACCGGCGAGTGGTTGCGTACGGGGCGTCCCGGAAATACGCGCCCGGGCGAGGCCCCGTCGTGCCGGAGGTGGTGGATTCACCGGGGCGGGAGTGCGGGACGTGCCGGGCATCCGCCGTCCTCGGGTGAACGCGAACCGCCAATCGGAGTGCGTCGGGGCGTAGTGTTCGGGCTTACCCCGGCTGACGCGTTCGTTCCACTCCGGCCCGCTCCGTCACCTTCAGGCCGGCTGAATTCGTACGCGAGGAGAAGCGGATGGCGATCGACAACGACAAGACCGTCGATTTGTTGCGTGGTCGTGGTCACCAGGTCATGGCCGACTGGATCGACCGCGAGCTGCCGGACCGGGTCGACGGCGTCTGGCACGCGAGCCCGCACCCGACCGGCCTCGACCCCGCCGGCCCGGCCGATCGCGCATCGCGGTGAGGGTGGCCATGCTGGGACCGGTGGCATGGCGCACGCCTCCACACCATTACGGGCCTTGGGAGCAGGTGACCGGCCTGCTCGCCGATGGTCTGGTTGCCCGAGGCGTGGATGTGACTCTGTTCGCCACGTTGGACTCGGTCACCTCGGCCCGGCTGGACGGAGTGTGTCCGCGGGGGTACGCGGACGATCCGGCCGTGGACGGGCGGGTGGCGGAGGCGATGCACGTCGCGCATGCGCTGGCGCGGTCCGCCGAGTTCGACCTGGTGCACAACCACCTCGACTGGCTGCCGTTGGCCTTTGCCGATCACTGCCACGCCCCGCTGGTCACCACCATCCACGGTTTCTCGGATCCGGGGATCCTGCCCGCGTACGCGAGGGCCGGGTCGGCCTATGTGTCCATCTCCGACGCCGACCGGGTCGCCGCGCTCGACTATGTCGCCACCGTGTACCACGGAATCGATCTCGACGGGTTGCCGTTCGCGCCCGACGGGGGACCCGGGCTGATCGCGTTCGGCCGGATCCACCCCGACAAGGGCACCCACATCGCGATCGAGATCGCCCGACGGGCTGGCCGGCCGCTGGCCATCTGCGGGATAGTCCAGGACGAGCGGTACTTCACCGACGAGGTGGCCCCGCACATCGACGGCGAGCGCGTCGTCTTCCACGGCCCGGTCGGCCCGCGTCGCCGCGCCGAACTCCTCGGCGCCAGCGCGGCGCTGCTGCACCCGATCGCCTTCGACGAGCCGTTCGGCCTGTCGGTCGTGGAGTCGATGGCCTGCGGCACACCGGTGGTGGCGTACCGGCGTGGAGCAATGCCGGAGGTCGTCGACGAGGGAGTCACGGGTTTCCTGGTGCACGGTGTCGAGCAGGCCGTCGCGGCCGTCACCCGGATCGCGACCATCGACCGGCTCGGCTGCCGGAACCGTGCCCGGCAGCGGTTCGACGCCGACCGCATGGTGGCCGACTACCTGCGCGTTTACCACGACGTCGTCCGCTGACCGGATCGATACCGTCCGCTGACGGGTCGATGCTGATAGTGTTGACCCGCCGATGGCTTTCGAGGGTCCGGCATAGGTCCGCGATCGGCCAGACCCCGCGTGAGGCGGTGGCTCCCCGCAGACCCGTCCTGCCCGTCACACACGCTGGCCAGGTGGGCGCCGTTATCGCGTGAGGTCCGTACCCGCTCGCGCGGCATCGGCCGACAACCGAAAGGCGCGGCAGATGGCCCGCAGCTACGGTTTTCTCAGCACCCATCCACCGACCCAGTGCGGACTGGCCACCTTCAACGCGGCCTTGGCCGCCCATCTCGCCACGGACGGACCGCCGGACGGCGTTGTCCGCGTCATCGCCGCCGGCGAGGACCCCGCCGGTCCGGCGGTGCGGACCACCGGGCACGCGGGACCGTCCCGGCCCGAGGTCGTGCATGACTGGTCGACGCGGGGCGTCGCCGGTTGGCGGGACGCCGCCACGGCCCTCGACCGCTACGACATCGCCGTCGTCCAACACGAGTACGGCATCTACCCCGGACCCGACGGCAAGGATGTGCTGCCGCTGCTGCGCCGGCTCACGGCGCCGAGCATCGTGGTCCTGCACACCGTGCTCGCGCATCCGACTGCCGGGCAGAAGGCGGTGCTGGAGCAACTCGTGGACGCGGCAAGCGCGGTCGTCACCATGACCGACACCGCCCGCGACCGGTTGCTTGTCGGCTACACCGTCGAGGCTGGCAAGGTCACGGTGATCCCGCACGGCGCGGCCGAGCATGCCGCACCGCCCGCCGAACCGCGTCAGCGTCCCCACCTGCTCACCTGGGGACTGCTCGGCCCCGGTAAGGGAATCGAGTGGGCGTTGCGGGCTCTCGCCCGGCTACGCGACCTCCGCCCGATGCCCAGCTACACGGTCGCAGGCCGGACCCACCCGAAGGTGCTCGAGCACGACGGCGAGGCGTACCGGGCGGACCTGCACCGCCTGGGCGCGATCCTGGGTGTCTCGCACGCCGTCGACTACCAGCCGGTCTACCACGAGGAGAGCGCGCTGGGCCGGTTGATCCGCTCCGCTGACGCCGTCGTGCTGCCCTACGACTCTCGGGAGCAGGTCACCTCCGGCGTACTCGTCGCGGCGGTCGCCGCCGGAGTCCCCGTCGTCGCGACGCCCTTCCCGCACGCCGTCGAGTTGCTCACCGACGGTCCCGGCCTGCTCGTACCCCACGAGGATCCGGCGGCACTGGCCGCCGCCATCCGACGGATCCTGACCGAACCCGGCCTGGCCAGCAGCCTCGCCGATCGCACCCGCACCAGGAGTTCGACACTCCGATGGCCTGCGGTGGCGGCCCGATACCACGCCCTCGCCGAGCGGCTCCTCACCGACAGGGTCCGCGCCGGTGGCTCGCCTGCCGTGACCGCCGCACCGGCATGACCGCAGCCGCATCCCGCGTGCCTGTGCCCGCGCCCAGTTTCGCGCACCTGGCCCGGCTGACCGACGACACCGGCCTGTTCGAACATGCCCGGAATGCCACCGTACGCCGCGAGCACGGCTACTGCACCGACGACGTCGCCCGTGGACTGGTCGTCACCAGCCGCGAACCCGATCCGCCCGACGCCGTGCTGCAACTCGCCGAGTGCTACCTGACCTTCCTCACCCACGCCCAGGACGACAGCGGCGCCTTCCACAACCGGCTCGGTCAC
>NZ_JAWQRR010000070.1:0-42597 GCF_033446045.1 Plantactinospora sp. KLBMP9567 | reverse complement strand
GTGACCGAGCCGGTTGTGGAAGGCGCCGCTGTCGTCCTGGGCGTGGGTGAGGAAGGTCAGGTAGCACTCGGCGAGTTGCAGCACGGCGTCGGGCGGATCGGGTTCGCGGCTGGTGACGACCAGTCCACGGGCGACGTCGTCGGTGCAGTAGCCGTGCTCGCGGCGTACGGTGGCATTCCGGGCATGTTCGAACAGGCCGGTGTCGTCGGTCAGCCGGGCCAGGTGCGCGAAACTGGGCGCGGGCACAGGCACGCGGGATGCGGCTGCGGTCATGCCGGTGCGGCGGTCACGGCAGGCGAGCCACCGGCGCGGACCCTGTCGGTGAGGAGCCGCTCGGCGAGGGCGTGGTATCGGGCCGCCACCGCAGGCCATCGGAGTGTCGAACTCCTGGTGCGGGTGCGATCGGCGAGGCTGCTGGCCAGGCCGGGTTCGGTCAGGATCCGTCGGATGGCGGCGGCCAGTGCCGCCGGATCCTCGTGGGGTACGAGCAGGCCGGGACCGTCGGTGAGCAACTCGACGGCGTGCGGGAAGGGCGTCGCGACGACGGGGACTCCGGCGGCGACCGCCGCGACGAGTACGCCGGAGGTGACCTGCTCCCGAGAGTCGTAGGGCAGCACGACGGCGTCAGCGGAGCGGATCAACCGGCCCAGCGCGCTCTCCTCGTGGTAGACCGGCTGGTAGTCGACGGCGTGCGAGACACCCAGTAACAATCTCGATTACAGGACAGGCCCAAACACGGAAATCGACACACTTCCGATCAGGTGGGCAGGGCTCCGTACCGTTCGATCAGGGCGGGGTCGGCGGGTGGGAGTGTCTCTCGCAGCTGCGCTCCGTCGTGCCGAAGGCGGTTTCGCAGGGAGCTGTACGGAACCTCGCGGGGGTCTTTGTCCCGGGCGGCGGCGAGTGCGGCGACGGTGCCTGCGGCCTGGCCCTGGGCCATGCAGGTTGGTATGACGCGGGTGGACGCCAGGGCCTCGTGGCTGGCGGACACGCACTTTCCAGCGATGAGGAGATTCTCGATCCCTTTGGCGGTCAGGCAGCGCAGCGGGATGTCGTAGGGCCGTACACTCCTGGAGTCGACCCATGAGCCGTCCGGGCGGTGGATGTCGATATGGTAGGCGCCGATGGCGACAGCGTCAGGAAACGTCGCTCCGGTGCTGACATCGTCGGTGGTGAGCAGGTAGTCGCCGTGGACACGCCGACTCTCCCGGATACCGAGCATGGGTGCGATCTCAAGCAGGCGGCAACCGGCGAAGCCGGGGATCGCCTTAGTGAAGAACGCGAGCAGCTGTGGAATCTGGGCGTAGGCCTCGGTGTAGGCCCGGCTGATCGCGGCGGTGTCGGTGGGATCGAAGTCGGCGACTTTCGTGCTGACGGCCGCGAACTCGTCGGTGGGGTGGGTCTTGACGCCGACGACGCGGGTGGCTGGTACATCGATGGTGCCCGCTTGTCTGGCTTCGGCGAGTGCGCGGGTGAACCCGCCGAAGACGATGACGTCCTGCTCGGGGAGCCGGTCGAGTAGTTTGGCCAGGACGGTCGGGTGGTCGGCCAGCAGGTCGCGGAAGAGGCCGTGGTCGCGGCGCAATCCTTCGACCATGGCGGTACGGTCGACGCCGCCCACGCGGAAGACCAGGGTCGGGGCCTGAACGCGTCCGTCAGCCGTGCGGCCCTTGGACCACGTCGCGCCCGCGTGGTATCCGACGTCTCCGTCGCCACTGGCATCGATGAAGATGTCGCCGGGGATGGACTGCCGCCCGGACTTGTTCTCAACGTGCACGGCGGTGACGCGGTCGTCGCGGCGGTCGACACCGACGACTGGACTGTGCAACAGCAGTCGTACCCCGGCGTCGTGGAGGAGTCGCATGACCCGGATCCGGTAGTGGTGGTTGTCCAGCGAGACCGCGGAGCCGCAGACCGGGTCAAGGACGAACCCGGATGCGTGGCCCTGACGGTGGAGGTCGGTGACGAGCTCGGCGGCGATGCCGCGCACGACCTGACGGTAGTCCCGGGAGTGGAATCCCAACCAGGGCAGGATCGCGGAGTTGCCGCCGACGAAGCCCTGTGCCTCGATCAGGGTGGTCGCCGCGCCAGCGCGGGCGGCACACACGGCGGCTGCGATGCCGGCGGCGCCACCGCCGACGACCACGACGCCACGGTTACCAGCAGCCTTCGTCACCTGGACTCCTCTGGTGCCTCTGCCCGGCAGCTGACGTACCGGGTCGGTGCCGTGGTCGGGCTCTTGACTGTCGCTCGCACGGCCCCTACGGTCCAACACATCAGATGAGCCGGAAGGTTAGCAGATGAATCCTCTAAAGTGATCTGATGACTACCGGGAGAATTCCGCTCTACCGGCGAATCCAGGAGGATCTGCGCCGGTACATCGACGAGCATGGCTTGCGCCCAGGGGACGCACTGCCATCGGAGGCCGAACTGGCTTCCGCGTTCAGCGTCAGTCGCCTGTCGCTCCGCGAGGCGATCAAGTCCCTGGAGTCGGTCGGCGTGCTGCATGCGCGCCATGGTGGCGGTGTCTACGTCGCGGAGTTCTCGTTCGCGCCGATCCTGGAGAACCTGCCGTACGGGTTTCAGCTCAGTGAACGCGACCTCCGTGAGTTGCTGGAGCTGCGTGAGTCGTTGGAGGAGGGACTGATGCCGAAGGTGCGCCAGGCGATCAGACCGTCCGACCTGCGGGAACTCGACGCGCTGGCGCAATCGATGCAGCAGGCCGAAGTGGAGCCGATCGCCGCTGAACTGGACCGCCAGTTCCACCGGCGGCTGTTCGAACCGCTCGACAACCGTCTCGTCCTTCAGATGATCGACCTGTTCTGGGAGGTGTTCCACCGGATGCGCCACGGACTGGACCGGACCCCTCCAGCGGCCGACGCCCGCGCCGCCCGGCACCAGGCGATCGTCGACGCGCTGCGGACCGGCGACGACGCAAGTGCCGCTGCCGCGATGAGCGACCACTTCGCCGACCTGCGGGACTGGCTCGCCCGTCGTGACGCCGAACGACTGCTCGCGGGAGCCCGCGAGCGACTCGCCGGCAACGCTCGTCCGTCCACCTCAGACGCTGGTACGCCAACGGCCGCTCCATCGGGAGATGACACATGACCACCATCACCAGACGACGCCTGCTCGGCGGAGTCGCCAGCCTCGCCGGTGTATCGCTGCTGCCCGCGTGCGGCGGCGACGATTCCGGGTCCTCGAACAAGTTGACCATCTGGACCTTTTCCACCAACCAGAAGCAACATCTCGAGGCGTTCGCGGCGGCGCATCCCGACCTCGACGTCGACATCGTCAGTTACTCGCTCGACGACCTGCACGAGCGGCTGCTCGTAGCGCTGACCGGCGGTACGGGCCTGCCTGATGTGACCCAACTCGTTCTGCGCCGATCCGACGAGTTCTTCCGGACCCGGCAGTTTCTCGACCTCACCGACACCCTCGGCCCGCTCGAGAAGGACTTTCCGCCCGGCTATCTGCTCGGCTTCAACGGCAGGATCCACGCATTTCTCATGGGTCCGGGCAACATGGGGCTCTGGGCCAACCGCGAGGCCCTCGCCCGGCATGGCATCGACGTCGACACCCTGGACACCTGGAGCGCGATGGCGGAGGCCGGTCGTGCGCTCAAACAGGCCACCGGCGGCAAGAAACACCTGTTCCTGCAGCCGGGTGGCGTCGACGGGTTCAACTACTTCAACGGCTTCTACCACTCCAGAGGCGGGCAGTGGATCGCCGAGGACGGCACGGTCGTCGCCGATGCGGCGCTGGTCGCCGACACCCTTGACTACTTCGCGCAGCGCCGGAAGGAGGAGATCGCCTACCGCGGCTACTGGGCGGAACCGTCGTTCTTCGACGCGGTCAAGTCCGAGACGGTGGTCGGGTTCGGCGCCAACTTCTCGGTGGGATCGCTCACCCTGCCGAAGAACGTGCCGGACCAGGCGGGCAAGTGGCGCCTGCTGACCTGGCCCAAGTGGGCCGCTGACGCACCGGTCCAGACCGGTGGTTTCGGCGGCAGCCTGTACGCGGGCCTGGCCCGTACCCGCAACCCCGACGGTGTACGCCAGTTCGTCAAGTGGTGGCTGACCCCGGAAGGGCTCAAGGCGCAGCAGCAGGCACTCGGCCTGATCGGCTACAAGCCGGCCGCGCAGTTGTTGGAGCCGGAGCAGCCGAACCCGTACTTCGGCCAGAAGATCGGCGCTGACCTGGCCGCAGTTACTCTGCCGCCGTTCAGCTATGCCGACTGGGCTGCGGTCACCAAGACCGTCCAGTACGCGCTGGACCAGACCCTGCTCGGCAAGTGGACACCGCAGCAGGCTGCGAGCGAGTCCCTCGCCGAACTGCGGCGTCGCTAGCCGTGCGAGCGATTCGTCCCGGTAGCCAATCCGAGGGCCGGACACCGATCGCTACCAGGTCTGTTCAGAAAACCGCCGAGGTGGTGCCGCCCCCGCCACCCGCGCCGGAGGCACCGGGCATTCGCCGTCGTCGAGCCAGGCGCGACCAGCGCCCGTACCGGCCGTACCTGCCGTACCTGTTCATCGCCCCGTTCTTCGCCCTGTTCCTCCCGTTCGGTGCCGGTTCGGTCGTACTGGCCGCGGGGATGAGCTTCGCCGACTGGCCGATCGGCGCGAGTCCCACGTTCAGCGGCGTCGACAACTACAAGCGGGCGATCGACGATCCCATCTTCGGGACCGCGCTGGGGAACACCACCACGATGCTGCTGTCCTACCTGGCGCTCCTGCTACCCGTGTGCCTGGTCGTGGCAGTCGGGCTCGGCCAGCTCCGCGCGCGGACCCGCAACGCCGTACAGATCCTCGTCTTCATCCCGGTGACCATGTCGCTGATCGCCGTGTCGATGGTCTTCGACCTGCTGTACAACGAGAACCTCGGGTTCATCAACCAGAGCCTGGCCAGGCTGGGCGTGGAGCCGATCGGGTTCCTCAGTGACCCGGCCCTGGCTCCGTGGTCGATCGTCGTGCTGCGGGTCTGGCGGGTCGTCGGGTACTACGCCATCATCCTCTTCGCCGGCCTGCAGGCCATCCCGCTCGATCTCTACGAGGCCGCACAGATCGACGGCGCCGGGCCGTGGCGCCGGTTCTGGAACATCACGCTGCCACTGCTGCGCCCGGTCACCATGTTCGTCCTCGTCGCGTCGTCGATCGCCGCGTGGGAGCTGTTCGCCGAACCGCAGGTTCTCACCGAGGGCGGCCCGGCCCGGTCGACCCTCACTGCGGTGATGTACATCTACCAGGCATCCTTCCTCGAGTTCGACCTGGGCAAGGGCGCGGCGTCGTCCGTCCTGCTCGCTCTTCTGATCATCACCACCACCTTGGTGATCACCCGGTTGCTGAGGAGCAAGACCGATGCGTGAACGCACTCTGGCCCGGCGGCTGCCCTACTATGTGATGTTCGCGGTCGTCGCGCTGTTCGCCGCCGTTCCGCTGTACTGGCTGGTGCTGTCCTCCATCAAGCCGGTGGAGGACCTGTCGGACCCGTCGCCGGTTCCCGCCCGGCTGACCCTGGACAACTACCTCATCGCGTTGACCGATACCGAGATTCCGCGGTGGTTGGGTAACACGCTGCTGATCGCCATTGCGACCACCGCGCTGGGACTGGCGGTCAGCGCGCTGGCCGCATTCAGCTTCGCGCGGCACGTCTTCGCCGGGCGTTCCGTCCTGTTCGGGATGGTGATCGCCAGCCTCGCGATCCCGGAGTACGTTACGGTCATTCCCCAGTACACGATCATGCGGGAACTCGGCCTGCTCAACACGTACGCGGCGGTGGTGCTCCCGCTGGCGGCGCACGCGCTGACCCTCTTCCTGCTCCGCCAGTACTTCCGGCAGCTACCGGACGAGCTGTTCGACGCCGCCCGCCTCGACGGCGCCAGCGAGTGGTCGACCTTCCTCAAGGTGGCGTTCCCGCTCATCCGGCCGGGGCTCGGCGCGGCCGGCCTGATGCTGTTCCTGAGCAGCTGGAACGCCTATCTCCTCCCACTCATCATGCTGCAGAGTTCGGACCAGTTCACCCTGCCGATGGGCCTGGCCTTCCTGCACAGCCAGATCCAGCTCGGTGACGCCGCGATCTCACCCTGGTCGGCGATCACCGCCGGGACCGTGTTGTCGATCCTGCCGTTGGTGGTCTGCCTGCTCGCCATGCAGCGGCACTTCATCGCCGGCATCACCCAGGGTGCCGTGCGCTGAGGCAGACCCCATCCATGGAAGGAACCACGTGATCGAACTGCGGGGCAACATCCCACCGGTCATCACCCCACTGCGTCCGGACGGCACGGTGGACCTGCCGGCGGTGGCCCGGCTGACCGAACACCTCGTCCACGGTGGAGTGTCGGGGCTGTTCGTTCTGGGATCCTGCGGTGAGGGCCCGACCCTCACCACGGCCGTCCGCACCGAAGTCGTCAAGGCGTTCCAGGCGGAGGCGGCGGGGCGGGTGCCGGTACTGGCCGGCGTACCCGAGGCAGGAACCCGGCGGGTGATCGAGGCCGCCGAACAGGCCATGGCCGCCGGGGCCGACGCCGTGGTCGTGATGGCTCCGCAGTACTTCGTGTTCGACGGGCACGAGCCCGTCGCGGAGCATCTGCACGCCGTGGCCGCCAGCACCCCGGCCCCGATCGTCCTGTACAACCTGCCCTCGGCGACGCAGAACCCGATCACGCCCGAGGTGGTCGACGCCGTGGCGGTTCTGCCGAACGTGGTGGCGCTCAAGGACTCCAGCGCGGACTGGGACGCGTACACCCAGCTGTCCGACGCGGCCCGGCAGCACGGTCTCGCGGTGTTCCAGGGTGCCGAGCGGCTCATCGCCCGCAGCCTCGACCATGGCGCGGACGGGGCCGTGGCCGGCATCGCCAACATCGACCCGGACGTGGTGACCGCCGCGATCGGGGCCGCCGCCGCAGGGGACCGGGCCGCCCTGGCCCGGGCCCAGGGGCGCATCGACACGTTGTTCGGGTTGTACGAGGCGGGATTCTGGCTCAGCGCGCTGAAGACGGCCGCGAGCCTGCGTCGGCTGTGCGGCCCCGAGCTGACCGCACCGCTGCCCCGCCTCGGCCCGGGCGGGGCGGATCGTATCCGCGCCGTGCTGCGTCGAGCGGGCGTACCCGTCCTGGACGCGGCCGATGAGTGAGCTGCGCACCGGGATCCTCATCGTCGGCGGCGGGCTCGGCGGGGTCGCCGCCGCGCTCGCCGTGGCACGCTGCGGGCATCGCGCGATTCTCACCGAGCCGACCCGGTGGCTCGGCGGTCAGCTCACCTCCCAGGCGGTGCCACCGGACGAACATCCGTGGATCGAGCAGTTCGGGGCGACGGCCAGCTACCGCTCGCTGCGCGACGGCATACGCGAGTACTACCGGCGCTGGTATCCACTGTCCGCCCGGGCGCGGGCGGTCCGCCACCTCAACCCGGGACGCGGTTCCGTGTCCGCCCTGTGTCACGAGCCCACCGTCGCCCTGGCCGTCATCGAGGCGATGATGGCGCCACACCGCGCGGCCGGCACCGTCCAGGTGCTCCACGCACACCGTCCGATCGCGGCCACCGTGGACGCCGACCGGGTCAGCTCCGTCCGATTCGTCGACGAGGCGACCGGTCACGAGGTCGACATCCACGCCGACTACGTCCTGGATGCCACGGAAACGGGTGACCTGCTGCCCCTGGCCGGGGTCGAGTACGTCACCGGAGCCGAGCCGGCCGGCGAGACCGGTGAGCCGCACGCCGCCGCAGACGCCGAGCCGCAGCGGATGCAGGGATTCACCGTCTGCTTCGCGATGGACCACCGGGCCGGGGAGGATCACACCATCGACCGGCCCGTCGACTACGACCGCTGGCGGGCGGCCGATGCCCCGGTCCGCCCCGCACAGCAGATCGGCTGGCCGAACCCGGAACCCGGCCACGGAGTCCTGCGACCGAACCCGGATGCGGCGTCGGACGAAAAGGTCATCGTCTCCGCCTCCCACACCGGCCGGTTTGCCCCGCCGGCCGGCTGGAGCCCGATCGCCGACCTGTGGCGCTTCCGGCGGCTGCTGTGCCGACACAACCTCACGCCGTCCCCGCCCAGCGACATCACCCTGGTCAACTGGTCGGCCAACGACTACCACGGCGGGTCCATCGTGGACGTGCCGGCGACGTTGGCGGAGGCCAACCTGCGTGCGGCGCGGCAGCTCAGCCTCAGTCTGTTCTACTGGCTGCAGACCGAGGCGCCTCGGGCCGACGGTGGCACCGGATTCCCCGGCCTGCGGCTGCGTCCTGACGTCACTGGCACACCCGACGGCCTGGCCATGGCCCCGTACATCCGGGAGAGCCGGCGCATCCGGGCGGTCACCACCATCCGGGAACACGACATTGCCGTCGCCGACCGTGGTGAGTACGGCGCCGTCCGGCACGCCGACAGCGTCGGCATCGGCAGCTACAAGATCGACCTCCACCCCGGAACCCACGGCGGCGCGCGAATGTACGCCGCCGCCCACCCTTTTGAGATCCCCCTCGGTGCCCTCCTGCCGGTGCGCATGCGCAACCTGCTCCCGGCCGCCAAGAACATCGGTACCACGCACATCACCAACGGCTGCTACCGCGTCCACCCCGTCGAATGGAACGTCGGCGAGGCCGCGGGACACCTTGCCGCCTACTGCCTGGGCCACGGCACCGAACCTCACCAGGTGCGGGAAGATCCCCGGCACCTGGGCACCTTTCAGAGCATCCTCACCAGTCACGGCGTCGAGCTGCGGTGGCCCGAGGTCCGTGGCTACTGATCGAAAGGACCGACCTTGAAACCGCGAAGACATCTGCTCGCAACCGCTGCCGTCGGCGTCGCCGTCGCGCAGGTTTTCGCCGCCACCCCCGTCGCGGCCTCGCCGAATCGACGACCCGTGCCGCAGGTCGTTTTCGCGCACGCCACTACCGCCTCCAGCGTCGCACTGGCCTGGCGATGGACGTACGGCGTACCACGCCCGCAACGGTTCGAGATCGAGGCCGGCACAGTCGCCGACGGCGCCGGCGAACCCACACCCGCCACCTGGACCGCCCAGGGCTCGACCCCCGGTACCGCCCATGCCTTCACCGCCGGCGGTCTTGCCGCCAGCACCACGTACGTGTTCCGGATCCGGGCACGGACCGCGAAGGGTGACACCGACTGGGCCGTCTCGTCCCCGGTGACCACGGCGGCCATCAACTCGCTGACCCGTGCGACCGTGGTGGCGCCCACGATGCTCGGCAATCCCCGCAACGGCGAAGGTTCGCTGGTGGAGCTGCGCGACGGCCGGCTGATGTACACCTACGGTCGCTACGAAGGGCTGGGCGACCTTTCCGCGTCCACCATTGCCGCGCGTACCTCGGGCGATGGCGGTGCCACCTGGTCCGCCGAGTCGGTTCTGTTCGGACAGCTCGGCGGTACGCAGAGCTTCATCCAGCCGTCGGTCGTCCGGATGGCCGACGGTGGCCTGGGCCTCAGCTACACCGTCGCCGAGGCGACGGACTCCGCTTGGAAGGTCTTCAGCCGCAGCTATGACGAGGGCGTCACCTGGAGCAGTCCGACGACCATCACGGACGGTTCGTTCGGCTACATGACGGGTAGCAACGCGCGCCTGTACGTGCTGTCCACCGGGCGGCTGTTGCAAGCGATCAACATCAAGCTGTCGGATCCGGACAGCCGCGCCGTCATCATTTTTACCTCCGACGACAACGGCCGGACCTGGACCAACCAGACCCCGGGCGGGTTGCGAGCCGACATCCGGCTCGGTCTCATCGAGCCGGCCATCGCCGAGTACGGTCCGGGCCAGTTGCTGATGCTCATGCGCACCACGCAGGGATTCCTGTGGCAGTCGCGATCCCGGGACTTTGGCGCGAGTTGGACCACGCCGGAACGCAGCGACGTCACTCACCCGGCCGCGCCACCGTTGCTGACCCGGATGCCGAACGGCCCCGGGATCGTGCTCATCACCACGGCAGACGCCCCGGAGGGCAGCCGACGGGTGCTGGCGTCGAGGATCAGTCTGGACGGCGGCGTCACCTGGACCAACTACCGGCAGATCGAGTACCGGAGCAACGCCCGGGTCCACTATCCAGCCATGCTCTACGCACGGGACCGCATCCACCTCGTCTACTACACGGCTCCGGGGAGCTTCGGCGGGACGGGTCACCTGTCGCTGCCGAAGGACTGGTTCCGGGCCAGGGAGGCGTTCCCGTACGGTCCGTCGACAACTGTCCACATCGCCGGCGAGACGGCCACGTTCACCGCGGTCAGCGGCGGTGCAAACCCGGTGGCGGGCACCGAAGTACTCGTCGACGGCCGGCCCGTCACCCTGGTGGACGGCCGGTTGATCCTCGCGCCGGGCTACCACACGGTCGCCTACCGGTCGACCGACACCGCCGGGTCCGCCGAACGCTGGCGGGAAACCGCTGCCGTGGTGTGGTGATGCGGGAGTCCGGCTAGCGTACGGCCGCGGTCCTCGATCAGCCTGTCTCCGCCCCCGGGGATGGGCTGACCGAGGCCGTCCATATTGGATCGGTGCCCCGTGTGACCAGGGCGGATGATGGGCCATTCGGCCGCACGAAACTTATTGACAGTGCAAGGTGGATGTCAGTAGGTTTCCGACATAGATCAGGTGCAGTTCCCGCCTTCGAGGAAGGACGGCTCGCCGAGATGTCCAATCCGAACCTGACGCGACGAGGCCTCATTACGACGACGGCGCTGACCGCGACGGCCGCTGCCCTCGTCCGAGCCGACCCCGCATTCGCCACCGGCCAACACCCGTCGCGCCGCCGCGTCACCGTCGGCGACCACAACGGTGCCCCGGCCATCCTGCTCAACGGCCAGCCACTGCCCGCGGTCGCCTACATGACCTATCTCCCGCACCGGGGCCAGTTCGGTGACTTCGCCGACGCCGGCTACCGCCTGTTCAGCGTGGCCTCGTTCCTCGGCGACCGGGGCATCAACTCCACGAGCGGTATCAGACCTTTCCGCCCCGGCATCTGGAAAGGGCCGAACGAGTACGACTTCACTCCCATCGACGAAGACCTGGCGCGGGTGCTCGACGCGTGTCCGGACGCGCTCGTGCTCCTGCGGGTCAACCTGGACGTACCCGAGTGGTGGGAGGCGCTCCATCCGGACGAGCTCAGCGTCGCCTCGGACGGCGGTACCCTGCGCCAGTCGTTCAGCTCGACGGTGTGGAAGCGGCAGGCGGGCGACGTGCTGCGGGCCCTCATCCGGCACAACTCGCGGTCGCCCCTGGGGCGGTCGGTCATCGCGTACCACCTCGGGGCCGGCCAGACCGAAGAGTGGATGTACCACGGCAACCGCGACCGCTTTCCGGAATACAGCCGGTCACACCAGCAGGCTTTCCGCGTTTGGCTAGGTCGTACCTACCGGACCGACCGGGCCCTACGCGCAGCCTGGCAGGACGACACGGTTTCGCTGCACACGGCGACCATCCCGGACGCGACCGCGCGCCTCGGCGACGAGAGCCGGATCCTGCGCGACCCGGTCACCGAGCAACCATCCATCGACTACTACCAGTTCCACTCGCATGCGGTGGCCGACGCGGTCATCCACTTCTGCCGCGTGGTCAAGCAGGAGGTCGGTGACACCGCCCTGGCCGGCGCGTTCTACGGCTACAACATGGAAACCACCCAGGTGGACGTGGGACAGAACGCCCTACGCCAGGTCCTCGCGTCGCCGCAGGTCGAATTCCTCGCCAGTCCGAACAGCTACGTCCGTCGCCAGCCCGGCAACGACTGGGCCTACTTCAGCCTCACCGACTCGGTCAAGCTGCACGGCAAGTTGTGGATGAGCGAGTCGGACACGCGTACCCACCTCAGCCAGGGTTTGTCGGTCGTCGCGCCGGAGGTCAACCCGACCGGCAGCGTGCCCGGGCAGTATGACAGCAGTCTGTGGCTGGGCCCTGAGGACCCGGCGATCACGTTGGCGCTGCTGAAGAACAACCTCGCCCGGGCGCTGGCGACCGGCGCCGGGCTGTGGTGGTTCGACATGTGGGGCGGCTGGTACGACGACCCCGAAATGATGGCCTTCATGGCGAACGCGCGCGGCCTGGTGGCCGAGTCGATGCGTGCGGACCGCCGCTCCGCCGCCCAGGTCGCGGTGGTCGTGGACGAGGAGAGCTACGCCTACTTCAGCCACAGCCGCAACCACAACCAGCAGTTCCTTTACGGGCAGCGACTCGAGCTGGGGCGCATGGGCACGCCTTACGACATTCTGCACGCCCAGGACCTGCACGACCGTCGGACGCACCACCACAAGCTGTTCATCTTCCTGAACAGCATCAAGGTCGACCGCCACCTACGTCAGGTCGTCAAACGACTGCGCGACCAGGGCAGAAGCTTCCTGTGGGGCCACGGCGCGGGTTGGTTCGGCCACGGCGCCCCCGGTGTGGCCGGGGTTCGCGATCTGACCGGAATCGAGGTGGCGGCGCCCGAGCTGCCCACGGTGGACCTCCGAGTGAGGACGTTGGCCAGTGACTCCCCGGCGCTGTCCGGCGTCGCGACGGGCACCCTGTTCGGCACCACGAGCGTGAAGGGGAACCCGCTGATCCACCCGACCGGTGTCGACGCCGAGGTGCTGGCCAACGTGAACGGCACCACGCTTCCCGGCGTCGTCCGCGTCCCGCACCGTCGGGGCGGCTACTCGACGTACACGGTCGGGCCGCGCATTCCACCGCGATTCCTACAGAATGCCGCCAGGGGAGCGGGGGTCCACATCTACAACGACGTGGACGACGTCTTCTACGCCAACCACGAGTTCATCGCTCTCCACGCGACGCAGGGCGGGCCGCGTACGATTCGCCTGCCCCGCACGGTGGCAGCCGTCACCGACGCCTTCGACCCGAGTCGCACACCGTTGGCGCGCGATACCGACAGCTTCACCATCGAGTGCGGCGAGCACGAGACCTACCTCTTCCGGCTCGGCCGGGGTCGGCGGGGGTGATCCGATGAGACTCGTTCGTTCACGCCGCCACCGCGCCGTCGTCTACCTGCTGGCCGTCACCGTCGCGGCCACCTCACTGGTCGTGACCGGCTCGACGGCGACCGCCCACCCCGACGTTGCATCCAGCACCCGTCCGGTCGCCGTGCCGCTGCTCACCCGGGACAGTTTTGCCGACCCGCCGACCTCGGTGCGGCCGAAGTATCGCTGGTGGATGCCGCTGGCGTACACCGACGACCAACAGTTGGCCGCCGAGCTTGCCCAGATGAAACAGGCCGGTGCGGGCGGCGCCGAAGTCGCCCCGTTTCTGTCCGAGGGTCCCGGCTACCGCACCAACCCGTTCCTGTCCACCTACGGCTGGGGCACGCCGCTGTGGACGGAAAAGGTGGAGACCATGCTCTCGGCGGCCCGGGACACCGGTCTGAATCTCGACTTCAGCATTGGCCCGCGGTGGCCGGCGACCGTGCCGACGGTGGCCGACGTGAACCACCCGGCCGCAGCCCAGAAGATCGTCTTCTCGCACGAGTTCGGCGCCGGTGGCACGAGGCGCACCGGAGCACTACCCACGAACTTCGACACCGCGCCGCCGGCCGGGGCCAATCGGACCCTCATCGCCGCGCTGGTCGCGAAGTGTGTCGACCCGCAGTGCGCCAGCCAGCCATCGCCCCGGCTGCTGGACCAGGCCAGCGTCACCGACGTCACCGCCCAGGTAGCCGCCGACGGCACGCTGGACATGGTGTTCCCGGGCGACGCGGAGAGCACCTACGCGCTGATCGCCTTCTACCAGACCCCGAACGGTGGCAACCTCAACGGCTACACCGCGACCGTCACGAACTACGCGCTCGACACGTTGAGCCCGGCCGGCGCCCAAGCGGTGATCGACTTCTACGAAGACAACATTCTCACCCCGGACGTCCAGGCACTCCTGGAGCAGTTGGCCACCACCGAGTTGTTCGAGGATTCGCTGGAGCTGGGTGCCCAGAAGTGGACGTCGAACCTCGTCGCCGAGTGGACGCGACGGCGGGGCTATTCCCCGGTCAGCCTGCTGCCGGCACTGGCCGGCGCCGGCGCCCAGGGCGGACTGCCGGGTCGGTTCCCCGGCCAGCCGTACTTCGACTTCGCCGACGGTGTTGGTGACCGGGTCCGTACCGACTACCGGCAGACGCTCAGCGACCTGTACATCGCGTACCGACTCGACGTGCTGCGCGAATGGACCCGCGAGCACCACATGAAGACCCGTGCGCAGCCGTACGGAGAGGCGATCGACGCTGCCGAGGCGGCCAGCCACATCGACGTCCCCGAGGGTGAGTCGCTGGCGTTCGGCCGTAACGACAGTGCGCACAGCAACGTGCAGAACTACAAGGTCGTGGCCGCCGGTGCCCACCTCTCCGGCGCCCCGGTCGTCTCCGACGAATGCTGCGCGTTCCGGGGCAAGGTCTGGGGGTCCACGGTGGGCGACGCCTCCGACACCTCCAACCTGCAGGCGGTTTACCGGGGTTACGCCGGTGGCGTCAACCAACTCGTCTGGCACGGCTTTCCGTACCTGAGCCGCGGTCCGGCCGGCTCCGCCGCGCAGTCGATCTGGCCCGGAATGAGCTACGGCGGCAACGCCTCGTACTCGGAGGCGTTCGGCGCCAAGGGCGGACCGAACTGGGCCGACTACCGACAGGTCAATGACCACCTGGCCCGGATGCAGCTGGTACTGCGCCAAGGCAAGCCGCGCTTCGACCTGGCCGTGTACTGGCAGGATTTCGGCATCGGCCTGACCGGCACGTCGGCGAACAAGCTGATTCCCGACTCGTCGGCGATGGCTTCCGCCGGGTACACCTACGAGTACGTCAGCCCGGCCCACCTGCGTGATCCAGACGCGACGGTACGCCACGGCACGCTCTTTCCCAACGCGTCCGCGTACCGCGCGTTGCTGTTGAACAACCAGACGACCCTGCCCCTGGACACCGCCCGCACCATCCTGCGGATGGCCCGGCAGGGCCTGCCCGTGGTGATTCTCGGCGAGTTGCCCAGCAGCACCCCGGGCTACCAGCCGGACCAGGACCCCCAGCTGCGCGCGGTCATCGCCGAGCTGCTGCGCCAAGGTGGGGTGGTGCGGGTCGACAGCGAGGCCGCTGTCCCAGGTGCGCTGCAGCGCGCCGGGATCCGCGCCGCCGCCGCTCACGTGAGGCCGTCCGACGCGATCCTCGACGTACGCCGGCACGGTGCCGGGGTCGACTACTACTACCTGTTCAACCAGAGCGCGTCCACCACCTACCAGAATCTGACCCTGACCGGCGACGGCGTGCCCTACCGTCTGGACACGTGGACCGGTGGGATCACACCGATCCCCGGTTACCGCAAGGGTCGGGGGACAGTCACCCTGCCGGTGCGGCTGGCCGGGCACGATGCGATGGTCATCGCCGTCACCGCCCGCCGCGACACGACGTTCCCCGGCCCCGCCATCCGCGATTCCGTAGCCTCCGGGACCGGGCCCGGCGGCCTGGCACCGCAACCGGTGCGGCTGACCGACTGGTCGCTGACCGTGGACAGCTGGACGCCCGGACCGTCCGGCCTGCCTGGCGACACCGCGCACACCACGATCGGGCCGGTGGCCGTGCCCGCCAACCCGGACCGTACGCTGCCCGCGTGGTCGCAGCTCGATGACGATCTCGCCGACGTCTCCGGGGTCGGTACCTACACCACCCGGTTCCGGCTCGGTCCGGACTGGACCCGGGTGCGTGGTGCACACCTCGATCTCGGCACGGTCGTCGACACGGTCAGGGTCAACGTCAACGGCCGCGACCTGCCACCGGTCAACCCGATGGACCTCGGCCGCGTCGACGTCAGCGCCCATCTGCGCCCCGGCGACAACACCATCACGGTGCGGGTCGCCTCCACCTTGCGCAATGCCGTCCGGGTCGCTCCGGGCACCGGTGCCGCGTCCCAGCCCCGAATGGATTATGGTCTGCTCGGCCCGGTATCGATTCGCCCATACGCCGCCACCGCCGCAGTGCTCACGGTGGAGCCGACGCAACGGATGCTTCCGCTGGCGGCCGGGGGGTACACCGAGGCGGGAATGCTGGTTACCAACGCCTCGAACCAGCCGGTACGGGTGAACGTCGATGCCACCGGCCCGATCGGAATCACTGCGACAGGGCCACCGGCCATCGTCGTCCCAGCCGGCGGCTCGGCGATCATCCCTGCCGCAGTACGCAACTCCGGTCCCGACTCGGGCACCAGCGTACTGACCGTAACCGCCCGGGCCAGCAACGGCCTGACCGCTACCACCCAACAGTGGCTCAGCCACTCGAACAACCTCGCCCTCAACACCGAGGGAGCGCGGTACCCACGGCTCATCGCGGAAACCGGCCAGGATCGTTTCCCCGCAGAGCTGGCCGTGGACGGTCAACCGGGCACGTACTACTCGTCGTGGGGCAAGTCCGCCGGACAGGGCCCGACCGCAGACAACCCCGCGATGTTCGGGTTCGACTTCGGCGCGCCAGTCTCGATCAGCTCGGTCACGGTCGGCGGACAGTCGGATTTCGGCGTCCGTACCTTCACCATCGAGGCGTCGAACGACAGCAGATCGTGGCGGACGGTCGCCACCGTGCCCGGCCATCCTTCCGCCGGCGGCACCGTTTCGTTCGCCGCGATCACTGCCCGGTACCTGCGGCTGCGCATCACCGACACCTGGGATCCGGTTCGTCCGACCAGGAACGTCCAGATCAGCGAGGTGGCAGCCAGGGCATGAGTGTCGATGTCGGGTGGTGGGGCCGGTCCGAGGGCGAGCGGGTGGGCCTGACCCGGTTGACGGACATCCGAGATCAGGGCTGTGAGCCTCCTCGGGAGGATGTTCATCATGGAAGGCATGGGTAAGAAGCCACGCCGACCGCGTCGGGCGTTCACGCCGGAGTTCAAGGCGGAGATCGTCGAGGTGCGCCGGCGGGGTGACCGCGCGGTCTCGGTCAGGTCGCGAAGGACCTCGACCTGACCGAGACCGCGGTGCGGGACTGGGTCAAGCAGACCGACCTCGACGCCGGCACCCGTACGGACGGGCTGACCAGCGCGGAGCGTGACGAGCTGGCGCGGTTACGGCAGGAAACACCACAATCGAGACTTGGTGGCCACAGATCCTTGCGTTCATCCGCACCGGAATCACCAACGCCGCCTCCGAAGGCACCAACCGGGTGATCAAGACCGTCGCCCGCGACGCCTACGGCTTCCGTAGCCCCGTCAACCAGCGACTACGCACCCGCTGCGCCACCACCCGACGCACCCGAGGTCACCTCGACCCCCGCTAACTTCGTTGAGCCGCCAAGCTGGCCGACTTCCTGGTCGCCGAGGGGGTGATCGACGACATCAGCCACGAGGGCCTACGGGTCCTGCTCCGCGAGGAGGGCGTGTCGTTTCAACGCGTGAAGACCTGGAAGACCTCCCGCGACCCGGACTATGCCGCCAAGAAGGCCCGCGTCGAGCACCTCTACGCGATCGCCGACGGCGAGGTCGTACCCGAGGTCGGCGAGCCCGAGGTCGTGTTCTGCCTGGACGAGTTCGGTCCCCTGAATCTCCAGCCCCATCCTGGCCGGTAGTGGGCCGAGCGGGGTGGACGGCACAAGGACCCTGGTCGGGAACCCCGGGCACGCCGGCGGGCGACCTACACCCGCCCGCACGGCGTCCGGCACCTGTTCGCCGCCTACGACCTGAGCACAGACCGGCTCTACGGCCACATCAAGCCGAAGAAACACCGGACACGGTTTCTGGAGTTCTGCCGATACCTGCGCAGCCTCCACCCACCCGAGATCCGCATCGCGATCGTGCTCGACAACTACTCTCCGCACCTGAGCACAAAGAAGGACACCCGTGTGGGTGACTGGGCCCCGGCGAACAACGTCCAGTTCGCCTACACGCCGACCAACAGTTCCTGGCTCAACCGCATCGAGGCGCAGTTCACCGCCCTGCGCTACTTCGCACTCGACGGCACCGACCACACCAGCCACACCGAGCAGGGCAGCATGATCCGCCGATACATCATCTGGCGGAACAACCACGCCGTCGACGAACGCCTACGCCAAGTAGTCAACAGGGCGAACGCTGCCTGATGCGGCACTAGCTGGCGAGACACCTCGCTGTGGAACAGGCGCTCCGCGCACGCCAGCACGATCCGCGCCCGAACCGCCAACGCCTGCACCGTCTTCGGCCGGCGAGCCAAACTCCACAACGCCTCCCGCTCCTCAGCGGTCAGCTCCGACAAGGCCAGCTTCGGACGACGACCATCCCCCTCCCACTCAATATGGACCTCGGGGAGCGAGCGAGCCGGCTCAAGTTCCTGATCCGAGACCGGGACACCAAGTACACCGCCATTTCCACGGCATGATCAGTGAATACTCCCAGGCCGCCTAGTCAGAACGGGGTTCACGAACGGCACGGGTCCGGGTGCCGCTGACCGGCGACATCGTCTACGGCACCGGGATCGACGCCAACGGCATCGCCCGGACCCCGGACCGCAAGGCTCTGCTGATCGTGCAGTCTGGCACCGGCCTGCTGTTCCGGGTCGATCCGGCCACCGGGTCACCCGGACCGTCGACCTCGGAGCGAGACCAACGGCGACGGGCTGCTGCTGGACGGCGGAGGCTGTACGCGGTGCAGAACCGGCTCAACACCGTCGCGGTGATCCGGCTCGGCCGGACCGGCCGGACCGGGCGGGTGGTCGAGCGGCTGACCGACCCTGGGTTCGACGTACCGACCACGGTGGTGGCGTACGGCAACCGGTTCCACCTGCGGAACGCCCCGTTCACCACGCCACCGACCCCGGAGACGCCGTACACGGCGGTGGCGGTCCCGCGCCCCTGAACCGCGAGAGCGGGTGCCGCGGTCCACCGCCGGCGTACCCGTACCGGGTTGGTGCCCGGGCCGCTGGCCCTGCGGGGAGCGGTGCGGCACGCTGCGGCGTTACGCGGACTCGCCGTTCTGCGGGAAGACATTCATCACTGTGGCGAGCATGGATCGGTGCCTTGAAGTCGCGATCATCATCACTTAGCGTGGGCGAGTGATCACCAGCCAACGGGGGCGCTGAACATGCGGGTCGAGGTCCGGTTGCTCGGCGCGGTGCAGCTGTACGGTGACGGTCGGCCCGCAGCCCTGGGCGCGGCAAAGCGGCGGGTCATGCTCGCGGCGCTGGCGCTGGAGGCCAACCGCTCCGTCTCGCTCGGCCGAATCTCCGAGATGGTCTGGGCGGGTCCGCCGCCCCGCTCGGCGATCGCCAATCTGCGCAGCCACGCCGCCGCGCTGCGGCAGATCGTCGGCGACCGCCTCGTCGCGGAGCGCGGTGGGTACCGGCTACGGCTGGCGCCGGGGGAGCTGGACGTCGACGAGTTCCGGCGGTTGGCCGAGGCGGGCCGCGACGCGCTCGCGGCGGATGACCCGCATCTCGCGGTGTCCCGCCTTACCGCGGCGCTGCAGATGTGGCGGGGCCGGGCCGGTGACGGGTTGCCCGGTGGTACCGCCGTCGAGGCCCGGCTGGCCAGCCTCGACGAGCAGCGTCTGCCCGTGGTCGAGGATCTGGTGGAGGCGCGGCTGCGGCAGGGTGAACACCTCAAGGTCGTTCCGGTGCTACGGCAACACCTGCACCACGATCCGCTGCGGGAACGCGCCTGGGGCCAGTTGATGCTCGCCCTCTATCGGGGCGGGGACGCAGCGGCGGCACTGGGCGCGTACCAGGAGGTTCGGCGGGTCCTGGACGAGCAGCTCGGGGTGGCGCCCGGTCCGGAGCTGTCGGCGCTGCACCGGGCGGTGCTCGACCGGGCACCGAGCCTGAACCCGACCCGGGACCGGATCGTGACCACGTCCGGTGGGCCGGAGCTTCGCCTGGCAGTCGAGGCGCCGCGGGAGCTGCCTCCGGACGGGGTGGAACTGGTCGGCCGGGACGCCGAGGTCGCCGAACTGCTCGCGGCCGTACGGGGGGCGGGACAGGTGCCCACCACCGTGGCGGTGTCCGGTCCTGGCGGCAGCGGAAGGTCCGCGTTGGTGGTCCGGGTGGCGTACCTTACGGCTGCCGAGTTTCCCGACGGCCAGGTCTTCATCGCCCTGCGTCGACACCAGGCCGCTGCCGCGGCCATTGCGCCGGCCGAGGTGGTGGCGAGGGCGCTCCGGGCGCTCGACGTGCCAACCGCGAGTTCGTCCGACGGGCTCGACGAGCTGACCGGCCGGTACCGGTCCGTGCTGACCCGGCGTCGGGTGCTGCTGGTCGTCGACGACGCCGAGCATGCCGCCCAGGTGCGTCCGCTGGTGCCGGCCGAACCGGGCTGCGCGGTGATCGTCACCTGCCGGGGTCGGCTGCACACCCTGGACGGCGTACGACACGTGTCGGTGCGGCCATTGGCTCCGGCGGACGCGTACGCGCTGCTCGCCGGCCTCGTCGGCGCGGCACGGCTGGCCGCCGAGCCGGAGGCCACCGCCGAACTGGTCCGGCTCTGTGCCGGGCTGCCACTGGCGATGCGGGCGGCGGGGGCGCGGCTCGTCGGCCGACCCGAGTGGCCGGTCGCACTGCTGACCGAGCAGCTCGCCGACGAACGGCAACGGCTCGACGTGCTGACGTACGGGGATCTGTCGGTCCGGGACAGTGTCGCCGCCGGCTACCACGCGGTGCGGGCGACCGACGAGCTGGCCGGACAGGTGTTCCGGCTGCTCGGAGAGCTGCCCTCCCCGGTGCTGCCGGCGCAGGTCGCGGCCCGGCTCGACGTACCGGCGGCGCGGGCCTGGCGGGCCCTGGAGAGCCTGGTCGACGCGCAGTTGGCCCGTGCCGAGGCGCGGAGCGGGTACCATCTGCTGCCGTTCGTCGCGGAGTACGCCGTGGAGCTGACGGCGCGATCCGGGCCGGCGACGCAACCTGCGGTGGTGCCCCGTCCCCGGTCCGGTCGGGACCCCTCGATCCGGTCCGCCGCCGTCCGCACCCTGCAGGCCGGCTGAGCCTTCGCGCGGCCGGAACGGCCGGGTCTCCGGGCCGCCTTGCCTGGCCGTGTCGTGGCTGGTCGAGGCCGGGAACGAGGATCGTTGGCGGGCGCGATCGGATCGATACATTCCCGCGAGTATGTCGGCGATAGCGGCGAAGGTATCTCCGGCTTCTACCGTCGGCCTGACGTGCCTGCGTCGGTGCGGAGGGTGAGGGCTGATGGGAAAGCTGCGCGGGGTGCTGGCCACCGTTCTGGTGCTGGCCCTAGTGGTCACGCTCGGTGGGGTGGAGTCCGTGCCGTCGGGGCAGTCGGCGCGGACCGGGGCCGCCGGTACCGGCGGCGACGACGGCTGGCTTTCGCGGCTGGGTGATGCGGCGCGGAGTCTGGTCGGCGCCGGGCCGCGCCGGGAGCGCCCGGAGCCGGTGAGTCCGGGGCTGGCGGTGGATCAGGCGGCGCCGGCTGGCCGGGAGGTGAAGCCGGCGAAGCGGGTACGCGAGCTGACCGGCCGGCGATCGGCCACCACCCGATTCTTCGAGATGTCCGACGGCCGGACTCAGGCCGAGGTTTCGACCGGAGCCCGGTTCTACCGCGACCCGACGGGACGGTTCCAGCCGATCGACACGACGCTCCGCCCTGGCGGCGACGGCGGGTTCGCGAACACCAGCAACACCTTCGGCAGCCGGTTCGGCGTGCGCAGCGACGACCTGGTGCGATTCGATCTGGGTGGCGAGCGGATCCGGCTCGGGCTGGCCGGCCCCGCTCGCCGGGTGACCCCCACGGTGGACGGTGACACCGTCACCTACCGGGACCTGGCCGATGGGGTCGACGTGACCTACCAGGTGACCGGGGAGACGCTGAAGGAATCGATCATCCTGCGCCGCGCCTCGGCCACCGCCTCGGTGACCTTCCAGCTCGACCCCGGTCGGTTGGCCGTGTCGCAACGCGACGACCAGGCGCTCGAGTTCCGGGACCCGGACAGCGTCCAGGTGCTGCTGGTGATGCCGGCACCGTTCATGTTCGACGCGCGCGACGACGCGGAGTCGCCGTACGGGAAGACCTGGAGCGACAAGGTCACCCAGCGGCTGGACACCTCGGGGCCGGTGCCGACCCTGACCGTCTCCGCCGACCGGGAGTGGTTGGCCGATCCGGCTCGGGTCTTTCCGGTGACGGTGGACCCGACGATCAAGATTCAGCCGACGCCGTCGGAGTCGGCGGACGCGATGATCGTCTCCGACGACCCGGCCGGCAACTACGACGGGAACTGGCGGCTGTCGGTGGGCACCACGACGTCGTCGCAGGTCCGCAGCCTGGTCAGGTTCGACCTGACCGGTGTCCCCCGGAACACGACGATCGACTCGGCGTCCCTGGAGATGTACTTCGACCAGGAGCACACCACCAACGCGTACGACGTGCCGATGGAGGCGCGGCAGGTCACGGCGCCGTGGACCGAGTCGACGGTGACCTGGAACTCGGTCAACGCGAGTACGGGTGTCGGGGCGGCGACGGTGGTCACGGTCGACGACACCGACACCACGAAGACCGCGATCAGCGGGGACTGGCCGGCGTCGGCGAACCCGGACTTCATCAAGTACGGGATCAACGGCACCTACAAGTACAACAAGAACAGCGTCTCCGGTGAGACGTTCACCTGGATTCCGACCCTGCCGGAGGCGGGGGCGTACACGGTGGACGCGCACTACGTGACCGCGTCGGACCGGTCGACGGCGGCGCCGTACCGGGTCGTGCACAGCGGCGGCACCACCCCGAAGAGCGTGAACCAGCAGGTGCCGGGGGTTGCTGACTGGGCCACGCTGGGGACGTTCGGGTTCACCGCGGGGACGACCGGTCGGGTGGTGCTGGGCGACGCCGGGGTGTCCAGTTCGGTGGCGGTGATCGCCGACGCGGTGCGGTTCACCAAGGCCGGTGCGGTGAAGGAAGCCGAGGAGTCGAGCGTCTGGCACCGGTTCCCGGTCACCAACGTGGTGCAGTCCTGGCTGACCGGTACCGCGAACCACGGGTTCATGCTGAAGGCGGCGGACGAGGCGACCCTCGGCCGGGGCGGCCCGCGCTACGAGGCGGCGGAGTACGCCTACAACGGCGAGAACGAGAACAGCCCCAAGCTGATCGTCAACTACGGCCGGCCCGGGGTGACCCTGGCGGCGCCGACGACGATCCACTCGACCGGCGCGGAACTGGCCTGGTCGGACTACCCCGGCAGCGACCTCGCCGAGTACCAGGTGCACCGCTCGGTGTTCCAGACCTTCACCCCGTCGGCGGCGACCCTGGTGGCGCCGGTGCCGGACGGGACGACGACCTTCACCGACACCACCGCGACCCCGACCCCGGTGGACTCGGAGGACCCGTTCGGGCAGGTCTACTACTACATGGTCGCGGTGAAAACCCGGGACGGCACGCTGATCCCGGCACCGACCCAGATCGTCCGGCTGCCCCGGGCCGGCCGGACCGTCCAGGTGCTCCAGGGCGACGCCCCAGACACCACGCTGGCCTCGGCCCAGCCGTCGACCGGGCACGACGTACTGGCCGGCAACCCGTGGCTGATGGTGGGGAACAACTCCGGCACCTACGGTACGGCCCGTAGCGTGGTCCGGTTCCCGGGCGTGTCGTCGATCCCGGCCAACGCCCAGGTGTTGGAGGCCGAGTTCGACCTGTGGTCGGTGACCACGCCGACCCCGGCGAACGCGACGTACGAGGTACACGCGCTCAACCAGACGTTCGACGAAGCATCGGCCTCCTGGGACAACGCCGCCACCGGCGTCCCGTGGACCAAGGGCGGAAACTACGACCCAGCGGTGCCGGACACGGTCACCGGGAACACCGACGACCCGGCGTGGCGGATCTGGTACGTCAAGGACCTCGTGCAGCGCTGGGTCTCCGGCGGGGCCGCCAACCACGGCTTCCTGGTGAAGCTGGCGAACGAAATCAGCCCGGCGGAGCGGACGCTGTTCCTGTCCAGCGAGGCGGCGGAACCACAGTTGCGGCCGAAACTGGTGGTCACCTACACCACGCCGACCACGGCGCAGACCTACCACGCCCCGGACACGCCCCGGGAACTGGCGCCGGCCAGCACCTACACGGTGCCGGTGACGGTGTCGAACCCGACCACCACCACGTGGTCGGCGGCGCAGTGGGAGCTGTCCTACCGGTGGGCCCGGGCCGACGGTATTCCGCTGGACGACCCGACCCACCGGGCGGTGACCCCGCTCGGCAAGGACATCGGTGCCGGGGACGCGGTCTCGGTGTCGGCCCAGGTGAAGACGCCCCCGCCGAGCACCGAGGGGAACAAGCGCACCGACTACGTCCTGAAGTGGGAGCTGCACAAGAAGAACACCGACGAGTGGCTCTCGGACACGGTGCCGATCGCCGCGCTGGACCAGATCGTGTCGGTCGCGGAGCCGACCTCGAACCAGCTCGGGCTGGAGAAGTTCTACTCGTATGCCGGGAAGAACACCGGCGCCGGCGGCACCCTGATGAACAACCTGTACGCCGGCAACACCGTGTGGTCGTACGACGCGTTCAGCAACCCGTCCCGCGGCCTGGCGACCTTCGTACGGCTCGCGTACAACTCCCTGGACACCACCGACACGGTCGCCGGGTACGGCTGGTCCCTCCAGGCGTCCTCGCTGATGCGGCTCGGCACCCCGCTGGACTTCCACCCGAACCCGAACCCGACCAAGGTCACCCTGACCGACGGCGACGGCACGAGTCACTGGTTCACCTGGGACCCGACCGCCGGCCAGTGGGTCAGCCCCAACGGCGTGCACCTGTACCTGCAACGGCTGGTGACCTGCGGCAACAAGACGGAGGAGTCGCGGGCCTGGCAGTTGACCAGGCCGGACCGGACGAAGTTCTTCTACGACTGTGACGGCTACATGTCGGCGGTGGTGGACAACAACCTCAACGAGCTGCTCCTCACCTACGAGGAGCGGAAGTCAAACAACAAGCCAACCAAGTTCCTGAGGTACCTGACCGACCCGACCGGCCGGCGCACCCTGACCATCGACTACTACGCCAAGGGTGCCGACTACTCCTACATCGACGACACCACGTGGACGAAGCGGTCGGCGTCGAACCTGACCAACCCGCACATCATCGACCACGTCTCACAGATCACCGACATCTCGGGGCGCAAGCTGACGTTCACGTACACCGACAAGGGCCTGCTCGGTGAGCTGGTCGACGGCGCCGGCTCGACCAACGGCGCCCCGAAGGTGTTCAAGTTCGCCTACGACATGACCCAGGGGAACAAGAACGTCAAGCTGGTCAGCGTCACCGATCCCCGGGGCCACGCCACCGAGCTGGCGTACTACTCGCCGCCGCAGGACGACCCGAAGTTCCACTGGTGGACGAAGACCTACACCGACCGGCTCGACCATCCGACCCAGTTCGCGTACACCGATCCGGACGGGCCGCAGGAAGACACCATCCAGACGGTGGTGACCGACGCCGAGAACCACACGACGACGTACCTGATGGATGCCTTCGGGCGGCCGGTCCAGACCACGAACGCGAAGAACCAGGTCATCAAGCTGGACTGGGACGACGACCACAACGTGGAACGGCTTGAGGAAAACAACCGCGCCGTCTCCACCTGGCGGTACGACCAGAAGACCGGCTACCCGCTGGAGATCAAGGACGCCGAAGCGGTCAAGAACGGCTGGCCGGGCACCACCATGGCCTACCAGACCGGCCTGGACGGGTACACCGCTGACCTGGTCGCCAAACAGTCCCCCGAGGGTCGGAGGTGGACATTCACCTACACCGCCGAGGGCGATCTGGAGACGGTGACGGACCCGATGGGACCGACCACAACGGACCCGGACGACTACACCACCCGATACACCTACGACACCTGGGGTCAGCAGCTCACCGCCACCGACGCCAACGGCAACACCACCAGATATGGCGACTCGGCCGCGGCCGATTCCGGCTTCCACCCCAGTGGCTACCCGAAGACCATCACCGAACCGCAGCCGTTCAACAACGCGACCGGCTACGAGTACGACGAGCGCGGCAACGTGCTCACCGTCACCGACGCTCTCGACCATCACACGACCCAGACCTACGACACCTACGGTCGTCCTCTGGTCAACCGGGTCCCGGTCGACGAGGAGCATGGCCGGTTCATCACCACGCCGGCACCGAAGTACGACGCCAATGACAACGTCACCGAGGCGACCGCACCCAACGGCGCCGTCTCCACCGCGGTCTACGACGACGCCGACCAGATCGTCTCCGCGACCGCACCGAAGAACTCCGACTCCGGCTCCGCGCCGGAGCGGATGACCACCTACACGTACGACAAGACCGGTCACGTCCTGACCATCACGGAGCCGAACGGCAACGCCACCGATGACCCGACCGACTACACCACCACCAACACCTACAACGAGATCTACCAGTTGACCGACGTGGTCAACGCCCTCGGCGACAAGATCTCCTACCGGTTCGACGACGTCGGCAACCTGGTCACGGTCATCGACCCGAAGAAGAACGCGACCGCCGATCCGGACGACTACTCGGTGAAAAACGCCTACGACCTCCGGCACCGGATCGTCTCGATCACCGACGCGCTCGGCAAGACCAGCTCGATCAGGTACGACAAGGACTCGCTCACCCTCGCCACCCGTGACGCCGAGGGCAACGAGACCCTCAACGTGTACGACGAGCGGGGCAAGCTGGTCGAGGTCAAGGTCCCGTACTCCGGCACCGGCGACGACATCGTCCACCGGACCACCCGCTACGAGTACGACGAGGTCGGCAACACCGTCCGAGTAATCAGCCCGCGGGGCACGCAGACGGAGAACCGCGACGACTTCGCCACCCGCACCGAGTACGACGCGCTGAACCGGCCGGTCAAGCAGTTCCAGCCGTACGACCCGGCCGACGGGCGATACAACAACGCCGAGGTCTACACGCAGACCTTCTACGACGAGGTCGGCCGGGTCAGCAGGACCTCGCTGCCGCCGTCCGAGGGGCAGAAGACCCGCAACGACACCACCTACACCTACTTCGACAACGGGTGGGCCAGGTCCTCCACCGACCCGTGGGACATCGTCACCAGCTACGACTACGACGAACTCGGCCTCCAGACGTCCCGCACGCTGACCTCGGCGGACGGGGAAACCAGCCGCACCATGGGCTGGTCCTACTACCCGAACGGCGCCCGGAAGACGAAGAGCGACGACGGTGTGCCGGTGGGCAGCGCGGTGCCGCTGGTCGACAACTCCGACGTCCAGCACGTCACTACGACCGGGACGTGGGACACCGCGGAGGCTGCCGGGCAGCAGGGCATCGATCACCGGGTGCATGCGGCGGGTGCCGGCACGGACACGTTCACCTGGACGCTGAATATCCCGAAGGACGGCAAGTACACCGCGTACGTCAAGTTCCCGGCCGTGGCCGGAGCCGCGACCACCGCGAAGTTCTCGCTCACGCACAGCGGCGGCGTCACGGACAAGACCGTGGACCAGACCAGCGGGGCGGGGACCTGGGTCAGCCTGGGCAGCTTCGACTTCGCCCAGGGCAACGGTGCCAAGCTGACCCTGACGCAGAACGCCGCCGGCGTCGTGGTCGCCGACGGGGTCAAGCTCGTGCGCGACACGTCCGGGGAGACCGACGAGGAAAAACATGATTTCCGGTACGTCTACGACCTCAACGGCAACCTGACGTCGATCGACGACAACTCGTCCGGGGCGAAGATCGACGCGTACACCCTCGCCTACACCGAGCTCAACCAGGTGAAGTCGGTGACCGAGGCGGTCGAGGGCGAGGCGAACCGGATGACAAGCTACACGTACGACGAGGTCAACAACCCGTTGACGGTCAGCCACCCGAAGCAGTTCTCCAAGTACACCTACGACCTGCGGGAGAAGGTCGCGTCGGTGTCCGTCGGCGACTCGGCCGACGACCCGTCGCCGCAGGTCTCGTCGTACACCTACACCGACCGCGGACAACTGGCGACCGAAACCAAGGGCAACGGCAACGTCGTCACCAACACGTACTACGCCGACCAGTCGGTGCGCAGCTCCACGGAGAAGAAGGCCGACGGCTCGGTGGTGGCCTCGCACACGTACGAGTACGACGCCAACGGCAACAAGGCGAAGGACGTCGCGGCGAAGATGAACGCCGACGACCACTCGGCGACCCTCTCCTCCACCACGGAGTACAGCTACGACCCGGCGGACCGGATCGCCCAGTCGGTCAAGACCGGCAACGGCGCCACCACCGAGACGTACGTCCACGACGACAACGCCAACGTGATCAGCCAGAACGTCGGCGGGCTGTCCACGACGTTCCGCTACGACCGCAACCGGCTACAGACCTCGACCACGGATGGGGCGGTCTCCGGATTCACCTTCGACCCATTCGGCCGGCAGGAGTCGGTCACCCGCGGCGGCCAGGTCGTCTCCCGCAGCGTCTACGACGGCTTCGACCGGGTCACCGAGTCCCAGCAGCGCGATGCCGACGGGTCGATGAAGTCCACGAAGTACACCTTCGACCCGCTGGACCGGACCCTGTCCACCACGGCTGGCGGGAAGACCACCGACTACACGTACCTGGGCTTGTCCGACGAGGTCCTGCTCGAGGAGGTGAACGGGCAGCTCAGCAAGTCGTACCGGTACAGCCCGTGGGGGCAGCGCCTGTCGCAGGTCAAGGTCAACGACGACGGGACGACCGAGGACGGCTACTACGGCTACAACAGCCACACCGACGTCGAAACGCTGACCGACGAGGACGGGGACACTCGGGCGACGTACGGGTACACCGCGTACGGCAACGAGGACAAGTCCGAGTTCACCGGCATCGACAAGCCCGACCCGGCCGACCTCACCAAGGAGCAGTACAACTCGTTCCGGTTCAACGGCAAGCGGTGGGACCCGAACTCGGAGACCTACGACATGGGCTTCCGGGACTACTCCCCGGGGCTCAACCGCTTCACCACGCGGGACATGTACAACGGCGCGCTGGCCGACATGGGGCTGGGTAGCGACCCGTTCACCGGCAACCGGTACGCCTTCACGGGCGGCAACCCGATCAGCAACGTGGAGGTCGACGGACACTTCGCTATCGCGGCCGTGCTCCCGGCCCTTGCGGTTGTGGTGGTGGCCGTAGTGGCCTACGTCGTCATCCGGGAAGCCGTCAAGAACGTGGCCGAGGAGATCCAGTCCCGGGACTGGACCAGAGACGAGGATGAGCCCGAGCCGGAGCCCAAGCCGACGCCCCGTCCGCCGGGCCCGGGCACCGATACCGATACCGACGAGAAGGGGGACTGCACCCGCAACGGCCAGGGCTGGGTCGAGCACGGCGAGACGGACGCGGGCAACGGCAACCGTGCCACCGGTGTGGAGGCCTGCCTGACCGGGGAGAGCATCAAGGGTGGCACGCCGACGACGCAGACCATCAGGCCGCCGGGATACAATTGGGCCGGCCGGACCGCCGCCTTCCTCGGGAGTCGCGACGTGCGAGGCGACGTCAACAACTGCCACTTACTCGGCAAGCAACTCGGCGGGTCGGGCACTGATCTGAAGAACCTGGCCACCTGTTCCGCGCAGGCCAACTGGAAGGGCACCAGCCAGGGCACGAGCATGCGCATGTACGAGGACCAGGTCCGAAGGGCGGTCGAGACCGGCAAACAGACGGTCCACTACGCCGTGACGCCGCTCTACGACGGCAACCGCACGGTGCCGGTCGGCTTCCACATCACCGCCTACGGCACGAATCCCGACGGCACGCTCGGCATCGCGATCGACGACATCGTACCGAACACGTACAACGGGACTAACCTCGGAGCGTTCAACGATCCCAACACCGGCGCCGCGGTACCAACTGGGGGCACGAGTTGATTGCCGAGCTGAGGAGACGTGATGCCTGAACCCGCGGAGTTGGAGGCGCTGTTGCGCCTCATGCCGCCCGTGACGGAAAGCGACACGGTGGTCGACTGGGACGAGATCAGCGAGTCCTGGGGGAGATCCTTCCCGGCCGCGTACCAGCGCTTCATCGCGGTCTACGGAGTGGGAACGATCGAGGACTACCTGGTGATCGGCGCACCGGAGCCCTGGGCCGAACCGCCCGACGGGGACGACAACGACATGCGTGCTGGTACGGCCTTCGCCAGGGTCCTGTGGCAGGAGTCGCGTAAGGAGCGCGACCTTGAGGGCACGACCCCACGGCTGATCCTGTGGGCCCTGGACGGCAGTGGCGACAACCTGTGCTGGGACGCCTCCGATCCGGACCCCGAGCAATGGCCGGTGCTGCTCTACAACCGCGGCGATAGCATCTGGCGCCGCTACGACTGCGGCATGGTCGAGTTCCTCGTCCGCCACATCGAAGGAGAGTTCCCCACCTGCCCTCTGGGTGACGTCGGCCTCTTCGGCCGTAGGAGCGCCACCTTCCTGACCCGGACGGAGTACATGCGCCGGCTGCGGTCCGGGGTGGACCCGTGGACCGGCGAGCCCGACCCCTTCGCCGGCATGTACAACTACAGATAGCACGACCACGAGTTGAGGCCCGGCCGTCATCGGCCGGGCCTCAACCCTACGTGAACAGCTTCCAGCACTGCGGGTGCCGAGAATCCCGTCTGTGCTGGTCAGGCGGTTCTCGTATTCGTGGAGGATGCCGCTGAGTCGGTCGTGTCGGTGGATGCGCAGGCGTGTCAGCGTCGCCCGACGGTAGCGGCATCGTAGGCCATGACGTCAGCCGGAGCGACCGACTGCCCGAGAGCCGCTCCCAGGAAAGCGCAGAGGCCAACCCCGTCGCCGCGGGGCGGCGTCCTCCGCAGTCCGCCGCCCTGTTGGCCGCGCCCGGCGATCCGGTTCGTCACCGCAGGTCGTCCAAACGATTCCGCGTTCCCCATGCGAGGCGTATTGGGAGCAGCGAGGGCGTGACCGACCTCAACGCCGACCGGTTCGCCCCGGGCCGAGGTGATCGTCGTCGCTACCGTGCCTCCGGCTGCAGAGCAAAGCGGGAGGGGCGCTGTACTGCGAGGTCAGGGGTGGGAGCGGAGGTTGGTATATCCGGATCTGCCTATTTGATCGATGACCTGTGCGAGGTGGTGCGAGGTGGTCCAGGCGCGCCAGTTCGCGGCGTTGCCGGGCCCGCCGAGGCCGTCCGCCCGCGCGGCGATTTGGTGGTCTCCCCAGGAAAAGTCTCGTCCTTGTGGAGGCCAGTGGTCGGAGGCCACCAGTGCCTTGCACAGGTCGTACATTGCGGGTTTGTCGGCCTCGTTCTGTGGCCAACGGTAGATCCACCACAGCTCGTCGTCGGTGTAGCGCAGACTGGGCATGGGTCGCCAGGCCGCTCCGGTCGTTCCCGGATGGGCGATGCCGTAGTCCGCGTACTGGATGCCGAGGTCCTGCACGCGCTGCCACAGTTGCAGATCCCAGCGCCGTAGGGGTGTGGGCGTGTGGACCGGGAGGTGCGAGACGCTTTCCGGCATGGCGCCGGCGGCAACCGTGACCGAACGCCAAGGATAGCGCTGAGCCCAGGACACGCATTTGCGGACGACCGGTTCGACTCTGGTCAGGTCGCGTTCGGATCGCACCTCGAACACGTCAAGGACCAGGTGGCAATGCTCGATGGTCAGGCCGATCTGATTACGAAGCCGATCCAACGCCTCCTCGGCTTCCTCGTCGTCCGGGTCGCGGATGTCGCTGCCCAGTCGGAGAATCGTGTGGCCACCATGGAGGTCGGCCGCGTGTCGAACGTCGGCCAGCCGTGCTGCGGTGTCGTACAGGTGGAGGACTGGCAGCATCGGGATTCCCCAGGCCGAGAGGTCGTCGGCGATGTCGCGCAGTGGCCGACGCACGCCGTCGGTGGGATCGGGGAGATGCCGAACATCAACCGCGATCGTCAGTTCGGCAGGCGCCGACTCGCATACCTGCTTGCCGAATCGGTAGGCATCCTTGGTGGGGCCGTTGGCGGTCGGGACCACCTCAAGGATCGGCAATACGTGCCGGACCAAAGCAGCGGGCAGATGCGCGATCGCCCTGAACTCGCCTTCCCGGCCTTTGAGGATGGGCATGTACGTGACCATGAGTCCGTTCCTGCCGGTTTTGTTCCGAGTCAGGCGCCTCCATCTATGGTCGACGTTACGTGACCTGTTGACAACTCCTCGTTCTCGCTCTGCTGGCAGTCGAGATGTCCCGGCCCCAAGGCTGCGTGGTCAACATCGATGTTGCTGAGGTACCCCTTCGTGGAGCGGTTGATGTGTTCTCCGGTTTGGTTGTCCGGCCACGTCATCGATACGCGCCTGGTTCGTTTGACAGGGTGAGGTATCGCATTGAGGTGATCTCCATGGGCGGTACGGCGAGTGTCAATCAGCCTGATTTCCTGGCCGGGTGGCTGCACAACACGCAAGCCCAGCCCAGAGTCCGAGGGCACCGGCCATCACCTTCTGTCGGTCTCCTGCGGTTCGCGTTCTACGGACGGATCTCCACTGCCGAGTACCAGGACGCCATCTCGTCACGGGCCTGGCAACTCGACTTGGCAGACCGGACCGTCGCCGAGCAGGGTGAGATCGTCAGCGAGTACTTCGCATCGGCTGCTCGCGTCGTCTGCCGTGGCAGGTCCGCCCGCAAGCCGCCGCACTGCTGGCCGCCGTCACCGAGCCGTGCCGGGTGTTCGACGCGGTGATCGTTGGCGAGTACGAGCGCGCCTTCCACGGCGATCAACTCGCCGGCGTCGCCGCCGTGCTGGCCGCTCACGGGGTCCAACTGTGGCTTCCCGAGACCTGTGGGCCCGTCGACCTGAACAACCCCACCCACCAGGCCCTGGCCATGCTGCTCGGGCACCAGTCCAAACGGGAAGTCCTCCGTGCCCGGTTCCGCACCACGATGGCCATGCGCGCGCAAGCCCGCGATCAGGGCCGGCACCTGGGCGGGCGACCGCCCTACGGCTACCGCCTAGTTGACGCCGGACCCCACCCGAATACCGCCCACGCCCGGTGGGGACGTCGACTGCACCGACTCGCCCCCGACCCGGTCACCGCACCGCACGTGCATTGGATCTTCGCGCAGCGGATTGCCGGAACCAGCGCCGCCGGCATCGCCCGTACCCTGAACCACCTGGGTGTTCCGTCACCATCGCAGTACGACCGCGCCCGCAACTGGCATCGGACAGCAGAAGGGTGGACGGTGCGGACGGTCGCGGAGATCCTCGCCAACCCTCGCTACACGGGGCGGCAGGTGTGGAACCGGCAGTACACCGACCATCAGGAAACCGAGCCGGGGGACCGGCGCGCCAGTCGAGGATCGGTACGGCGCTGGAATCGACGAGACCAGTGGGTGCTGTCGGCCCGGTTGGTGCACCCGCCGCTGGTGAGCGAGACGGACTTCGTCCAAGCCCAAACGGTGAACGCGGTCGCCACGCCCGAGGACGGCCAGCCGCGCCGGTATCTGCTCACCGGACTGGTCGTCTGCCGAACCTGCGGCCGACGAGCCGACGCGCACTGGGTACACGGACGGCCCGGATACCGGTGCCGGCATGGCCACACCGGCGCCAGCCCGCCCCTACCCGGCCGGCCCAAGCCGCTGTACCTAGGCGAAGACCTGCTTCTCGCCCACATCGCACGGCAACTCGACGGCCGCACGACCGAAGCGCGCGACGACGCGCGAGCTACCGCCGCGTACCTGCGGGCGAACCAGATCACCATCATCTGCGACGCCGACACCATCACCCTCGACCGGCAGCCGTCGCCGGCACGAATTCCACGCCAGAAGCAGCGACCCCCACCCGAACCGCTCGAAACATGAACGGCTTTGGTGGGGGTTAACGTGTCCGAGGGCGATCGATACCGTAGGCCCACGGTTGGCGTGCATGGACGATGACGTGATGATCGACTACCGACGGTAGCAGGTCGGCCTGGCCTGCTACCGATCCGCCGGCGCCCCGGCTGATCAACCGCACCATCACCCACCGAGGCCGCAACGGCCAGCGACGCAGCTTCGCCTAGACCGGCTACATCGCCCTACTCGCCGCTACCGACCAGCAACTCGGCGGTCCGATCGTGCTCGTGTCGGACGACCTCAACACCTACATCAGCACCGCGTATACGCGCGTTGGTCGCAGTCCGGGGCTGGCTGACCGTAATCCGGCTGCCTGCCTACACCTCCGGACCTCAACCCCGCCGAAGCCGTGTGGTCGCACCTCAAACGCAGCATCGGCAACCTCGCCGTCCGAGGCGCCGACCACCTGCTGGCGATCATCCGCAACCGCTTCAAGCGAAGCCACCACCGCCCGACCTGTTCGACGGCATACTGATCCACACAGGCCTGACCCTCGAACCCGACTCAACCTACAAGATCTGCGATACAGAGATTGAGGTCAGGTTCGGTTCGAGGGCCATACCGGTAGGTGCCATCGCACGGGCTCGCGGGACATCCACCGATCGTGCGATGGCACAGCGTCGTGCCGTTCTTCAGAGCGTGGCCTGGAACAGCGGCCGGAATCCTTTCTATCGAACATTGTTCCTATGTGTCTCGATCAAGACATCGAACGCTTCGGCCTGCTCGAAAGGTTCTCCGTTACGAATCGTCTCATTCAGGAGGTCATGTACACGTTGCGTCTCCGCCTTCTGCTCAGCCACGAGTTTCTCGACCACCTTGGCGAGTTTTTCGCTGGTCATCTGGGCGGCCCCGTCAGCGATGGGGCTACCCACGAGCTTCTCCAGGACGGCCAGCCATTGTCGGCTGAGCCGCTCAGCGTACTGCGCCCGTTTGACATCCACGTCGTGTTCGCAGTCAATTTTGATCAGCTCTTCCCAGTACGGGCGGACGGTCTGCTTGACGTGTTCGTCGAGCTCCACCCAGACGTGGGGTCGGCAGGTGACCTCCATGCCGCCGCGTTCGTACCGCCAGGGTTCCCCGTCAGCCAGCGCCCGCTGGATCTCGGCCTCCAGCTCACGTGCCCGGTGCGCGGGATGGTTGCGGGCGCGGGCTGCGACGAACTGGGTGATCGCCCGGATGGCGTAGGGCATGAAGTACTGCGCCAAGCTACCCAGCATCTCCCTGGGCAGGCCGTCGGACGACCAGATGAAGGTCGCGTGGACGTTGAAGCTGAAGACGTAGCCCCGGGCTGGTACCACGATCGGTTGTGAAAGGCGACGTCGTTCGGTCAGCCGACCAGGCGGTGGCGGCGGTGGCGTGATAGGAACGAACGCCGGTTCCGGTGGCACCAGCGGGGGGGAGAGCCACCGCCAGAACGCCAACAGCCACCTTCCGAGTCGGCGCCACAGGCCGACGCGTGGGGTGTTCGCAATGGGAGTGTCTGTCATGTCACCGGTCCCTCATCGCGGGTTCGATCCAGCCAGGTAGGCCCTCGTTGCGGAACTTGAGGTGTCGGGCCAGGTAGAAGCGCATTCGGCGACGGACGGTGGCGTCGCCCGCCAGCTCGCTGACCATCTCGGTTGCGGGCTTGCGGAGGTTGTCGTCGAGGTCCGCATGGACCATCCAATCGCCGAGGACCGTCCAGCCAGCTGGTGAGGTTTGGCGGATCAGCAGTGCCACACGCCAGATCCGAGCGAGCGCTATGCCATCGACATCGCGCGCGGCCAGCCGCTCCAGCAGATCAGGTGCGCCTCTACTTTCATAGGTGCTCTTGCCGGCCAGAGCGAGCAGGGCGTTGGCGGCGTGCCTCTGCAGCGGCGGGGCCTGTGCCCAGTCGGCAAGCTCAGAGATGATCTGGTGCGTCCGGTCGGTGGCGTAGAGCTGGCTGACGGCCTCCGCTACCGAGCCCATGTTCTGCTGCATCCGATCTTCGGCGATGCGGCGCAGATCTGCCAGGCTCCAGCTGAGGTCGGGCTGTTGCAGGCCGCTCGCGTAGACGAGCGCGGCGGCGTCGCGGTGGTGGTTGAGTCGACCGTTGGCCCACTCGCGTACTTTTTTTCGTACCCGCTGGCTGACGTGGCCGCCGAAGTCCGCAGTGACGATCGCCCAGGCGGCGGCTTGACGTAACCGGGGGCGAGGCGACGCCGCCCACCCGTCGATCAGGTCGCGGCACACTCGATCGAAGTCGTGGTGAGCGAGGAGACCGGCTACCTGGGCGGTTGCCCGGCGTACCAAATCGTCGTCGGATGCCGCCATGGTCTTGAGCCACTTGAGTAGAGCGGGTCGAGTGCTGTCGAAGTCGTGCCAGGCGACGTCGATGATGGCACCGCGCATCTTGGGGTCCCGTAGCCACGCCAAGCGGGAGGCACCTCCGCGTGCCTGGGCCCTTTCTTGCCCTTCCTGCCAGTCCTCCCGCAAAGGCCCGAGGAGTTCGAACACCGGGTGCTGCAGTGCCATCCGACCCCACTCCGGTCGGTTGGCTTCGCCGTCGATCTGCTCCAGCAGCAGATCTGCCGCCTCGAAGACGCAGTGCAGCGGCAGGCGGTGGAAGACGGCGTACGACATCCGGAAAGCCCGCTCGTGCTGGTCGGCGCGCCGGTGTCGTCGGTCTGCCTCTGCGCGCCTAGACCGCAGGATGTCGGCTGCATGTTCGCGGCGCCTCGGCTGAGACAGAGCCAGAATTTCCTTTATCGCGGACTCGTCAACGGGATGACGCTTCGCGATGGCACTGGCGATCGCGACGGCCTCCCGTGGTCCATTAGTGGCGTCCAGAGCCTCGCCGAGCTCCGTGATCTGTAGGTACCAGTCGATCTGCTGCTCGCCTTGCGCGCTTGTCAGGTGCCAGCGCTCGTACAACAGGTGTCGCAGGTGGTGACGGAAGACCTCACGGGGCAGGGGTAGCTGGTGGCGTACCTCAGCGCTATGCCGTACTTTCCCACGAAAATCGTCATCCCTGATCAGCAGCAGCGAAGCCGAACGTCGGCGGAAGGTGTCGGCGAGACAGCGCATGACGGTGACGTGTCTGTCACCGGCCAAGCGAAGGACGTAGCCGTGATCCTCAGCGATGCAGTCCGGGTCGCGGACGATGACGTCAGGCTCGACGTCCGCAGGCAGCAGCACCTCGCGTACCCGGTCGGCACGGTGGTGTCTAGCCAGGGCGGCACATGCCGTGCTGAATCTGCCGGTGTTCGACAATCCCGTCAGGCAGGCCGTGGAGCGGTGGTTCAGGACCGCAGCGAGGGACTCGTCAGCGGCGCTGTACGCGTACACCTTCAGCAGGTCGGGCACTGCTGGAAGGTGCCGGATGATCGGTTTGGCCGGTGGTTGACCCTCATAGGTCACGTAGACGGTGTTGTTGTCCCCGAACGCCGCTGGCCCGTGCGCGTTTATGTCGGCGTAGGAACTTCCGGTGAACTGGTCACCGTACAACTCCTCGCCGACCTGCGGATCCATCCACAACGAGTCAGGCTCGATCGTCTCATCAGGTTCGCTGTATGACGTGTCGCGGTCATCTATCGGCTGGGCTAGAGCCTCCGACACGGCCGCGAGCTGTGGGACCGGATCGTCCTGAAGCTCAGCCTCCGCACTGGCTGACGGGGCGAAAGCCCCGTTTGACGACAGCGGATCCTCGTTCATCGACGGGGCCACCTCGGATCGACTACGTCCTGAGGGTTGTTCGTAGAGACGATGTTGCCGTTACCGTAGGCCGTCGGCCCATGTGAGGTGATGTTGTGAAACACCTGGCCGCCGCCGGTCGTGCCTGGCACAGGACGGTCCCTGCGGTTAACAGTGCCATCGTCGGGATGATCTTCGGCCTGCCCCAAACGTTCGTGGTCCGTCGGTCGTCGGCCAGCCGCGTTCTCGCCAGGGATGTAGATCCAGGCGGGTGCTTCGAACTTCTTGTCGGGCAGGCTGGCCATTACCCGGAGGAAGTGCTCCGGCCGTAAATCTTGGTAGTGCCGAACGACGTCCTGGTAGATGCGGTCCGAGACGATGAGCGCCGCTTCCGCACCGGGGAAGCGCCGCAACGCGCTCTTGAGTTGAGGCGAGTCCACCAGCCGGCAGACGTCCACGACGGCGTCACCGGGATAGCCGTTGGCGCCGTCGAGGTGGACCGGGCCCTCGTGCACGGCAAGACGCAACCGGACCCGCGCCTCGGGTGCCAGGCCACGGTTGTGCTCCCGCAGCAGCCGGTCGATGAGCGGTGTAAGCCGGGTGGCAACAACTCTCTCGCTGGTCCCGGCAGGAAGGATCGCGAGTTGACCGTCACCGCCCTGCTGGACACGCCACTTGGCACGGTCGAGCCCCGCCTCATCGCAGGCGTTCTGCATGATCTTCTGCAACGCCTGCTGTGCCCGGTACTGCAGGACGTTGTCTCGGACGCTGTAACTCTCCATGTCTACGGCGACAAGAACCCGCCGGTGCGGATCTGCGAAGTCGGCCACCCGTTCAACCCCTCAATCAGTAGCTCGAACAGTCACGTCCATCTCTACCGGCCGCCAGCAGAGAAGACTCCATACAAGTACGGGTTGTCGCGTTCACGGCTGCGGAACGAGAACCGATACTTGGACGCCCTGCACACCGTCGTGGTCCCGTCCCCTGGGAGCATGGGAGCTTCTTGCCAACCGCGCAGACCCTCGACCCTCGACCCCTGGCGTGACATTCAGGTGGGCCTGGCCACCGCCACGTCGCTGCAGACGTCCATCCGTCACGCCGATACCAAGGCCGCCACGCTCCTGGCAACGGAAGGTGCGGTGGCCACTGCGGTGACCGAACCCGCCGCGTCGCTACTGTCCGCGGGTACCACCGTGTCGGTTGCAGGGACGGTGCTACTAGTCGGCCTGCTGACCGGGCTGTCGGTTGCCTCTTGGCACCTCATTCGTGCGATGCGTCCACAGTTGGACGGCGTCGCCGGTGACAACAGATTCGGCTTCCCTAACCTTGCAAGGGCCGGCAGGCGACCGACTGCAGCCAACGTGCGTCAGCAACGAAACGAAGCGTGGGAGTTCGTCTCGACGCTTGCCCTGATCGCGATGGGTAAGCACACCCGGGTCCGCAAGAGCCTGCCGTGGCTCGTCATGTCCCTGACAGCAGCTGGCCTGGTGATCGTCATGAGGCTGGCCCTGTCCGTAGCGTCATGACCACAGTGAGAGCATCCTGTAGCCAGAACTGAGCCATGCGTGAGCGCCGAGCCGTACCAGGAGGTTGCACGTGTCAGACCAGCGGTGGCTACCCGGAACTCTGCTCGGCCGCCTCGACACGGCGGCACGCAGTCGACTGCTGTCCATCGGCGTCCGGCGCTCGGTCGACGCGTCACAGGTCGTCCTACACGAAGGAGCCACCGAATCCCACATCGTCCTGCTCGATGACGCTCTCGCGAAGGTCACCGTCGCCATGACGAACGGACGCCAAGCCCTCCTGGCCATCCGCGTGCCCGGTGACATCGTTGGCGAGATCTCCGCCCTGAACGGCACACCGAGAACCGCGACGGTCACGGCCTGCAGGCCGTCCATGATCCGCATCATCCACCGTAGCGAGTTCCGCGCGTTCCTGCGCAGCAACCCGGAGGCGGCCATGGAAGTCGCCGGTATCGTCGCCGACCGACTGCGCTGGGCCAACCGCCGGAGAGTCGACTTCGCGTCCTACAACGTCAAGGTGCGACTGGCCCGGGTCCTCTGGGAGATCGCCACCGCATACGGCAGGCGTGATCCGAGTGGTGTCGTGATCGACATCCGACTCACCCAGGCAGAACTGGCCACCCTCTGCGGCGCGGCGGAGATCAGCCTGCAGAAGGCCCTACGCGCATTGCGTTCGGCGGGCACCCTCGACACCGGCTACCGAGCGATCATCGTGCGAAATATCGAAGAACTGCGCTTTGCCGCCACGGACGGGGGCCAAGAACCCATCACGTAGAGCTGAAGTTAGGCCCATTGTCCGCACAACATCGATGCCCAACGGCGCCCACCAGATGACCAGGCTCGACATGCTGGTAAAGATGCGTGCCAGCAGCTGAGGCCCACCCACTCCGGTGGAGCGATGATCACCTGGCGCGATTGATGCCGAACGGCTCCGTTCGGCTGGTCGATGCCGTTGCCAACCGGCCGGTCGGCAGGCAGCGCCCGTTGAAGGCGGACCGTCTGTCCGCCTATACCACGGGAATTCTTCGGTATGAATGTCCGCGTGTCAGAGGACCAGAGTGAAGATCTCGAAGATTCCCTGGCCCGGTGGTTGAACGAGCAGTCGGAGGCAGGTGCGCAGTCGCGCAACCACCGACAGGGCGGTCTGCGGTTCGCGTTCTATGGTCGGATGTCGACGGTCGAGCACCAGGACCGGGTGACGTCCCGGCACTGGCAGCTGGACTGCGCCAGCGAACTCGTCGCCAATCACGGGGCGATCATTACCGAGTACTTCGACGTCGGCTGCTCCCGCCGCCGAAGCTGGCGGCACCGCCCGCAATCCGCAGCTCTGTTGGCCAGGCTCGGCGATCCTCTTCGCGGGTTCGACGCGATCGTGGTCGGCGAGTACGAACGAGCCTTCTCCGGGAACCAACTGCCGCACCTGATGCCGCTGCTCGAACAGCACGAAGTGCAACTGTGGTTACCCGAAACGGATGGGCCCGTCGACCGTCACAATCCGACGCACCAGGCGCTGATCATGTTGCTGGGTGTCCAGTCAAAGCGCGAGGTGCAGCGTTCCCGGTCTCGAGTCATCACCGCGATGCGGAGTCAGGCGCGGGAGCAGGGGCGCTACCTCGGCGGCAGGCCACCCTACGGCTACCGGCTCATCGACGCCGGTCCCCACCCCAATGCGGCACACGCTCGATGGGGTCGCCGACTTCAGCGTCTCGAACCCGACCCGGCCACGGCCGCACACGTACGGCGGATGTTCACCCAGAGATTGGCTGGTCACAGCCTCGCGGGCATTGCCCGCGCCCTGAACGACGCTGCCGTCGCCTGCCCGTCCACCGTCGACCCCAGCCGTAACCACCACCGCGCCGGCGAGAGGTGGACCCTTCGAACTGTCGCGGCAATCCTCGGCAACCCCCGCTACACCGGCCGGCAAGTATGGAACCGGCAACGCACCGACGTCGATACCCACGGCGGACCCGACGCACGCGGAACCATCCGCTGGAATCCCACCAAGGACTGGGTGATCTCCAAACAGCAAGCCCACATCGCGCTGGTCACCGAGCAGGACTTCATCGCCGTCCAGGCGATCCGCGCCCACCGGAGCACCCACGACGGCGCCACCCGCAGCTACCTGTTCACTGGCCTGCTGCGCTGCGGCCCATGCGGCCGGAGAATGGAATCCCACTGGGTCAACCAGCGCCCCGGCTACCGATGCCGCCACGGCCACACCAGTGCCCAACGACCCGCCAGCCGGCGTCGCAAGATCCTCTACCTGCGGGAGGACCGCATCATCGCCAGGCTAGTACGGCAGCCGCCGTTCGGGATCATGGTTGGAGTTCGAGGTTGAGGCGGCGTGTGTAGTGGGCTCGGCGGGCTCGGGCTTGATGCTGTCGCCGCCAGCCTGACCAATGCAAACGGTGGGCGAGGTCGCTGATCGGGCGGATGATGCAGGCGTTGATCAGGCGGCGGACCTCGTTGACGGTGAGCGTGATCAGTCCGCTGTCGGCCGGGTCGTCGTCGGTGGCGTCGGCGGCGCAGATCGCCAGGACGGCGAGGGCGGCCAGGGCGAGGGTGGTGAACCGGTGCCAGGAGTCCCAGCGGCGGACTTGGTGCTGGTCCAGGCCGACCTGGCTCTTGGCGGCTTGGAAGCTCTCTTCGATGCTCCAGCGGATGCCCGCGACCCGCACGAACTGGGCGAGGGTGGCCGGTCTGGGGGTCCAGCAGCGGTAGAAGGCCAGCTCACCGGTGCTGGTGTTGCGGCGGATCAGCAGGCTGTGCCGGCCGCCGTCGTCGGGGTCAGCATCGGTGCATACGTCGTCGAGCCAGGCCCAGTCGTAGAAGCGCGGCCCCTTGGATCCGGCGCCGGCGGAGCGGCGCTGCCACGCCGAGACGGGCAGATCAGCGGCGATCCGGTCGGCGCGGATGCGGGTTTTGCCGCCGTCGATCGGCACCAGGTGACTGCGGGACACGGCCAGGACATAGCCGAGTTGATGCTCGCGCAGGTGTGCGCGGAAGACGCTGCTGTTGCCGTAGGCCTCGTCGGCCGCGGCCCACCCGGCCGGCACCCCGGCATCCAAAGCCGCAGTGATCATCTCAGCGGCCAGCTCCGACTTGGTAGCGAACTCGATCTCGTCGGGCACGCCGGCAGCCTGGCAGCGGTCGCGGTCGTCGGTCCACGACGCCGGCAGATACACCCGCCGGTCGATCAGGGTGTGCCCGTCGGCGCCCGCATAGCCCAGGAACACCCCGACCTGGCTGTTCTCGATCCGCCCTGCCGTGCCGGTGTACTGCCGCTGCACCCCGACCGTGTAAACGCCCTTTCTTCAGGTCGCCGGTCTCATCGACGGCCAAGACCGCATCCGGGGCGCCGAACCGGTCGACGGCCAGAGCCCGCAAATCGTCGCGCACGGCGTCGGCGTCCCATACCGCCCGGTACAACAACCGCTGCATCGCGTCCGGCCGGGCATGCCCGGCCTGCTCTGCCAACTGCCAGCACGTCTTGACCTCAAGGTCAGACAGCAGCCCGGTCACGAATTGTCCCGCCGCCCGACGCGGCTCCACCCGCCCGAACCGGCCCGCGAAGCATCCCAGCACCTCGGCCAGCACCCGCTCCCACCGACCAACCGCTACGCTGTGGCACGCGGCCACCGCAAGATCTGAAGTTGTGTCCACAACGCACAGACGATCACGCGGTGGCCGCCTCGCGTCCACCCCGGCACACCAGCAAGATCTCAAACGGCGGCTGCCGTACTA
>NZ_JAWQRR010000069.1:0-43086 GCF_033446045.1 Plantactinospora sp. KLBMP9567 | reverse complement strand
GACTGCTCACCCCGGACACCATGCGGCACGAGCTTGTCCCGCGACGGCTTACCGCCCTTACGGTCCTTGTCGCTCTTGCTCTTGTCACTCTTATCCTTGTGGTCCTTGTCGGCCTGCATGACCGACTGCGACACCGGCGAGCCGGCATGCTCGGGAGCGGCCTGCGCGGCCACGGCGGGGCCGGCGACAGCGCCGCCGACGAACGCCAGACCAGCCACACCCAGCGCGGTCCTACGAACCAGAGAAGTCTGCTCGACGGCCGGGAGCCATCGGCTGAACAGAGTCTTGTTCATGATGGTCCTTCCAATCGGGGATAAACACCCCAGCCGGGGACGCGGGGTGCCATTGGAAACGAAACCTCGTCCCGAGACACACGCTGACGCTGGTCTCCAGGGACACAAGAACGCCCGATCACCTGCGGGGGGGATGCCGGTACTCGGGCGAACACCATATGTAACGACCGGCGGCCCCGGATCATTCCCCGAGGGCCCCGCCACCAGCCCAGCTCACAGGCGGTGACACTCAGCCGCACGGTGAATGTAACGACCGGCAGGCCACCAACATTCCACCCACCCGACTCGATCATGAAACCGAACCGGACAGGCCATCACAGTCGGGACCCGTACGGGATGCCGTATTCTCAGGCTTCGGACGGAGGGTGTGGGACATGGCCGAGAGGTCGATCGGCGACAATCGGGACGGCAACTTGGCCGATCGGCTGGCCCGGGCCGAACTGGTGGCAATCGTCGATCGGATCATGTCGACGGAAGGCACCCAGGAGGAACTCGACAGCCTGCTGGCCCTGCTCGACCGGCAAGGTCCGACACCCGACGGGTTTGTCAGCGGACTGATCTACTACCCGGAGGAGCACGGACTCGGCCCGGCACCCAGGCCGGCCGAGATCGTCGAGCGGCTGCTGGCGTACCGTCCGATCACGCTGTAGCCCCCGACGGCCATGCCAGGGCCTCGAAGGAGACCCTCCGGACTCGGTCAGCCAAGGCTGGTCCGACATCCCGGGTCCCGTTGGCGGGCGTGCCCCGGCTAGCTTGCCATTCGACGCAGGGCGGCTGGAGTCCCGAGTTCTTCGCGATCCTCTGCGTGCAGGAGATAGTGCGCCAGGGTCCGTAGCAGGAGGGCAGGGTCTGCGGCGAGCCAGTTCCCGCTCACCGTCGTGAACGGCGACATCGCCTGTGTTTCCTGAACCGGGACGGCCGAGGTAGTTCCGGGTGACAGTGTCCGGAGAGGAAATCGTACGCATCATGATGATCGGTCCGTTGGCCCAGCCAGCCACGACGTCGACGAACGCGTGCCAGGGCACGTAGTGCGTGAACGTCAATCCATCGATGATGGATGCCGTCGGCGCTGACAACAACCTGACCCGGCGCGAGTCGCAGGAAGACGGCTAGGAAGACGCCGAGCAGGATGGCCGCCACCGCCAGCACAGTAGCGATGACGTACCCCTGCGCCCCGCCCTGTCCGACAGCGACGACGCAGATCCCGACGAGCGCCACGATCGTCAACGCGACGGTGGCGCTCAGCCAGTACGTCGGAGCGGCGGCGTACCGAAAGACGAGCCCTTCGGGTTCCTGCCGCACCCCAGCGGTGTCCGTCCTCCGCCGGCCGTCAAAGATGCCGTGTAGGCCGAGCCCGGCGATGTGCCCGAAATAGATCGCCAAGACGCCGAGCACAACAGCGCTGACGGCAGCACCGATGACGGCTTGCCAGAGCGCCGCCGCGGTAGCTGCCAAGGCGAATGCGCTGAGCAGAACGGTGCCGAAGATGACCAGGGCCGATCGCGGCTTGCCGGTCCACTCCGCTGGCCAGGCAGAATCATGCTGTTGCGTAACCATCAGAAAATCGAGTCCCATGCCTTCTTCGCGCCGTCGCCGATGGCGCTGCCCGCGTCCCCAACAGCGTCGCCAACTGCCGAGATGCCGCCCTCGATGCTGTCCTTGACCCCCTGCGGCAATTGGTCATACCCCCACAGTCCAGAGCACCACTGGCGGCCGACCCGAAGGCCAGGCCGCCAACAGCACCGACGACGGTGCCGACCACCGGAACTGGGGTCATCGAACCGATCGCCGCGCCCGCGCCCATGGCGACGAGCGCGCCGCCAACGCCGGAGATGACAGCCTTGCCAGCCGGCTTGCCCTGGTGGATGTCGTAGCCGATGCCGGCCGCCGTGATGCCGAGCCCGACAATAGGTATCTTGCTGGCAATCTGTCGTCCCGCGGTCGGCGCCTTCCTGGCAAGTTCGTCGGCCTCGAGAAACGTCTTCCACGCGGCGTTGTTCAGTGCGCGTGCCTGCGCGGAACCACCAGGTGACTTGAGGTAGTGCTCGGCGTAGCGTTTCGAGTCAGCCATCAATGCCATGGATTGCGCCTTCAGAACGCTCTGATGCTTTGCGACCAGGCCCCCGATCACCGCGCCGTTGACCAGATCGCCTGCCTGCTGACCGGCGTCGGTAACCGTCAGCCCGGCGTCCTCGGCGATACGCCGGGCGCGGGCCATTCCCTGCTGTGCGGTCTCCAGGTCGTCGGGGTACCCGGCGAGCGAACCGGCCGCCGTCTCGATGTCCATTCGCAGCATGTCTGCCTTCCGGCTGCCGCTGTCCATTCGGTCGCGGAACGCCGGACCGGCACCGCCCCGCCAGCCTCTCGCCGCATCGTCACGAACAGCACGCAGTTCGGTGACTGCGTGATCCACCTCTGCTGCCAACGTACTCCGCAGCCATCGCGAGGACGCGCGGATCCCTTCCGGGTCGCCCTCGATGCGGGTGTCGATCGCCATCAGAAGAGCCCGCTCAGACCATGTGCTGCCGCCGAGTCGCTGCGGCCGTAGTTTCCCTCGCCAGGTCCAGCCGGTCACCTGCTTCCTTCAGGCCCACGACGAGATTTCCCGAGCCCTCGGTCAAATGCCCGAACCAGGGCTGCGACATCCGGTGTCAGATCGCCGGCATCCGGTGTGGACGGCACGCCACCTCCCACCGCGTCCAGAGTCTCTCCGGCCTGTCGCAGACGTCCGGCTGGCGTCTGGAGACCGGCCAAATCGACCCGAGCCTCCTGCGTCATCAGGACACCTCCGCCCGACGTCGGTGCTCTTCCGGGATCTCTAGATCCAGCAGTACGATCTCGAACCCCGTGTCCAATCGGATCTTCTCCAGGTCAGCGGTCGGTATAAGCGTCCACGGCTGCTCCGGTCCACAGCAGTCCACGAGCCGATCGAGAGTGGAGTAGGCGAGCAGCGCCAATTTTCCTTCGCGGGTCTGGCGCAAATCCACAGTCAACTGGTTGTCACCACGCCGTACCGGCGCACACAGCACGTAGACCACTGGCGGAATGATCATCGAACGGGTCCCGGAGGCCGCTGCCCCTCCCCGTGCTGCGGCGGCCAACCATTCTCGATGGCTGAAGAAGGCGTCCTCACCATGGGTAGCAGTCTGTTCCCGGAAAGCCGCACAAGCTGACCCAGCGTCAAACGGACTTGACCATAGGTGATCTTTCTTTGGTGGACGGCTCGGCTGGTCTGGGAAGTCAGCGGGTCTCCGGGGCCGGCGCCGGGTTCAGTGCCGCGACGATCGCCTCGGCGGTACGCCGGCCCACCCCCGGCACCTCGGCGATCTCGTCCACCGTGGCCGCCGCCAGCCGCTTCACCGACCCGAAGTGTCGCAGCAGTGCCTTGCGGCGTACCTCGCCGAGGCCGGGGACCTGATCGAGGCCGGAGACGGTCATCCGCTTGGAGCGGCGCTGCCGGTGGAACGTGATGGCGAACCGGTGCGCCTCGTCCCGGACCCGCTGCAGCAGATAGAGCCCTTCGGAGGTGCGCGGCAGGATGATCGGGAACTCGTCGCCGGGCAGCCACACCTCCTCCAGCCGCTTGGCCAGCCCGCAGAGTGCGATGTCGTCGAGGCCCAGTTCGGCGAAGACCTCCGCGGCGGCGGCGACCTGGGGCTGCCCGCCGTCCACCACCACGAGCTGCGGCGGGTACGCGAACTTGCGTGGCCGCCCGGTGGTCGGGTCGATGCCCGGCCGGTCCGGGTCGGAGGCCATCTCGTCGCCGATCTCCCCGGTCTCACCCCGGGCCTGTAGGTAACGGGCGAACCGCCGGCGCAGTACCTCGGAGAGCGCCGACAGGTCGTCGGTGGCGCCGCGCACCACGAACCGCCGGTATTCGCTCTTGCGCGGCAGGCCGTCCTCGAAGACGACCATGCTGGCCACCACGTCGGTGCCCTGGATCTGCGAGACGTCGTAGCACTCGATGCGCAGCGGCGCGGTACGCAGCCCGAGCGCCTCGGTGATCTCGTCCAGCGCCTCGCTGCGGGTGGTCAGGTCACCGGCCCGGCGCAGCTTGTGCCGGGTCAGCGCCTCGGCCGCATTCCGGGCCACCGTCTCCAGCAGCGCCTTCTTGTCGCCGCGCTGCGGCACCCGCAGGGCCACCTTGCCGCCCCGGCGCGCCGACAGCCACTCGGCCAGCGCGTCGACGTCGGCCGGCAGCGCGGGCACCAGCAGCTCGCGGGGCACGTCACTCTCCCCTTCGGCCTCGCCGTAGACCTGGGAGCAGAAGTGGTGCACCAGGTCTCCGGTGGTCAGGTCCTCGACCTTCTCCACCACCCAGCCGCGCTGGCCGCGTACCCGGCCGTCCCGGACGTGGAAGACCTGGACCGCCGCCTCCAGCGGATCCTCGGCGAACGCCACCACGTCGGCGTCGGTGCCGTCGCCGAACACCACGGTCTGCTTCTCCATCGCCCGACGCAGCGCCACGATGTCGTCGCGCAGCCGGGCGGCCCGCTCGAACTCCAGCGCCTCGCTGGCCTCGCCCATCTCGCGTTCGAGCCGGCGGACCATCTGGTCGGTGCGGCCGGCCATGAAGTCGCAGAACTCGTCGACGATCCGGCGGTGCTCGTCGGGCGAGGCCCGGCCGACGCACGGGGCCGAGCACTTGCCGATGTCACCGAGCAGGCACGGCCGGCCGATCTGGGCCTGCCGCCGGAACACCCCGGCGGAGCAGGTCCGGGCCGGGAAGACCCGGAGCAGCAGGTCCAGCGTCTCGCGGATCGCCCAGGCGTGCGAGTACGGCCCGAAGTAGCGCACCCCCTTGCGCTTGGCGCCCCGCATCACCTGGAGCCGCGGGAACTCCTCGTCGAGGGTGACCGCGAGATAGGGGTACGACTTGTCGTCCCGGTAGCGCACGTTGAACCGGGGGTCGTACTGCTTGATCCAGTTGTACTCGAGCTGCAGCGCCTCGACCTCGGTGCCGACGGTGACCCAGTCCACGCTGCCGGCGGTGGTGACCATCTGCTGGGTGCGCTGGTGCAGGTTCCACAGGTCGCCGAAGTAGGAATTGAGGCGGCTGCGCAGGCTCTTGGCCTTGCCGACATAGATCACCCGGCCGCTGGGATCACGGAATCGGTATACCCCGGGCAGGTCGGGAATCGTGCCCGGTGCCGGGCGATAGGTAGCGGGGTCGGGCACGCCGACAAGCGTAGTCCCCACCTGGGACACCACCTGGCGCGGCGACCGCACGGTCGGCCGCGCCAGGCGTCCCCGGCTCAGGCCAGGACGATGTTGTCCCCGTCGACCGTGACCTTCTTCTCGGCCAGTGGCTTGGTGGCCGGGCCACCCTTGACCGAGCCGTCCGCCACGGAGAACTTGCTGAAGTGGCAACTGCAGTTGATGGTGCCGCCGTCGACGCCGGTCACCGGGCACTGCTGGTGGGTGCAGATCGAGCTGAAGGCCTTGAAGTCGCCCTCGGTCGGCTGGGTGACCACAACCTGCTGGTCCGCAATGATCTTGCCGCCGCCGACCGGGATCTCGCTCTTCTTGGCCAGCGCGGCGGTGCTGCCACCCTCGGCCGGAGCGCTCGCCGAACCGCTGGGGGCCGGAGCGCCGCCGGCCGACGGGCTGCTTCCGGTGCCGTCGAGCGCGTCGTCGTCGCCGGTGCCGCACGCGGCCAGCACCACGGACGCGCCAACCACACCCGCACCGGCCAACAGCGCCCGTCGGGTCTGCGTGCCCGGCCCGGTCAGTTCGTCACTCATACCTAGCCTTCCTCTTCGGCGCCGCGCTCCTGGTCGTCCGCGGCCACGCCCGAAGACACGGATATATCCACCAACCGGTTCAACCGGACCGGCGTCAGGACTTTCCGGTACGCCGGCTCTTCGCCGGCCCGGTCTTCGCGGTCGTGGTCTTCGCCGTCGTACCCGCCCGGGTGGCGCCGCCCTTCACCGTACCGCCGCCGGCCCGGCCGTTGCCGGCCTTCGCGGTACCGTCACCGGTCTTGGTCGCGCCGCCGTTTGCCCTGGTCACGCCGCCGTCTGCCGGTGCAGCGCCGCCGGCCTTCGCACCGCCGCCGTTGGCCTTCGCGGTGCCGGTGGCCTTCGCGGTGCCGTTCGCCCGGGTCGCCCGGGTGGTGGCCGCGCTCGATCCCCGTGCCGGTCCGGTCAGCCCGAGCACCGGCCGGAGGAACTGCCCGGTGTGGCTCTCCGGCACCTCCGCCAGCTCCTCCGGGGTACCGGCAGCCAGCACCGTGCCGCCCCGGTGCCCGCCCTCCGGGCCCATGTCGACCAGCCAGTCGGCGGTCTTGATCACGTCGAGGTTGTGCTCGATGACGATCACCGTGTTGCCCTTGTCGACCAGGCTCTCCAGCACCCCGAGCAGCTTGCGGATGTCCTCGAAGTGCAGCCCGGTGGTCGGCTCGTCGAGCACGTACACCGTCCGGCCGGTGGAGCGCTTCTGCAACTCGGAGGCGAGCTTGACCCGCTGTGCCTCACCGCCGGAGAGGGTTGGTGCCGGCTGGCCGAGCCGGACGTACCCGAGGCCGACGTCGACCAGGGTCTTCAGGTGCCGGTGGATGGCCGGGATCGCCGAGAAGAACTCGGCCGCCTCCTCGATCGGCATCTCCAGGATGTCGGAGACCGTCCGCCCCTTGTAGTGCACCTCCAGGGTCTCCCGGTTGTAGCGGGCACCCTTGCAGACCTCGCACGGCACGTAGACGTCGGGCAGGAAGTTCATCTCGATCTTGATCGTGCCATCGCCGCTGCACGCCTCGCACCGGCCGCCCTTGACGTTGAAGGAGAACCGGCCCGGCCCGTAGCCCCGGACCTTCGCCTCGGTGGTCTCGGCGAAGAGCTTGCGGACGTGGTCCCAGACCCCGGTGTAGGTCGCCGGGTTGGACCTCGGGGTACGCCCGATCGGCGACTGGTCCACCCCGACCACCTTGTCGACGTGCTCCAGGCCGGTGATCCGGGTGTGCCGGCCAGGCACCAGCCGGGCCCCGTTGATCTGGTTGGCGAGTACGGCGTAGAGGATGTCGTTGACCAGCGTCGACTTGCCCGAACCGCTGACCCCGGTGACCGCGATGAACTGGCCGAGCGGGAACGAGACGGTCAGGTTCCGCAGGTTGTGCTCGCGGGCTCCCTGCACCACCAGCTCCCGGCCCGGCATCTGCGGCCGGCGCCCCTGCGGAGTCGGGATCGACCTGCGGCCGGACAGGTAGGCCCCGGTCACCGACTCGGCGTTGGCCAGCAGCTCCGGCACCGAACCGCTGTGCACGATCTTGCCGCCGTGCTCGCCGGCCCCCGGCCCGATGTCGACGATCCAGTCCGCCGTCCGGATGGTGTCCTCGTCGTGCTCCACCACGATCAGCGTGTTGCCCAGCCCCTTGAGCCGGACCAGCGTCTCGATCAGCCGGTGGTTGTCCCGCTGGTGCAGCCCGATCGACGGCTCGTCCAGCACGTAGAGCACCCCGACCAGACCGGAGCCGATCTGGGTGGCGAGTCGGATCCGCTGCGCCTCGCCGCCGGAGAGGGTGCCGGCCGGGCGGTCCAGCGACAGGTAGTCCAGGCCGACGTCGACCAGGAAGCGGAGCCGGGCGTTGATCTCCTTGAGCACCCGCTCGGCGATCATCTTCTGCCGGTCGGTGAGAGTCATCCCGGCGAGCAGTTCCGCGCACTCGCCCACCGACAGCGCGCAGACCTCGGCGATGTTCCGCCCGCCCAGGGTGACCGCCAGTACCTCCGGCTTGAGCCGGCTGCCCCGGCAGACCGGGCAGGGCACGTCCCGCATGTACCCCTCGTACTTGTCGCGGGACCAGTCCGACTCGGTGTCGTTGTGCCGCCGCTCGATCCACTGCACCACGCCCTCGAAGCCGGTGTAGTAGGAGCGCTCGCGGCCGTACTTGTTGCGGTAGCGGACGTGCACCTGGTCGCCGGAGCCGTGCAGGATGGTCTTCTGCGCCCGGGACGGCAGCGCCCGCCACGGGGTGTCCAGGTCGAAGTGCTCGGCCTCGCCCAACGCCTCCAACAGGCGGAGGAAGTATTCCTGGGTGTGCCCGCCGGACCACGGCTGGACGGCGCCCTCCCGCAGGGTCCGCTCCCCGTCCGGGATGATCAGCTCGGCGTCGACCTCCTTCTTGGTGCCCAGCCCGGTGCACTCGGGGCAGGCGCCGTACGGGGCGTTGAAGGAGAAGACCCGGGGTTCGAGGTCCTCGATCGCCAGCGGGTGGTCGTTGGGGCAGGCCAGATGCTCGGAGTAGCGCCGCTCGCGGGCCGGGTCGTCCTCCGGCAGGTCGACGAAGTCGAGCAGCACCAGCCCGCCGGAGAGCCCGAGCGTGGCCTCGACCGAGTCGGTGAGCCGCTGCTTGGCGCTCGCCTTGACGGTGAGCCGGTCCACCACCACCTCGATGGTGTGCTTCTCCTGCTTCTTCAGCTTCGGCGGCTCGGTCAGCGGATAGACCACCCCGTCGACCCGGGCCCGGGCGTAACCCTTGGCCTGGAGTTCGGCGAAGAGGTCGACGTATTCGCCCTTGCGGCCGCGCACCACCGGGGCCAGCACCATGAACCGGATGCCCTCGTCCATCGCCAGCACCCGGTCGACGATCTGCTGCGGGCTCTGCTTGGAGATCTTCTCGCCGCAGATCGGGCAGTGCGGCTCGCCGACCCGGGCGAAGAGCAGCCGGAGGTAGTCGTAGACCTCGGTGATGGTGCCGACGGTGGAGCGCGGGTTGCGCGAGGTGGACTTCTGGTCGATCGAGACGGCCGGGCTGAGGCCCTCGATGAAGTCGACGTCCGGCTTGTCCATCTGGCCGAGGAACTGCCGGGCGTACGACGACAGCGACTCCACGTACCGTCGCTGGCCCTCGGCGAAGATCGTGTCGAAGGCCAGGCTGGACTTGCCGGAACCGGAGAGCCCGGTGAAGACGATCAGGGCGTCGCGTGGCAGGTCGAGGTTGACGTCGCGCAGGTTGTGTTCACGCGCGCCACGGATGATCAGTCGGTCGGCCACTGTCCGCGCACTCCCGGGGAGAAAAGATATGTTCTGTCCGATTTGGCGGCGCAGAGAAGCGCCTCGGCAACTCTAGCCCCGGCGTATGACAGTTTTCCCCGCCGGCAGATTCCCGCAGCTCAACGCCCCCGATCCCGGCAGCTCACCGCCCCGGGCCGCCCCGACTCCGCTGCTCCTTGCGAATCCGCTTCCATTTGTACCGCTCCTCGGCCGCCAACCGCGCGTCCCGACGGCGTGTCTCGTACGCCACCTCGCGCTGGAGCTTCTGCCAGCTCGCCCAGCGCCGCGGGCTCAGTTCGCCGGTCTCCAGCGCGCCCTGGATCGCGCAGCCCGGCTCGCCCCGGTGCCCGCAGTCGGCGAACCGGCAGGCGGCGACGAGTGCGGCCACGTCGGCGAAGGCCTGGTCCAGCCCGACCGCCGCGTCGAGCAGACCCACCGCCCGCACCCCCGGGGTGTCCAGCACCGCTCCCCCGCCCGGAATCGGGATCAGTTGCCGGTGCGTGGTGGTGTGCCGGCCCTTGCCGTCCACTCCGCGTACCCCCTGGGTGGTCATCACCGTCGCGCCGGCCAGGGCGTTCACCAGCGTCGACTTGCCAACACCGGACGGCCCGAGCAGCGCCAGGGTCCGGCCGGCGGCGACCCACGGGCGCAGCCGGGCCAGCCCGGTACCGCGCTGAGCGCTCACCGGCAGCACCTCGACGCCCGGCGCCGCCTCGCCGAGTTGCTCGGCCACCGCCACCGGATCGGCGACCAGGTCACATTTGGTGAGCACCAGCAGCGGGGTGGCGCCGGACTCCCAGGCCAGCGCGAGCAGCCGCTCGATCCGGGCCACGTCCGGCGACGGGTGCAGCGGCTCGATCACCGCCGCCGCGTCGGCGTTGGCCGCCAACACCTGGCCGGTCGAGTCCTTGTCGGCGGTCCGCCGCACGATCGCGGTACGCCGGGGCAGCACCGCCTGCACGGTCAGTCGCCGATCCGGCCAGTCCCGGACCAGCACCCAGTCACCCGCACACGGCAGGTTGACCGCGTCCCGGGCGGCCGCTATCAGCAGCCCGCCGCCGAGACTGGCCCGGACCGGACCGTTCGTGCCGAGCACGGTGCAGACTCCCCGGTCGACCCGGACCACCCGCCCGGGCCGTAGTTCGTCGCCGCGTTCCGGATAGGCCGCGGCCAGCGACGCGTCCCAGCCGAGGGACGCGAGATCGAAGGTCATGTCAACCCTTGTCGTCAGGAGTGGAATTCAGCAGTCGAATCCAGAAGTGGAAACGGTGGCCCCGCGCACAGCGACCGGCATGCATCCCACCTCCTCACGCCTTGCGGGTGTGGTGTCGACGGTAGGTGCTGGTCCGACCGGACCGAAAGCCAATTCCGGCCCGCCGCTCCCGGCGGAGGCGTCCGGGCCCCTCCGGTCGTCGGGCGCTATCGTCGTGACTCGTGACACTCGACCCACTCGCGCTGCTGCCCGAGGTGGACCGGGCGACGGACCGGCTGTTGCGGACCGTCGACGGGCTCGACGACGCGGCGATCGCCGAGCCGTCCCTGCTCCCGGGCTGGACCCGGGGGCACGTGCTCAGCCACCTCGCCCGGAACGCCGACAGCTTCGTCAACCTGCTGACCTCGGCGCGTACCGGCGCGGACATTCCGCAGTACCCGAACCCGGCGGCCCGGAACGCGGACATCGCGGCCGGCGCGGCCCGGCCGGCCGCCGTCCAACTCGCCGACCTGCGGGCCAGCGCGGAGCGGTTCGCCGAGGCCGCCCGGGCGTTGCCCGCGGATTCCTGGGCCACACAGGTCCGCTCCGCCCGAGGGCTGCGGCCCGCCGCCACCCTGACCTGGGGGCGGCTGCGCGAGGTGGAGGTGCACCACGTCGACCTCGCCGCCGGCTACCGGACCGCCGACTGGCCGGACGCGTTCGGCCAGCGGCTGCTGCACGAGGTGGTGCACGACCTGGCCGAGCGGGACGACCCGCTCGCCCTGGTGCTGCTGCCGGCGGAGACCAGGCAACGGCTGACCGTCGACACCGGCCGGGGCCGGCCGGTCGGCATCCCGGCCCCGGACAGCGGCCCGGAACTGCGCACCGTCGCCGGCCCGGCGCACGAACTGGCGGGTTGGCTGACCGGCCGGAGCGCCGGTACCGGCCTCGTCGTCACCCCCGCCGGACCGCTGCCGGCACCCCCGTCCTGGATCTGATCCGCCGACCCGACTCTGCTCCGCCGACCAACTCGGAGGCACCCGAACATGAGCTACACCGGAGACGTCGTCGCCGACGGCCCACCCGACGTACGCGAGCTGACCGGCCTGACCGTCAGCAAGCTCTCGGTCGGCCCGATGGACAACAACGCGTACCTGCTGCGCTGCGCCTCGACCGGCGAGCAGGTGCTGATCGACGCGGCCAACGAAGCGCCCCGGCTGCTGGAGCTGATCGGCGACGGCGGGCTGGCCGCCGTGATCACCACGCACCGGCACATGGACCACTGGGTCGCGCTGGAAGAGGTGGTGGCCAGCACCGAGGCCCGGTCGCTGGTGCATGCCGACGACGCGGACGGGCTGCCGATCCCCTCTGAAACGCTCGCGGACGGCGACCGGATCCGGGTCGGAGACCGCGAGCTAGCGGTGATCCACATCGTCGGGCACACCCCCGGCTCCGTCGCGCTGCTCTATCGGGACGAGGTCGACGGGACGCACCTGTTCACCGGGGACTCGCTGTTTCCGGGCGGGGTCGGCAACACCGACCGGGACCCGGTGCGGTTCGGCTCGCTGATCAACGACGTGGAGCAGAAGATCTTCGACCGGCTGCCGGACGAGACCTGGTTCTATCCGGGTCACGGCCGGGACAGCACGCTCGGCGCCGAACGGCCTTCGCTACCGGAGTGGCGCGCCCGGGGCTGGTAGCCAGGATCGCCTTCCAGGCATCGCCCGTCTCGTCTGCGCGCGTGTCGACCACTGGCCTGGCCCTACTCGTTGGTCGTCGGAAGCCACGCCGACGGTTACCGTGCTGCTGGCGTGCTCAGCGGGAGATGCGCCGGGACCCGGAGAAGCGTTTCACGGACCTGATCGCCGCCGACCGCCACGGAGCCATCGGCTGAGCCATCCGCAGCAGCCGGTCGGCGTTCCACTGGCCGCTCCGACGCCTGGCTCGGGCCACCTCCATGCGCTTCCGCCCGATCACCACGCCAGCGATCATCGCGACGGCACCGAGGGCGAACGGCACCGGGTTGTGCCGGACGATTCCGCCCGCCCGGTTGACCGAGGCGCCCACCACCTGAGCACCGCGTGCGCCCTGCTGGCCGGCATCCGCAGCCATCTGGCCCACCCTCCGCTGCGCCTGTCCCACCTTCTGGCTCACCACTCCCGGCAGGTGCGCCGCCTTCTCGCGTACTGTCCCGGTGGCCTGTGTCGATCGTTCCCGGAGCCGGTCCGTGGCCTGTCCGGCCTGTTGGCGGCCACGGGCCCGTATGTCCGTCTTGGCCGCCAACGCCTGAACCGTTTCGCCGAGTTCGGCACGCCGCCTGTCGATCTCCTCACGGGTCCGGTCCACGTCCCCGGTGCCGTCCCCCATCGTCATGACCGTCCCCGATCCTTGGCCGCGTTCCGCACCGTTTCGGCATCGGCGCGCAGGCTTCCCGCCGTCGATTTCGGCATCGGAGGCGCCGCCCGGCGGACCTGCTTCTGGCCCGATCGCGCGAGCAATCCCGCGAGACCCGCCAGAATGACACCGACGACGAGTGCGGCCAGTGCTGCCGGGATGATGTAGCTCAACGCCACCACCGCTGCGGCGATCAGGGCACCACCGGCGTAGAGGGCCACAGCACCGCCGCCACCGAACAGCCCGGCGCCGATCCCCGCACGCTTCCCCTTCTCTGACATCTCCAGCTGAGCTAGTGCGAGTTCCTCGCGGAGCAGTCCGGATATCTGCTCGGCGGCCCGCTGCACCAACTCCGGTGTGGTGGCTCCGTCGCCGCTCGTACTTGTGCTGGCCGAGGCATCCCCCATGGCTTCTCCTCCCGTACGGCTGTCGGACCGGACCCGCGCGGCCGAGGCGACCCTTGCAAGCCGCCGGAGTTGGGCCTTGCGGCAGCGTCACCCTCCCCGCTGCCGGGATGACGGCACGGGCGTGTTGAGGGCCGTCGGACCTCCGTCCGCACAGGCCGAAGCCCCGGCTGAAGTTCGTCCCGAAGGTTCAGTCGACTCGCCAGAGACCAACTGCTCTCATCGTGCCACCGGCCATTGCCGGACAGGAACGAAACTGACGCTTCCGCCCGCCCTGACCTGGCTGTACGCCTCACCGGTCCCGGATCGGGTCGAGCATCCGCTCCGTGCCGATCTCCAGATACGGCGTGCGAACAGTTCGATCGTGGGCGTGCCGAAGGGGGATGGTGGTCGAGCCGACGCCGCAGGCGCACCGGCGGGTCTCGCGGCGAAGAGGCGGCAGCGCCCACCACAGCGCGCGGGGCTGGCGAGTCCCGCACGCCACGGAAGGTCGTCCTTGGTGAGGCTGGCTAACTGGTGTAGCTTTAAGGCTATGGCTAACACCCACTACCTTCGCCGCCCGGAGGGGCGTATCGCGTACGACCTCTGGGACGGCGACGGCCCGCTGGTGATCTGCACACCGGGGATGGGCGAGCTGCGCCAGTCGTACCGGCTGCTCGCGCCGAAGCTGGTCGAGGCGGGCTACCGGGTGGCCGTCATGGACATCCGGGGGCACGGCGACAGCGACACCAGCTTCTCCCGGTACGACGACGTCGCGCTCGCCAGCGACCTGCTCGGCCTCCTCGACGAACTCGGCGGATCCGGATACCTGGTCGGCAACTCCATGGGCGGCGGAGCCGCCGTGATCGCCGCCGCCGACGCCCCGGCGAAGGTACGCGGCCTCGCCCTGCTCAGCCCGTTCGTCCGGAACCCCGCCGGGGCGGCCGTGATGAACCTGCTGTTCCGGATCATGCTCCTCCGGCCCTGGGGCCCGGCGGCCTTCCTCGGCTACTACCCGAAGTGGCTGCCCGGCACCAAGCCCGACGGCTACCAGCAGCACCTCGCCCGGGTACGCGACAACCTGCGCCGGCCCGGGCACTGGCGGGCCTTCGTGCAGACCAGCCGCAGCTCGCACGAGCCGGCCCGGCAACGGCTGCCCGAAGTGTCGGCCCCCGCCGTCGTGGTGATGGGCGCCGCCGACGTGGACTGGAAGGACCCGGCGGCCGAGGCGCACTGGATCGGCGAACAGCTCGAAGCCGAGGTGGTGGTGGTACCCGGAGTGGGTCACTACCCGCAGGCCCAGGCACCCGACGCGGTGGCGGCCGCGGTGAGCCGCCTGGTCGAACGGGTCCGCTGAGTCCGGTGGGTACCGTTGCCGGCACCGCTGTCCACCGGTGCCGGCAACGCCACTGAGCAGCCATTCCCGCCCGACGACCGGGACGGTGCGCGGAAAGCCGAAAAAGATGTTGCTCCGCGCGGGAGCGACCCCTACCGTAGTTACCACAGCGATCAACAAAGCGACACCGAAACGACAGGAGCATCCGATGTTGTGGCAGGCCTCATCGCGAGCGTGGCGGCAGAAGCCGTACGTTCCGGCGGGTTTCGCCATGCTCGGGCGCCCCGTCCACCTAAGCGCCGGCGAATGTGCCGAACTGGGCGGCTGGCGGACGTAACGCGACTCCACTCGCGTCTACGCCGCCCTCCCAGACCCGGGACCGGGCGGCGTTTCTTTTGCCCACCCGGGCTTTCACCACACAGGGGTGTGGCGCAACTGGCAGCGCAGCGGCCTCCAAATCCGAAGGTTGCAGGTTCGAGTCCTGTCACCCCTGCTTTTCCCCCGACCTCGGCCGGCGGGACCGGTACCACGTTGAAAACTCCACAGTGGATGGCATAGATGATGCCCGGCCGGCGCCGTACCACCGCGCCGGCCGGGCCGATCCGGGGCGAGGGAGACGGCTGACCCGCCTGTTTTGGGTACAGGAGACACCGAGTTCGATTCTCGGGTCCCGGACGCTGGATCCGGGGCGGCACCGCCCCGCCCGGACCGTTGGAGTAGTGGTTATCTCGCCAGACTCTCACTCTGGAGAAGGCCGGTTCGATTCCGGCACGGTCTACGTACGACGTCGCGGCCATAGCTCAACGGCAGAGCACCCGGCTTGCACCCAGAGGACCGGAGTTCGATGCTCCGTGGCCGCTCGACAGCACCCGACGGGGAATGGTGTAACTGGCAACATGCCCGGCTTTGAACCGGGAGACGGTAACGCTCGTGCTGGTTCGAGTCCAGCTTCCCCGGCCGTCCGCTCCGGTAGCCCAACGGCAGGAGGCAGCGCGCCCAAAACGCGCACAGTGTGCGTTCGAATCGCACCCGGAGCATTTTCCCACGCGGCTGTAGCGCAGATTGGCAGCGCGCCACCTTGCCATGGTGGAGGTCCCGGGTTCAAATCCCGGTAGCCGCTCCGAATATCCGACGAGAATTCCGTGACATCGACAAGAGAAGGAGGTATCCGGTGGACGTCCTGGTCATCAACGCCGACCTCGGCCCGCTCCACCGGGTCAGTCTCAGGCACGCCGTACGGATGCTGGTCCGGCGCGTCGCCGAGGTGCACGAGGCGGTACCGGACCGGCTGATCGGGGTCTACCCGGTGCCGACGGTGGTCCGCCTGGTGAAGTACGTCGTCACCAGATGGCGCTTCAGCTCGGGACCGGCCTGGTCCCGGTCGGGTGTACTCACCCGGGACGGGCGCCGGTGCGGCTACTGCGGCGGTCCCGCGAGCACCGTCGACCACATCCTGCCCCGCTCCCGCGGTGGCCGGAACACCTGGACCAACACCGTCGCGTCCTGCGACGGCTGCAATCAGCGCAAGGCAGACCGCACCCCCGCCGAGGCGGGCATGGTGCTGCGGTCGGCGGCGACGGTCCCGAGTTGGGCCGCGCTGACCCGGCGCTGACGGCGGCCGGCGGACTCTCCCCCGCCGGCTGTCAGTCCCAGGTCGTCTAATAGGTAGGACATGCGTCTCTGGAGCGCATTATTTAGGTTCGAGTCCTAACCTGGGAGCGAATTGAAATGGCTGGTAAGCCTCGCAAGTGGAGCGATGAGGATCTACGGGCCGCAGTCGCTGCCGCCACATCCTGGGAGCAGGTGACGAAGATCCTGGGCCTAGCCGGTGGGGGCGGCAGCTACCGCTCAATCAAGCGTGCCGCAGCCAGGTTGGAGTTGGACGCCGGTCACTTTCGGGGGCAAGGCTGGAACAAGGGTCTGGGAAAAGGGCGGAACCTTGAACTACAACGCGCGGCACAGAGGAGATGGTACGAGAAGAACAAGCAGGTGTATCTTGACCGCAATGATCGACGACGACGCAAGCTAGTCGCTCTATTGAGGTCGCTCAAAGACGAGCCTTGCACCGACTGCGGCGGCAGATATCCGTATTTCGCCCTGGAATTCGATCACCGCGACGACGAGGTGAAGGAATTCGATATCGCTGATGGCGTGCGGTCTCTGGTTGGCACCGGGAGACTGGTTGCGGAGATGAAGAAATGCGATCTGGTATGTGTTATCTGTCACCGCTTTCGCACAGCCCTGCGGGCGGGATGGGATGGGATGGGATGAGTACGGTGCGAAGTGGACGATAAGCTATCGCTACCGGCAGACAACACCTGATGTTTCCGTCGCGATACCGGATTTCCAGTAGATACTCCTCCGGGAGCGCGATGCCCTCGTGGCCCAATTGGTAGAGGCGCCAGGTCGAGAGCCTGGTCATCGTGCGCGTTCGAGTCGCGCCGAGGGCACTTCGGGGTGGGTGCTGGTGCACAGCGTTGCCTTGCAAGCTTCGCGTGCGCGGTTCGATCCCGCGTCACTCCACCGAACCTTTCTCGACCTGAACCGCGTGGCGCTCACACACCACGTCCGACCTTGCGGTTCGACGGACCGCAAAGGGGGGTCGAAAAAGGTTCACCCATGCCCGGGTAGCCCAACGGAAGAGGCCGCCGGCTCAGAACCGGTGTGTTGCAGGTTCGACTCCTGCTCCGGGTACTACGCGCCGTAGGCGCGGTTCGGAAGGATGGCCGAGAGGTCCATGGCGCCGCCCTGCTAAGGCGGACCGGCTCACACCCGGCGAGGGTTCGAATCCCTCTCCTTCCGCTCCTGCCCTTGTAGCTCAGTGGATAGAGCGGCGGCCTACGAAGCCGTGTCGAGCGGAGGTTCGAATCCTCCCAGGGGTACGGCATCGGGACGTGGCGCAGCTTGGTAGCGCACCGCACTGGGGGTGCGGAGGTCGCCGGTTCAAGTCCGGCCGTCCCGACTTCGACCGGGTCGCCGTACGTGGCGACGAGGACTATCGTCTGCCCGACGAGACCGAAAGGATCATGGTGCCCAATCCCACCGAACTGCACAAGGTCAACGCGCTGGTGCAGGGCTTCAAGCCGCAGGCCAAGCGGGAGCTCACCGACGCGCACCGGCGTACCCAGAAGGCGCCGCCGCTCTCCGGCATCTCCCGGACCTACCAGCCGTTCGCCGACGACATCCGCGAGCAGTTGCCGCCGGAGTCGACCCGGGTGCAGTACACCGTCCAGGAGGTCCTCGACGAGGTCGCCACCACCATGGGTCGCCTCTTCGACCTCCAGTTCCTCCAGGACACCGGCAACGCCACCGCCAAGGCCGACGTGGTGGTCGACGGGCGGACGCTGGTCCGCCAGGCACCGGTCACCTATCTGCTCTTCCTGGAGAAGCAGCTCGTCGACCTGCGCACCTTCGTCGACGGGCTGGCCACCCTGGACGCGGCGGAGCGGTGGGAGTTCGACCCCGACCGCGGCTGCTACGCGAGTACGCCGAGCCAGACCCAGAAGATGCGCAAGGTGCACCGCAACCACGTCAAGGCCGAGGCGACCGAGAAGCACCCGGCGCAGGTCGAGGTCTACACCGAGGACGTACCGGTGGGCACCTGGACCACCGTGAAGCTCTCCGGCGCCCTGCCGGCCGAGCGGGTCAAGGTGCTGCGCGGCCGGGTCGACAAGCTGCTGGAGGCGGTGAAGGTGGCCCGCGAGGAGGCCAACAGCACCACCGTCGAGGACCGCACCGTCGGCGACGAGGTGTTCGGCTACCTGTTCGGGTAGTCTCCCAGACACCCCCGTGGAGCGGGGGGTGGCGCGAGATGCGCCGAGACTGAGGCTGACCTGTCAGACTCATCAACGGTGACGGTTCCAGTGGAGGTTCGAGTCCTCCCCTCGGCACTTCGGGCCGAGGTAGCCCAACCGGTAGAGGCAGACCGGCACCGAGCAGGCTGAGACTATCGCTCCAGGCTCAGCACCCCCACCGATCGCCAGATCTACCGACCACGACAACCTCGACGGGATGCTGGTTCGAGTCCAGTCTGCCGCTCTCCCTGCGGCGGTCGCTTAATGGCAAAGCACGTCGACTGCAGACTGATCGTGGAGCTTAAACGCCGCTGGCGTGCGAACGGGTGGAACTTCAGGGCCCCCGGGGTCGGGCATACCCCGGGGGTCCGCCAAACTCTGAACTTTTTTCAACCTGAACCGCACGACGCGTGCGCCCCGACTTCCACCTGCGGCCACGACGGACCGCAAGGGGAGGTTGAAAAAGGTTCACTCGGAAGGCGCCGCCCGGCGGCGGGCGACCGGTCTTGAAAACCGGGGTGTCGGCAACGGCAGGGGTTCGACTCCTCCGCCTTCCTCGAACACATGTCACGCGCCGCTAGCTGAATGGTCAGAGCAACGCACTCTTAATGCGTGGGTTCAGGGTTCAAGTCCCTGGCGGCGTACTCGCGGGATGGCGCAGTGGTAGCGCGGCGGTCTCATAAGCCGCAGGCCCCGGGTTCGACTCCCGGTCCCGCCCCCGTTCCGGTAGCTCAGTCGGAAGAGCGTCGCGTCGACATCGCGAGGGTCGCTGGTTCGAGTCCAGTTCGGAACACGCACACGGCGCCGTGGACGAGCGGCGAGAGTCGCCAGGCTTTCACCCTGGATTTCGCGGGTTCGAATCCCGTCGGCGCTACCTCACTCCCCCGCTCTGCTGGAGCGATGCCCGGATAGCTCAGTGGTGGCAGCGCCTCGTTCACACCGAGGAGGTCCCTGGTTCGATCCCAGGTCCGGGTACTGGCCGTGAGGCCGCGATGGTGACTGTAGCTCAGCCGGAAGAGCGCCGGACTGTGGATCCGGAGGTCGCTGGGTTCGAGTCCCGCCAGTCACCCCACGCGGGTGCGCCGACGCTGGAGAGTCGGGCCTGTCTGTAGAACAGGTGCTTCGCGCTGAGGAGGTTCGAGTCCTCCCACCCGCACACCGTGCCCGTCGATGGGGGCACGGCCCGGCCTCGTTTCGTCCCCGGTGGGGCACCCCGCCTGCAAAGCGGGTGATGCGGGTTCGACTCCCGGCGAGGCCTCAATGCCATCCACTGTGGACACCATGGGCGCGGACGTTGGCTGCTCGGCCGCCGGTGAACCTTTTCAACCTCTCCTTGCGGTCCGTCAGGGCGACCAAGTGGAAGTCGGGGCGCAGACCCGCCCGGTTCAGGTTGAAAAGTTCACTCAGGATGGTGGTGTGCCCGGTTCGACACCGGGGCCCATGACTCGCCGGCCGGCGGTGGTGATGACGGGGGAACGCCGGCCGGCGCCCCAGCACGCCCAACGGCAGGACCAGATCAGGGCCGAGACCGGCTCAGGATCGAGGAGTCCGCCCGGCCCACCAGGCGCGGACGCCGAGCACGCCGACCGCGGTACCGATCGCCAGGGACGCCCCGATCAGCAGCGCGTGCACCCAGAGGAAGCTCGTCGGGCCGCCCTGCCCGATCTCCCCGCTCGACCAGGCCCGGGCGTCGTTCCAGATCGCGACGGCGAACCGGGGCCAGATCACCCAGGTCCACACGCCGACCAGGATCAGGAAACCGGCCCAGCGCCGCGACAACACCATGGCAGCCCAGTATGCCAGCCGGTACCCGGCCGGCCCTGGCCGGCGACATCGCCGGGCCGCTGTCACCGCCGGCCGAGGGTGTCACCCGGAGTCGACAGCCGGCCCCGGCGGCCGCTCACCCCCGGCCGACCGCCGGTCCGACCCGGCTGCGCGACCACGCCCCCGACCGGCCGTTGCCCCGGCCCGTCCCGGCACCCCGTGACCGCGATCCGCGTCCACCGGGTGGTGCCGGCCGGCCGCCCCAGCCCGCCGGCGCCACCCGGTCACCCCCCGACCCCCCCGCCACCGCACTGTCAGCCCTGGACCGTCGAGGCGAGTCGGCGGCGTACGCCCAGCAGGACGAGGCCGCCGAAGATCATCCCGAAGCCCACCGTGCCCACCAGTGCGAACGACTCGCCCGGCAGCAGCCCGCCAACCGACCGGGCCAGGATGCCGAGCACCATGTAGAGCCCGGCCCAGAGCACCGCGCCGACCGCCGCGAAGCTCAGGAACCGCCGGTACGACATCCGCAGCCCGCCCGCGGCGAGCGGCAGCAGCGCGTTCAGTACCGGCAGGAAGGGTGCCACCATCACCATCCGGCCCCCGCCACTGCTGAGAATCCGCTCGGCCGCCGACCAGCGCGCCTCCCCGATCCACGCCCCGGTACGGCTGCGCCGTAGCCGGGCGCCGAACCGCCGACCGGCGAAGAAGGTGAGCGACCAGCCGCCGAGGCAGCCGCCGATCACCGCCAGGAACGCCCCCACACTGGCCGGCCGACCGACCCCCACCGCGGCCAGTACCGCGACGTCGCCGGGCACGAGTACGCCGAGCAGTGGAATCGCGTCCAGCATCATGACACCGCCGAGCACCGCCAGAAAGACTCCCGACGGCAGTTCCCCCACCTGAACCAGCCAGTCCGCCACGTCAGGAACGTTACGGACGGAACGGCATCCGGACATCCGGGTCGAGCCCTGGTAACCGAGGCGGGCAACCCTGACTCGATCTAGGGGTGACTCCGCCGTCCGGCCTACGCCGAGGTTTGTACGACTCCCGACTTCCGCCCGCACCAAGTACGCAGGGAGGCTACTGTCGGTGACGTACAGGGCACGCCACGCACCGGGCGCGCCGCTAAGGAGACACCCATGGCAACCGGAACCGTCAAGTGGTTCAACTCGGAAAAGGGCTTCGGCTTCATCGAGCAGGACGGCGGAGGGCCGGACGTGTTCGTCCACTACTCCGCGATCGCCTCGTCCGGCTACCGCGAGCTCAACGAGGGGCAGAAGGTCGAGTTCGACGTCACCCAGGGCGAGAAGGGCCCGCAGGCGGCTAACGTGCAGCCGCGCTGACCAGTTCGCTACCCGCCGGGCGGGCCGGTGCCGCCGGCTCCGTGTCGTGCCGCGGTTCGGGTAGGTCGCGGCGCTTCCGCAGCGGGCCGATCAGCAGGATCAGCCCGCTCAGCGCCAGCCCGGCGGTGATCACCCACATCGCCGGGCGGAGGCCGAGCGCCATACCGAGCGCGCCGCCGAGCACGGCACCCAGCGGCATGGTGCCGAGGTTGACCACCTGCATGGTCACGCGGACCCGGCCGAGCAGCCGGTGCGGCACGTACGCCTGGCGGAAGCCTGCCTTGATCACGTTGCCGGCGACCACTCCGGCGCCGATCACCGTGCCGGCCAGCACCAGCAGGCCGAGCCGGGCGCCGGGAGCGGTCAGCGGGGATCAGCAACCCGAACGGTTCGGCGCCGAGGGCGCAGAGCAGCAGCGCGCGGGCGCTGCCGAGGTGCCGGGACAGCCTGGTGGCGATGGCAGCGCCGAGGCTCATCACGGCGACCAGGCCGCCGACCGTACCCGGACCGACCCCGACCTCGCGGACCAGGAAGACGACCAGGATCGCCTGGTAGCCGACCAGGCCGAGGTTGCTGACCGCGCCCCAGACGGTGAGCACCCGCAGGCAGGGATCGCGGGCGGTGAACCGTACCCCCTCGGCGATCTGCCGGCCGAGACCCGCCGCCGGATCGGCGGTGCGGCGTGGCTCCTGGCGACGGATCGACAGCAGGCAGGCGGCCGAGCCGAGGAAGCCGAGCACGTCCGCCAACAGCGCTGTCGCGGCGCCGACCAGGCTGGCCAGCAGGCCGGCCGCGCCCGGGCCGGCCACCTGGCCACCGCCTCGGTGCCCTGGAGCTTCGCGTTTCCCTCGGCCAGGTCGGCCCGGTCCAGCAGGGTGGGCAGGTAGACCTGGTACGCGGTCTTGAAGAAGACGCTCACGGTGCCGCCGCCCAGCGCAACGGCCAGCAGGTGCCCGATGGTGAGTACGCCGAGCCAGCCGGCGACCGGCACGCTGGCGAAGAGCAGCGCGGCGACCAGGTCGCAGGTCACCATCACCGGCCGGCAGCGCAGCCGATCCACCAGGGCGCCGGCCGGCAGACCGACCAGCAGCCAGGGCAGCCATGCGGCGGCGGTCAGCAGCGCCACCTGGAAGGTGCTGGCGTCGAGGGTGGCAACCGCCACCAGCGGCAGCGCCACGCTGGTGCCGAAGGTGCTGCTGGCCTGGCCGATCCAGAGCAGCCGGAAGTCCCGTTGCCGGAGCAGGCTCATTTCGTCTCCTCCCGCTCGCCGGCCTCGCGGCGGGGAGACCCGCGCCGTCCGACGCCGACGCCTCGGCGCGGGCACGTCCCACCAGTGGCGACGTTGTTCGGTCGGCATCGACGGGCGGCGGGTTCGGCTGAGAGCCGAAGGGCTCGCCAGCCTCCGCGCGGAGATCTAGCGTGACGCTATGGAGAAGCTCGCTCTGGTCGTCGGCGCCACCGGCCAGGTCGGCCGGGCCGCGGTCCGCGCCCTGGTCGCCGACGGCTGGCACGTCCGGGCCGCCGCCCGGGGCCTGCGGGCCGGGGCACCCTGGCCGCCGCACTGGAACGTCGAGCTGGTGCCGCTGGACCGCGAGGACGACGCCGGGCTGGCGGTCGCGGTCGGCGACGGCTGCGACGTACTGGTCGACACCGTCGCGTACGACGCCCGGCACGCCCGCCAACTGCTCCGGCTCGCCGACCGGATCGGTTCGGCCGTGATCGTCTCCACCGCCGGGGTCTACCTGGACGACGCCGGCCGGGGGTTCGGCGCCGAAGGGGTCCGGTTCCCGGTGCCGATCGCCGAGACCCAGCAGACCGTCGTACCGCTCGACCCGGACGCGGCGCCGGACGCGGAGACGTACGCGGCCGGCAAGGCGGCCCTGGAACGCGAACTGCTCGCCGCCGGGGCGGTCCTGCCGACCACGCTATTGCGGGCCGGTGCGATCCACGGGCCGCACACCGTGCACCCGCGCGAGTGGCACTTCGTCAAACGCGCCCTGGACCACCGGCCGGTACGGGTGCTGGCGTACGCCGGACAGAGCCGGTTCCATCCGGTCTCCACGGCCAACCTCGCCGAGCTGATCCGGCTCTCCGCCGCCGAGCCCGGGGCCCGGGTGCTCAACGCCGGCGACCCGGAGCCACCGACCGTACGCGAGATCGGCGCCGCCGTGCACGCGGTGCTGGACCACGGTGCGGAGGACGTGCTGATCGACGGCCCCTCGCCGGCACCACCGGTCGGCGAGACACCGTGGTCCACGCCGTGCCCGGTGGTGCTGGACATGAGCCTGGCGGAACGCCAGCTCGGCTACCGCCCGGTGACCAACTATCTCGACTCGCTGCCGGAGACCGTACGGTGGCTGGTGGACGCCGCGCACGGCCGGGACTGGCGGACCGTCTTCCCCGATCTCGCGCAGAACTACCGCACCGACTACTTCGACTACCTCGCCGAGGACGCCTGGCTGCGCCGCCGCACGACCGGCTGACTGACCAGGCCACACGACCGGCTGACCCGGCCGCCGAGCCGCCGGGTGCTCAGGTCGCAGCAGTGAGTTTGGCGGCCAGCTCCCCGATCCGGTCGCCGAACGCCGCCCGCAGCGCGGCCGCCGCGTCGTCGAGGTCCTTCGAGCCCAGCCCGTTGAGCACGCCGTCGATGATCTGCTGCTCGTTGACCCAGTCCTTGCCGAGCATGTTCATCTGGTTGGCCTTGACCTCGGTCAGCATCCCCTCGATGGTGTAGAAGTGCTGCCGGATATCGGTACGGCCGCTTCCGTCAGGCTTCTGCGCGCCCTGCCACAGAAGGTAGTTGTTGTCCTTGGCGAACTTGAGCAGTTGTTCCTGCTCCTGATCGGACAGTGCCGGCATGATGTTCTCCCCTCCGGACGATGCGGCGACGTCGCGCCGGAACTGGTTCATGTTGAAACTCGGGTCCGTCTTGACACTCGGGTGTCCGTAGCCGGCCGGTTGGTGCTCCTTGTGGCCGGCGATCCCCCAGCCGGTACGGTCGCGCAGCGCCCGTACGCCGCGCACGTAGGAGTCGTACTGCCGGTCGGTCCACGGCTCGCCGAGGGCGTGCTGCGCCTCGATGCCGATCAGGCCGGAGTTGCCGACCCCCTTGAACGGCCCGGCCCAGCCGACCCGGACGTGGTTGCACCGGCCGGAGGCGATCACGTGCCAGTGCCCGGTGCGCGAAAGGTAGAGCTGGGCTATCGGCGGTGGCGCCGTCGCGGAACCGTTGAGCAGGACGTAGATCTCGCCGGCGTCGGTGGAGCGCAGCGAACCGCGGGTCTCGTGGCACATGATCCCGTGTGGATCGAAGGATGTGGACCCGCGACTCCGCCAACCGCCGACCTCGTGCACGGTGAGACCGGCGGACCGGAGCACGTCGGCGAGCCAGAGCAGTCGCATCGATCAGCCCTCCTTACTCGGAGGTAGGGGTTCACTACTGACCGTATCTGCGACGATGGCCCGAGTCCAGTCGTCCAAGCTGCCAATATGAGCAAAAGCAATGGTCAACCGACCCGAGGTCGGGATAGGACGACTAGCCGGCCACCGGCCTCAGAAGGCCAGGCACTCACACTCCGTCATCAGCGCGCGGACGTTACGCACGTACTGCGGGTTGGGGATCTTCAGCCCGTCGTCGGTCACCACCGCCCCCGGCCCGAAGTTGTACGCCGAGATCACCGCGTTCAGCAGACAGGAGTTGAGTTCGGTGCCGCAGTCCTCGGCGGACACCCCGTAGTCGCTCTCGAAGAAGGCGTCACCGATGTACTTGATCAGCCAGGCCAGGTAGTTCGCCCCGAGCGTGGCGTTGTCCCGGTAGGCGTCGATGTCGTACGACTGGTCGAAGCGCTGGTTGACGAAGGCCGCAGTGTCCGGCATGACCTGCATCAGCCCGACCCCGCCGTCGCAGGCGATGATGTTCGACTGCCAGCCGCTCTCCTGCCAGGCGGTGGCCTTGACCAGGTCGACCGGCACCCGGATGCTCGGCGCCGAACTCGGCCAGTAGGTCCGGCCGGCCGCCTCGGTCAGCGCCTGCTTGACCTGGGCCCGGCTGGCCTGGGTGCCCTCGTAGCGCGGCTTGGTGCAGCCGGTCTCGGGCTTGGGCGGCGGCGGGGGCAGCTTCGTCTCGGTCGGCGGCTTGGGGACCTTGCGCGGACCCGGCTTCTTGCTGGCGGTGCGGCTCGGGGTCGCCGACGGGGTCGGCCGGGCGCCGAGCCCCGCCACGGCCGGCGGCTCGGTCGTCGGCTCGCCGGCCGCGACCGGGTCGGCGGCGACGGAGGGGGCGGAGGGGTCGGTCTCCGCCGCGACCGTGGTCGTGCCACCCTCGCCCCCCGGCTCGCCGTTGGCGCAGGCGACCACGCTGGCGAGCGCCAGGACCACCGCCCCCGACACCAGCCCGGTCCTGCGTAGCCACTCAGTCATTCGAGTCCCCCCAGATCTCCCGGCGCACCATAACAGGCACGCCGACAGCTCAGGGTGCCTCGACCCTCCGGCTGGCCGGGGCCGTCTCCTCGACGGCCGGGGTGCCGGCCCGCTCCGCCGACGGCCGCTCCTCACCTGCGGGCGGTCGGGCCTCACCTGCGGGCGGCACGGCCTCGCTTTCCGACGGCTGCCGGGCCTCGGCTGCCGAAGGCCGTGGCGGGTTCGCCGTGGACGGCGCGGCCGAAGCCCCGGCCGCGCGTACCGCGCGGTCCCGGGTCGCCCAGGCGACCATGAAGACCGCGGTCCAGAGCACCCCGAGCAGCATGGAGGTGACCGTCTCGCTGGCCGAACTCCAGCCGACGTAGAGCCGGGCCGCGCCGATCATCACCACCCCGACCGCCGCCACCGTCCAGGCCGCCACCGCCATCGGCCAGCGGCTCTGCCGGGCCAGCAGCCAGGCCAGCGTGCAGAGGCTGGCCGCGACCACGGCGTTCTGGGCCGGCAGCAGCCGTACCGGTGTGCCGCTGGTCGGCCCGGTGACGTCGGTCACCAGGACCAGCACCAGCAGCGGTACGAAGGCGCCGACCGTGCCGAGCACGCTGAGCAGGTCGACCCGCCACGGTCGGGTACGCCAGCCGACCACCGCGGCGACCAGCGCCACCACCAGGATCAGCACCGGACCGCGCAGCGCACCGATCGCGCCGTGCGCCAACTCGGCCACCCCCTCGGTACGCCGGGAGGCGAACCACTCCGCTATCGCGCTGTCGACCACCGACAGCCCGCTGTGCGTGACCACCAGGTCGAGCAGCCAGGCCAGGGTGAGCCCGGTCACGAAGAGCAGCGCCAACCCGGCGACCAGATTGGCCAGCAGCGTCCAGCCCGGCCCGATGTGCATCGACAGCACGAAGAACAGCACCCCGTACCGCCGGGCGAGCCAGCGCAACGGCGGCCGGGCGACGGCCCGGGTCAGCAGCGACCGCACCGGGTCGGGGTTCCGGCCGAGCCAGCGGCCGACCAGCACGATGGCCACGATGAAGACGATCAGCAGCAGTACGGCACCGGTCGCCTTGCCGAGGTAGTGGGAGACCGTCTCGTACGACTCCCCGGCCAGATAGCCGGCCAGCACCGAACCGCCGACCCAGGTCACCACCCCGGCCAGGTTCCACGGCGCGAACCGCCGGTACGGCATCCCGGCGCTGCCGGCCAGCCGGGGCACCAGGGTCCGGGCGAAGGCCACCCAGCGGGCCGCGAAGACCCCGCGCCCGCCCAGCCGGGCCAGCATCGCGTCGGCCTTCGCCCAGCGCTGCGCCCCGACGCGGCTCCCCCAGCGGCCGGCCCGCAGCCGGGTGCCGTGCCGCCGGCCGCTGCGGAAGGCCAGCGCGTCGCCGAGCACCGCTGCGACAATCATCACCACCAGCGCCGGCCCGAGCCGCAGCATCCCGGTGTAGGCGAGGAAGCCGACCAGCAGCAGGGTCGCCTCCGCCGGCATCACCAGGCCGACGATCACCGCCGTCTCGGTGGCCACCAGCAGCGCGGCGACCAGGTAGACCAGCACCGGTGGCAACTCCCGCACCACCGTCAACACATCCTGCACGGCGACCCCCCGAACACCCCGGCCAGCATGCCAGCCGTGTGGTGTGATGGCACAGCGATTCCCGCCGAGAGCGGGGTTACCTCAGGGGGAACCCGGACGCCGGCCCGGATCGCGCAGGCGAGAGGATGGAGGGCATGCAGACCCGCGGGGACCTTCGTAACGTCGCAATCATCGCCCACGTCGACCACGGCAAGACCACCCTGGTCGACGCCATGCTGCGGCAGTCCGGAGCGTTCTCCGCCCGGGCCGAGCCGGCTGACCGGGTGATGGACTCCATGGACCTGGAGCGGGAGAAGGGCATCACCATCCTGGCCAAGAACACCGCCGTGCGCTACCTGCCGGCGGACGGTTCCGACCCGGTCACCATCAACATCATCGACACCCCTGGGCACGCGGACTTCGGCGGCGAGGTGGAACGCGGGCTGACCATGGTCGACGGGGTACTGCTGCTGGTGGACGCCAGCGAGGGCCCGCTGCCGCAGACCCGGTTCGTGCTCCGCAAGGCGCTGCAGGCCCGGCTGCCGATCATCCTCGTGATCAACAAGGTGGACCGGCCGGACGCCCGGATCAAGGAGGTGGTCGACGACACGTACGAACTCTTCCTGGACCTGGACGCGGACGCCGAGCAGATCGACTTCCCGATCATCTACGCCTGCGCCCGGGACGGCATCGCCTCGCTGACCCAACCCCCCGGCGGCACCGTGCCGGCCGACAGCAGCTCGCTGGAGCCGCTCTTCCGCAGCCTGCTCGACACCATCCCGCCGCCGGCCTACGACGAGGCCGCGCCGTTGCAGGCGCACGTGACCAACCTGGACGCCTCGCCGTTCCTCGGCCGGCTGGCGCTGTGCCGGGTCCGCCAGGGCACCGTCACCAAGGGCGAGACGGTGGCCTGGTGCCGCACCGACGGCACCGTGGAGCGGGTCCGGGTCTCCGAACTGCTGATCACCGAGGGCCTGGAGCGCAAGTCGGCCACCTCGGCCGGGCCGGGCGACATCATCGCGGTCGCCGGCATCCCGGAGATCATGATCGGCGAGACCCTGGCCGACCTGGAGGACCCCCGGCCGCTGCCGCTGATCACCGTCGACGAGCCGGCGATCTCGATGACCATCGGCACCAACACCTCGCCGCTGGTCGGCCGGGTCAAGGGCGCCAAGGTCACCGCCCGGATGGTCAAGGACCGGCTGGACCGGGAGCTGATCGGCAACGTCTCGCTCCGGGTGCTCCCCACCGACCGGCCGGACGCCTGGGAGGTGCAGGGCCGGGGCGAGCTGGCGCTGGCCATCCTGGTCGAGCAGATGCGCCGCGAGTCGTACGAGCTGACCGTCGGCAAGCCGCAGGTGGTGACCCGGGAGATCGACGGCAAGACGTGTGAGCCGGTCGAGCGGCTCACCATCGACGCCCCGGAGGAATACCTCGGCGCCATCACCCAGTTGCTGGCCACCCGCAAGGGCCGGATGGAGCAGCTCGTCAACCACGGCACCGGCTGGATCCGGATGGAGTGGCTGGTGCCGGCCCGGGGACTGATCGGCTTCCGGACCGAGTTCCTCACCGACACCCGGGGTACCGGCATCCTGCACCACGTCTTCGAGTCGTACGAGCCGTGGTTCGGCGAGCTGCGGACCAGGAACACCGGATCGCTGGTCGCCGACCGGTCCGGGGTGGCGACCGCGTTCGCGATGCTCAACCTCCAGGAGCGCGGCACCCTCTTCGTCGAGCCGTCCACCGAGGTCTACGAGGGCATGCTGGTCGGCGAGAACTCCCGCTCCGACGACATGGACGTCAACATCACCAAGGAGAAGAAGCTCACCAACATGCGCTCCTCGACCAGCGAGGAGACCGAGAAGCTGATCCCGCCGCGCAAGCTCTCCCTGGAACAGGCCCTGGAGTTCTGCCGCGAGGACGAGTGCGTCGAGGTCACCCCGGTGGCGATCCGGCTGCGCAAGGTCATGCTGGACGCACCGTCCCGGGCCCGGGCCACCGCCCGGCGCAAGCACGCCGGCTGAGTCCGGTCGTACGCTGCGCAGATGCCCTGGGACGCACTCGAGGTCGAACTGGCGGCGGTACCCGGAACAGTCTCGGTCTACGTGGGTCGGCTCGGCCGCCGGCCCGCGTACACCCGGCTGCCGGACACCCCGCACTACGCGGCCAGCACCATGAAGGTGGCGGTGCTGGCCGCCCTGCACCGGGCCGCCGAGGCCGGTGAGCTGGAGCTGGCCGCGCCGGTGCCGGTGCTCAACGAGTTCGACTCGGCCCGGCCGGGCGCGGGCCGGTTCTGCTGCGCGGCCGACTACGACAACGACGAGGCGGTCTGGGCCCGGCTCGGCGGCACCGCACCGCTGGGCTGGCTCGCCGAACGGATGATCGTCCGGTCCAGCAACCTCGCCACCAACCTGGTGCTCGGGCACGTCGGGCTGCCCGCCGTCGCCCAGGTGTGGGCCGACAGTGGTGCCCGGCACAGCCGTACCCAGCGGGGCATCGAGGACTTCGCCGCCCGGGACGCCGGACTCGACAACCAGGTCACCGCCGCCGACCTGGCCGGGCTGCTCGGCGCGATCGCCCGATCCCGACTGGCCTCCCCCGGCACCTGTGCCGCGATGTTGGACGTGCTGTTCGCGCAGGAGCGCGGCGAGGACCTGGCCGCCGGGCTGCCGCCGGGCACCCGGATCGCACACAAGAACGGCTGGGTACGCGGCGTCCGGCACGGTGCCGGCGTGGTCTTCCCGGACGACGCGCCCCCGTACGCCGTGGTGGTCTGCACCAGCGTGCCGCCGGACGGCGACGCCGACCACTCCGGCGACGACCGGGACGAGTGGGCCCGTCGGCTCATCGCCCGGGTCTCGGCGCTGCTCTGGGCCGCCCGGCACCGTCTGGGGACCGTCGGCTGACCCGACGGTCGATATGGTGCCTGCATGTCGATCGCCTCGGTTCGCACCCACCGGCTCTCCGCTCCGCTGCACACCCCGTTCGTGACCGCACTGCGCCGTACCTCCACAGTAGAGACCCTGGTGGTGGAGGTGGTCGACGCCGACGGGCGGTCCGGATTCGGCGAGGCACCCCAGGTGTGGCGGGTGACCGGGGCGTCGATCGGCGGCGCACAGGCCTGTGTCGAGGAGGTGTTCGCCCCGCTGCTGGTCCGACGTGACCCGGACGACCTGGTGGCCCGGTGCGCGGAGGTACGGCGCGCGGTGGTCGGCAACGAGGCGGCGAAGGCTGCGGTGGACGTGGCACTGCACGACCTGGCGGCCCGGCGGCTCGGCGTACCGCTGGTGCGGCTGCTCGGCGGGACGTCCCGGCGGGTCGCCACCGACGTCACACTGTCGGCCGGGGACGCGGTCGAGTTGGCCGGGGCGGCGAAGCAGCGGGTCGCCGACGGTTTCGACGTACTCAAGGTGAAGGTCGGCACGGACGCGGCCGGTGACCTGGCCCGGATCCGGGCGGTACGCGCCGCCGCCGGCCCGCAGGCCCGGATCCGGCTCGACGCCAACCAGGGCTGGACGCCCCGGGAGGCGGTCCGGGTGATCCGCGGTGTCGAGGACGCCGGCCTCGACGTGGAACTGGTGGAGCAGCCGGTGCACGCCCGGGACATCGCCGGGCTGGCCTGGGTGGCCGAGCGGGTGGACGTGCCGATCCTGGCCGACGAGTCGGTCTACGGACTGCGCGACCTGGTCGAGGTGATCCAGCGGCGGGCCGCGGACATGGTGAACGTGAAACTGGCCAAGTGCGGTGGGCTGGGCCCGGCCCGGACGCTGCTGGAGCTGGCCGCCGAGCACGGCCTCGGCACCCTGGTCGGCTCGATGATGGAGAGTCAGATCGGGCTCGGCGCGGCTGCCAGCCTGGTGGCCGCGTACGGCACCAGCGCCGTGTCGGACCTGGACGCCGCCTGGTGGCTGGCCTGGTCGCCGGTGCAGGGCGGCATCCGGTACGAGAACGCCACCGTCGTGTTGCCCGACGCTCCCGGTCTCGGCATCGCCGGCCTGCACCGGACGCCGCCGCCGACGCCCTGACGCCGCCCCGCCGGTCCCGGCCGCGCTGCAGCCCATGAAGGCAACATTCAGTCGCATGTTGCAGTGCGGCGCTAATTTTCATAGGGTTTCGGGCGAGAGCGGGCGAGGACGGGTGGTACTGACATGGTGCTGCGCTCGGGGCGCGAAGCCGTTGTCCGGGTCGGCGTCGCCACCCTGTGGGCCGGTCCCGAGGCCGTCCGCCCGGTGGACGCACCGGCCCTGTCCCGCCGGACCGACATCGCCGGCTGGATCTCCGGGATGACCGTCGACCAGCGGGACGGCGACTGCGTGCTCAGTCAGCTCCTGCTCGGCGAGCGGGTGCTGGTCGAGGAGGTCCGCCCGGACGGCTGGGTCCGGGTCGTCGCGGTGGAACAGCCGGCGGCCAGACTCGACCCCCGGGGCTATCCGGGCTGGCTCCCGCGCGAACAGCTCGTCGAGCCCGCCGATCCGGTACCGGCCCCGCCGGATCTGGTCGTCGCGGCGACGGTCACCCGGTTGCACGACGCCCCGTCCGGCGCGGTGGTGCTGCCCGGCGTCATCCTGGGCACCCGGCTGACCGGCGCGGGTCCGACCCACGCCGGCTGGCGCCCGGTCCGGGTCCCCGACCACAGGCTGCCGCTCTGGGCACCCGACAGCCATCTCGCCCCGGCACCGACCCGGCCGCCCAGCCCGACCGAGGTACTCGCGGTGGCCAGCCGGCTGCGGGACGTGGTCTATCTCTGGGGCGGCGTCTCGGCGTACGGCATCGACTGCTCCGGCCTGGTGCACCTGGCCTGGCGGCGCTTCGGCATACGCCTGCCCAGGGACGCCGACGACCAGGCGGCGGCGACGGTCCCGGTGCCGCTCGGCGCGGAACGACCCGGCGACCTCTACTTCTTCGCCCGGCCGGGCCGGCCGGTCCACCACATCGGTATCGTCACCGCGCCCCCCGGGCCGGACGGCGACCGGCGGATGCTGCACGCCTGCTACACCAAGCGGCGGGTCCTGGAGGAACCGATGCCCGCCGACCGGGCCGCGACCCTGGTCGGCGCGCACCGGGTCACCGAACCCTTTCCTGGCTGAGACACCTCAGCCCCGCCCTTCGTCCGGGCCACCCCGGACGGTAAGGGGAGGTGGAGAAGATTCGCTCCCTGACCCGCCGCTCCGGCGCTTATTTCAGGCGACCGGCACCTTCTCGGCTGACCGGCGGTCCCGGCTGGACTTGATCAGGCTGGCCACGGTGGCGATCGCCAGCGTGCCCAGGATGATGGTGAGGGAGAGCCAGATCGGGATGTGCGGCGCCCAAGCGACCGGCGCGCCACCGTTGAGGAACGGCAGGTTGTTGCCGGCCAGCGCCTCCAGCACCAGCTTGACGCCGATGAAGCCGAGCACCACGGCGAGCCCGATGTTGAGGTAGACCAGCCGGTCGAGCAGCCCGCCGAGCAGGAAGTAGAGCTGCCGCAGCCCCATCAGCGCGAAGACGTTGGCGGTGAAGACGAGGTAGGGCTCCTGGGTGATCCCGAAGATCGCCGGGATGGAGTCGAGCGCGAAGACCAGGTCGGTGGTGCCGATCGCGATCAGCACGATCAGCATCGGGGTGAAGAGCCGGCGGCCGTTCTCCTGGATGGTGATCCGGGCGCCGGAGAAGTCCCGGGATACCGGCAGGGCCCGCCGGCTCCATCGGATCAGGATGTTCTCCTTGAAGTCGTCCTCGGTCGGCTCACCCTGGCGGAAGAAGTTGATCGCCGTGTAGATGAGGAAGGCGCCGAAGATGTAGAAGACCCAGGAGAACTGGTTGATCAGCGCCGCGCCGGCCGCGATGAAGCCGCCGCGCATCACCAGCGCCAGCACGATGCCGATCAGCAGTACCTTCTGCTGGTACTGCCGGGGCACGCCGAATCTGGACATAATGATCACGAACACGAAGAGGTTGTCCACCGAGAGGCTGTACTCGGTGAGCCAGCCGGTGAAGAACTCCCCGGCCACGGTGGCGTCGGTGGTCAGGAACAGGCCGACCCCGAAGACGATCGCGAGGCCGACGTAGAAGCTGACCCAGAGGCCAGACTCCCTCAGACTCGGCTCGTGCGGTCGTCGACCGATGATCACGAGATCAAGTAGCAGGATCGCCGTCAGCACAACTAGCGAGACGACCCACACCCAGGTGGACACGTTCAAGGCACTCCTCCGGCAGGCACGCGGCACCGCCGTCAGCACGCGGATGACGCGCGTCAGGCGGTGTAGACGGTGGTGACTGTCGGAGGTCTCTTCCGCCATCGCCACGCGGAGACGCCGCGGCGACAACCTACGGTGCCGGGTCCTCGTACCGGTCTACCGGCCGACGACCGTGTTGACGACACCGTCGCGAAGGAATACTCCCCTCCTACAGCGCCATTGTTCACCATTCCCCGCCCGTCGCGCATCTCCCCCTGTGGGGGCGCCTGACTCACCACCGGTAAATCATCCTAGGAACCTAGGTGCACTACCGAGGTAACAACGGGTCGGCGAGGGACCAACCCGCCGCCAGCATCGCGTCGCAGGCCAGGATCGCCGCGCCCAACCGGTCCGGAAGCGGACCGGTGAGTTCGATCACGGGTACCCCGGATTCGGCCAACACCACCCGAAACCGCTCGGTCATCCAGCCGCGCAGGTGCGCACCGTCCCGCAGGCCGTCGTCGGTGAACGGCACCCCGTGGTGGTCGGTCAGCAGATAGAGATCGGGTCGACGGGCGGCGGCCCGGACCCGGGGTGAGGTCGAGCCGAGGTACCGCTCCTCCCAGACCGCGGTGGCCCGGGCGTCGGTGTCGCAGAACAGCAGCGGCCCGCTGCGCCGGGCGGCGGCGTCCTCGGCGGCCTGCTGCTCCCGGACCACCGTCTCGAAGTCGGCCCGGTCCCAGACCACGTCGAAGATCGTCGCGTCGGGTTCGGTGCCCCGCAACCGGGCCAACTTGGCGGCGGTGAGTTCCCGGCCGTACTCCGGTACCCAGCAGGTGCCGTAGTGCTCGGCCAGCGCCTCGGCGACCGTGGTGGTCCCGGTGGACTCGGCGCCCACCACCACGATCCGGCGGACGAACCAGGCCCGGACCGGCGCGCTGAGCATCGCCCAGTGCGCCACCGGATCCGCCCGGACCGCCGTGCCGGAGACCGGTACGGCGGCCCGGGCCGGATCGACGGGTACGTCCACCGCGTCGAACCGGCGGGCCAGCTCCGCGCCGTACGCCTCCGAGGAGAAGACCGCGTCGACCCGGGCCGGTCCGACCGCCGCCCGGAACACCGCGCAGTGCGCGTCCCAGGCGGCCGGGTCGGCGTAGTCGACCGGATGGTCGTCGTACCGGCCGACGAACCGGACGTGCCGGTCGGCGGCGTGCACCTCACGCAACCAGTCCAGCCGCAGCTCCAGCGGGATCGACTCCCGCCGGGACGGCGCCACCACCACGGTGACGGCGGCGCAGCGGCGGGCCGCCTCGGCGATCAGCGCGTGGTGCCCGGCGTGCGGCGGATAGAACTTCCCCACCACCAGCCCGTGCCCGAACTCCGGTCGGCCCGCCGCCTCCGGCACCGGGTCCGCGGCCTCCACCGGATCCGCCGCCTGGGCCGCTCGCCCGGGCCGGGCGGCTGCCGGAAAGCTGCCGGTGTTCCGCGCGGTCGCCCGGGCCGTCCGGCCGGGCCACGGTGCGGCGGAGGGGTTGTCGGTGTCCCGCACGGTCACGGGGTGGCGGGGGCCGGGCCGGGCGCCACCGGCCGGGCCGCCGCGGCCGAGAGCCGGCGCAGGTCGGCCCGCCAGTTCCGCAACCCGAGTACGCAGAGCCCGAGGAAGACCACGTACAGCCCGGCGGTGAGGTAGAGCCCCTTGTAGGCGTAGAGCGGGATGTAGACGAGATCGGCGGTGATCCAGATCCACCAGCTCTCCACCCGCTTGCGGCACTGGCCGTACGTCGCCATCAGGGAGAGCGCGGTGGTCAACGCGTCCGGCAGCGGCACGGTCGAGTCGGTCGCCCGGTCCAGCAGCAGCCAGAGCAGCAGCGTCAGAACCGCGCCGGCACCGACCAGCACTGTCCACTCCCGACGATCGGTCCGACCGACCACCAGCCGGCTCCGCTCGGCACCGCCGAACAGCCACGCCCACCAGCCGTACAGGCCGAGTCCGACGTAGACGATCTGGAGCCCGGCGTCGGCGTACAGGCCGGCGGTCCAGAAGAGCACCATCAGCAGCAGCACGTTGGCGATGCCGACGGGCCAGTTCCACGTCTTCTGCCGGGCCAGCAGCCAGACGTTGAGCACCCCGGTCGCGAAGCCGAGCAGTTCGGCCCGGCTGGTCGGGGTACCCGCCACGGTGAACGCCGTACCGGTCAGCCAGTCGAGCATGGCGCACCTCCCGCAAGATCCTCCGGAGTTCCTACCGTAGGTACCGTCGGGCGGAACGGGTATACCCCGATCGACCAGCCCGGGCCCGTCCGTGCCATGCTGCGATCATGGTGCTGGAGGTTGCGCTGATCGACGTGCTGGCCGGTCAGGAGGAGGCGTTCGCCGAGGCGTACGCCAAGGGTCACGCGACACTCGCCGGCACCCCCGGATGTCGGTCCATCCGGATGACCCGGGGGATCGAGTCGCCGTCCCGGTTCGTGCTGCTGGTCGAGTGGGACTCGGTCGAGGCACACCTGGAGAACTTCCGGGCTACCGACCGGTTCAGCACCTGGCGCTCGCTGATCGGCCCCTATTTCGCCGCCCCGCCGGTCGTCGAGCACTTCACCGACGTACCGCCGCCGGCCTGACCGCCGACTCGGCGAAACTGTCGTACGCCGTCGCTAGTGTGCCGGGGAGACAACGGTTCCTCGGAGGCGGCGGATGTATCGACAGGGCGACGTGCTGGTCGAGGCGATCGACCCGGCGACGATGCCCGGCGGGCTCGTCCCGGCCGGGCGTGACGGCCGGGGCCGGCTGGTCCTGGCCCGCGGCGAGGCGACCGGGCACGCCCACGTGGTGACCGGATCCAGGCTCACCGCCTGGGCCCTGCCCGACCAGGTCGAGCCGGCGTTCCTGGTGATCGAGGGCTACGGCCGGCTCGGCCACGAGGAGCACGGTCCGATCGCCCTGCCGGCCGGCACCTACCGGGTGGTGCGGCAGCGGGAATACCTGCCCGGCAGCTGGCGACCGGTGGCGGACTGATGGACACCGACGCCCTGCGCCGGGACCGACCTGCTGCCACCGTCTCCACGCCGATCGCGGCCGGCGCCGACGAGCGGGCCGATGGGGAGGCGGCCCGGCTCGCGCGGGTCGCCGACACCTGGCTCGCCCACGGGCTGGCCACCGGGCCGGCCGATCGCCCGGTGGCCGAGGCCGCCGTCCGACGGGCCTATGCGGCGGCCGGACTGGCACCGCCCCGGCAGGTGTTCTGGCTCCCGTCGCCGCGCGCCGGCGCGCTGGCCGCCGCCCTGTTGACCGGGGCGGCCCCGTCGACCGATCCGAATACCGGCACCGCCGGCCCCGGCGGGTTCGGGGCCGCCGGGTCCGGCGGGTCCGGCGGGTCTGGGTCCGGCGGGTCCGGGGGGTTCGGGGCCGGCGGGTCGGCGTCGGCAACCTCTCCGGTGCCCGGCGGCGACCCGGCCGGCTACGACCAGGGCGGCGGTGGGCTGGCCGAGGCGGTCGCCGAGGTGTTGGCGGCGCTGCGGACCCAGGGCGGCGAGCCCGGGGTGACCGATCCCGGCCAGCCGCTCCGGCCCGCCCTGCGCACCGCGCCGTGGGCAACGGCGCGGGCCGCCGCCGTCGAGCGGCTCGGCCCGGCCGGCTGGGCCGCGCATTGGGCGGCCGGCGGGCGCCGCACCTGGCACCTGCTCACCGATCGCATCTTCACCCCGCTGCGCAACCAGCTCGGCGCCGACCTGACGGCACAGGTCGACGACGCGTTCACCCGGCGGGCCCGGGCCGGGCTGCTCGACGCGGTGCCGGGCCAGCACGACGCGGCCTGGCTGGCCGCCTTCGACGGCGAGCCGGGGCTGGCCGGTCTCGCCGGGGTCACCGCCGCCGCCGGCTGGTGGTGGCCGTACGAGCGGCTGGTCATCCTCACCGAGCGGCCGACCCGGCTGCACCGGGACAACCTCGGTCGGCTGCATCACGACGACGGTCCGGCACTGGCCTATCCGGACGGGTTCGGGCTGCACGCCTGGCGAGGGATGCCGATCCCGGCCGGCGTCGCCGCCGAGCTGCCGACGCTGACCGTGGAACGGATCCGGGCGGAGCGCAACGCCGAGGTCCGCCGGGTGATGCTGGAGCACTTCGGCTACGACCGCTACCTGCGGGAGAGCCGGACGACGGCGGTGCACCGCGACGAGTACGGCGTGCTCTGGCGGCTCAACCTGCCGCAGGACGAGCCACTGGTGATGGTGGAGGTGGTCAATGCCACCCCGGAGCCGGACGGCACCCGGCGCACGTACTGGCTGCGGGTGCCGCCGGACACGCGTACCGCGCGGGCGGGTGTCGCCTGGACGTTCGGGGTGGAGCCGGAGCGGTATGCGCCGCTGGTGCAGACCTGACCGCGGCCCGGCCGCCCCGGGTTCAGCCCAGCGCCACGGACGGTACGCCCCAGCGGGCCGGGATCCGTTCCAGCACTCCTGAAGCGAAGACCTCGTACAGCGGCAGGGTTCGCAGGTGGACATAGCCGATGTGGCAGTCGCAGGCGGTGTTCGGGCACGGCCGGGGCCGCAACGCGACACGGTACGACCCGTCGTAGAGGTTGCCCAACGGTGTCTCCACGAAGTGGCAGCGCCGCACCGAGCCGTCGCCACGCACCGAGATCACGGTCTCGCCGGCCCGGCAGGGCACACCGGCCGACGGATGCGGCCGCACGCTGTAGCCGAAGAGCGGGTCGAGCCCGGTCCAGGCCGCCTCCTCGGCGGCGGTGTAGGAGTAGCCCTCGGCCGCGTTCACCCAGAGGTAGACGTCGGCGGGGAGCGCCGCCCGGACCGCCTCCGCCTCGGCGAGCTGCTCCGGCAGCCCGACCACGCCGACCGAGTACCGCACCCCCAGCTCGCTGAGCCGGGCGCAGCGGTCGAGGAAGGTCTCCCGGCGTACCTGTCCGGGATGGTAGGTGGCCCAGAGCGCGAGCGTACGCCGGTCGGCGGCGGCCAGCCAGTCCAGCCGGCAGGCCAGGTTGGTCTGGATCGCCACCCGGTCCAGGTGCGGCAGCCGGGAGAGCGTCACCAGCGCCTCCCGGTACCAGGACCGGGACAGTCCCTCGCCCCACGGCGTGAAGAGCACCGACAGGCGGTCGTCGTCAGGGTTGCGGGTCGCCCAGTCGACGAACCGGCCCAGCGCGGCCCGGTCGGCGGCGAGTTCGGCCCGGCTGTCGCGGCGCTTCGCGAACGGACAGTAGGGGCAGTCGTAGTTGCAGCTCGCCAGCGGGCCGCGGTAGAGCACCGAGAGGTTCATCGGAGCGGGTACTCGGCCATCGCCCGGCGGACCGGGCCGGAGACCAGCCACGGCCCGATCGCGTCGGAGCGTTCCAGCCCGGCCTCGGTCAGCGCGGTCCGGCCGTGCACCGAGGTCAGCCAGCCACGCTCGGCGAGCCGGTCGAGCTGCGGAAAATCGTCGTCAACCCGGCTGCCGAACCGGTCGAGATAGCCGGCCGGATCGAACCCCTCCGCCCGGAGCAGTGACTTGACCAGCCAGCGGCGCCGCTGTTCGACCGGGTCGAGCCGGAAGCCGACCTCGGCGACGTCGAAGTCGACGGCAGGCCGGCGCAGGTAGTCCTCGATGATGCCCCGGACGTGCCGGACCCCGACCGCGTAGTCGAACGAGTAGTGCAGGTCGGTGGTGTATGACCGGGCCCCGCACCCCAGCCCCACCATTCCGTCGTCCTGGCAGCAGTAGTCCGGCCCGGCCCGCCCCGGATCGTCGGCGGTCAGCCTGGGCCCCTCGGAGGTCCACTCGGACCCGCCGAAGGTCCGCACTGGGTCGTCGGAGGCCCGGCCTGGGTCGTCGGCGGTCAGGTCGGCGTGGCGGAAGTGCCGCAGCGAGAGCTGCCGGTAACCGGCGGCCCGCAGCGCGTCCCGGCCCTGCCGGTACAGCGCCAGCCGCTGCGCGTCCCAGGCCGGGTCGGCGCCGTCCGCTGTGGCGGGAATCCGGCCGAGGCCGGTGAGCGGGCGGACGTAGAGCGGATAGAGGAACACCTCCTCCGGCCGCCAGCGCAGTGCGGACGAGATCGACTCGGCCCAGGTCGCCGAGGTCTGACCGGGGATCCCATAGATCAGGTCGAGGTTCAGCTCCGGGATGTCGTATGCCCGGATGGTGTCCAGGGCCCGTTCGACCTCGGCGCGGCGCTGTGGTCGCCCGGCCGCCCGCGCCTCGCTGTCCAGGAAGCTCTGCACCCCGATGCTGACCCGGGTGGTGCCGCGCTCGGCCAGCACTGCGATCCGGTCGGCGGTGGCGGTGGCCGGGGAGGTCTCCACCGCCATCGGCACCGACCCGAGCCGGGCGCCGAAGCCGGCGAGCAGGTCGAACATCGCGGTCAACTCGGCCGCGTCCAGATAGGTCGGAGTGCCGCCGCCGACCGCCACCCGGGCGTACCCGACGCCGTCGCCGAGCGCCTCCCGGACCCGGTCGGCCTGCCGGGCCAACTGGTCGAGATAGCCGCGCACCTGCTCGGCGGGCGGGTTCGAGCGGGTGAACAGGTTGCAGAAGCCGCAGCGCATCTCGCAGAACGGCACATGCAGGTAGAGGAAGAGTGCGTCCCGCCGCTCACCCGCCCAGACCTCACGCAGCGCCGGGCGCGGTCGCAGCGGCCGGTACGCCGTCTTGTGCGGGTACGCGTACAGGTAACCCTGGTACGGCGACCCGTCCAGCGAGTTGGCGACCCCGACTGAACCTTTTTCAACCTCCCCCTGCGGTCCGTCCTGGCCGCAGGTGGACGTCGGAGCGCGACCGCCGCGCGGTGCGGGTCGAGAAGGGTTCACTGTTCCGGCCCGGGCCAGTCGCCGGGCTTGCCCCAGTCACCCGGTTCGAGGACGAACTGCCCGTACGGGACCGTCCACACCACCTCGTGACCGAGCCGGTGACCGCTGTGCCCCTCCTCGCCGTACGCCGTGCCGTGATCGGAGCAGAGCAGCACCAGGCAGGGCCGGTCCCGGGAGGTGGCGAGGGCGAAGAGCCGCCCGATGTGCCGGTCGACGTACTCCAGCGCGGCGGCGTGACTCTCCCGGCTGTCCCGATCGGCGCCGGGCAGGTAGTGCCGGTTCGGCTGGTGGATCGCGGCGACGTTGACGAAGAGGAAGAGCGGCCGGTCCTCCGGCACCGTGGGCAGCACGGTGGCGATCCGGTCGAGCTGCGCCTCGAAACAACGCGGTGCGGAGACGCCGAACTCGGGCTCCCAGTGCGCCTCCGCGAAGAGGGCCGGCAGCACGCCGCCCAGCGGCGACTTGCCGTTGAAGAAGCCGACCCCGCCGACGCAGACGGTGTGGTAGCCGGCCCCGGCGAGGCCCCGGACCACGTCCGGGGCGTCGAAGGTCCAGGTCTGCTCACCGGTGGTCTCGCTGCCTGGAAAGGCCGCCGCGAAGAGCCGGCTGTGCGGGCCGGGTGTGGTCGGCGTGGGCAGGAAGCCGGCAAAGAACGCCTGGTGCGCCGCGTAGGTGAAGCTGGCCGGACTGTGCCGCCGCTCCCAGACCCCGCCGGGCAGCGCGCGGACCAGGTTCGGCGTACGCCCGGCCGCGGCCAGCTCCTCGGCCACGTCGTGGCGGAGTGTGTCCAGGGTGACGAACAACAGGTCGTGGCTGCCGATCAGCTCCTTCATGCCGCCCTCCCCACCTTTCTGTCACGTCCCGGGTTCTCATGCTGCCCAATGCCGCCGTCGCCCGCGCGCCGGGGCCCCCACCCGTCCGCCCCGGCCGCCGACTCCAGCCGCGCCGTCGATGCCGGCTCGGCCGTCGTTCCAGTCCCTGTGGTCGGCTCCGGCTCGGCGGTCGACTCCAGCATGGTCGGCCCCAGCAGGGTCGACTCCAGCAGGGTCGACTCCAGCAGGGTCGACTCCAGCAGGGTCGACTCCAGCAGGGTCGACTCCAGCAGGGTCGACTCCAGCAGGGTCGACTCCAGCAGGGTCGACTCCAGCAGGGTCGACTCCAGCAGGGTCGACTCCAGCAGGGTCGGCGCGGTGGCCCGCCACCGGTCGAACCGGCCGGTCCGCAGCGCGTGCAGTTCTGCCGCGTAACTGTCCCGGCCGGCGGGGTCGGAGAGCCCCGGCAGCAGGTCGCCGAAGGCGTTCACCTCGGCCACCGCGTGCCGCTGCCAGCCCGTACCTATCAGCAGGTCCACCCCGACGTGCAGGCTGCCCGGGAAACAGGCGGCGGCACGGACGCAGTTCTGCAGCGCGGCGGCGTATGCCGACTCGCCCATCGCCGCCCGCAGTGCGGACAGGTCTGCCCGGGCGTTGCCGAGGTGCAGGTTGGTCAGCGGGCCGGGGCTGGCCCGGACCACGACGTGCTCCGGGCGACCGGCGACCACCAGCACCCGCAGGTCGATCGTCCGATCGCCCAGCCCGGCCTTGGGAAACCAGCGCTCGACGTGCAGGCCGTCCGGGGCCAGCCGGTCGACGATCGCCGCGATCTGCCGCTCGTCGGTGTAGTCGCGGACCCGCAACGAGTTGTAGAGCTTGCCGCCGGCGGTCAGCTCGACCGAGGTGGTGGCCCGGATCCGGCCCGGCGCCACCTGAAGGGCGAGCACCCCGGACGCGGACGAGCCGTGCGCCGGCTTGACGAAGACCCGGGACCAGCCGGCGGCCCGCATCGCCGCGCGCAGCTCCGGGTAACCCCCGGTCGAACCGGCCTGCCCGGCCGATCCGACCGAAGTGGACGGTGACGGCGACGCGGACGGCACCGTGGGCCCGGGTGACCCCGTGAGCCCAGGTGACGCCGTGGGCGGCGCGGATGGTGCCGTGCGCAGCGCTGGCGGCACCGGCACCCGGGCGGCGGTCAGCCGGGCGTGACAGGTCCGCTTGTCGAACATCGCGAGCACGTCGTCCGGGTCGTTGAGCAGGGTCGCTCCGGCGGACCGGGCCGCCTCGCCGAGCCGGCCCAGGGCAGCGCGGAATCCGGCGTACCAGGCGGCGAGGCCGACGATCTCGCCGTGCTCGGCGGGCCGGTCGGCACCGCGCAGCAACCGGTCGACCTCGGCATCCTCGCCGGGCGAGTCGATCCGCACCACGGCCGCCCGGGGCAGCCAGACCGGACCGGTCGCCAGCCGCCGCCAGGGCAGCACCACCACCGGTACGCCCGCCTCGGTAGCGGCGGCCCGGAACAGCGTCACCCGGCGGTTCTCCGGGTTGCCGACGACCACCAGCGGCACCCTGCCAGTCATCCGTCGATCATGCCAGTCACTCCCCGACGGCCACGTACCGGTCGCCGTACCCGTCGGGCAACGCCGCCTCGGTGAGCTCGACCTCCACCCCGGGCAGCGCCGCGACCAGCCGATCGGCCAGTTCGGCGCCGATGTAGTGGTGGTGCAGGTCGAGCCGACGCAGATGCGTCAACGGCTGCCCCGCCAGCAACGCCGCCGCACCCTCGTCGGAAAGAATCCCCAACGACAGATCCAACTCCCGCAACCGCGCCACCACCGGC
>NZ_JAWQRR010000068.1:0-25000 GCF_033446045.1 Plantactinospora sp. KLBMP9567 | reverse complement strand
CCCCGGGAGGGGAGTGAAATAGTACCTGAAACCGTTCGCCTACAATCCGTCGGAGCCTTTAGGGGTGACGGCGTGCCTTTTGAAGAATGAGCCTGCGAGTTAGTGGCATGTGGCGAGGTTAACCCGTGTGGGGTAGCCGTAGCGAAAGCGAGTCTTAATAGGGCGTGTAGTCGCGTGTTCTAGACCCGAAGCGGGGTGATCTAGCCATGGGCAGGCTGAAGCGTGGGTAAGACCGCGTGGAGGGCCGAACCCACCAACGTTGAAAAGTTGGGGGATGACCTGTGGTTAGGGGTGAAAGGCCAATCAAACTCCGTGATAGCTGGTTCTCCCCGAAATGCATTTAGGTGCAGCGTCGTGTGTTTCTTGCCGGAGGTAGAGCACTGGATGGTCTAGGGGCCCTACAAGGTTACTGAAATCAGCCAAACTCCGAATGCCGGTAAGTGAGAGCGCGGCAGTGAGACTGCGGGGGATAAGCTTCGTAGTCGAGAGGGAAACAGCCCAGATCGCCAGCTAAGGCCCCTAAGCGTGTGCTAAGTGGAAAAGGATGTGGGGTCGCATAGACAACCAGGAGGTTGGCTTAGAAGCAGCCATCCTTTAAAGAGTGCGTAATAGCTCACTGGTCAAGTGGTTCCGCGCCGACAATGTAGCGGGGCTCAAGTACACCGCCGAAGCTGTGGCATTCACATTTTACTTCGCGGTCACTTTCGGGTGGTTGTGCAGGTGTGTGGATGGGTAGGGGAGCGTCGTGCCGGGGGTGAAGCAGCGGGGTGACCCAGTTGTGGACGCGGCACGAGTGAGAATGCAGGCATGAGTAGCGAAAGAAGGGTGAGAAACCCTTCCGCCGGATGACCAAGGGTTCCAGGGCCAGGTTAATCCGCCCTGGGTGAGTCGGGGCCTAAGGCGAGGCCGAGAGGCGTAGTCGATGGATAACGGGTTGATATTCCCGTACCCGTGTAGGAGCGCCCGTGATGAACCTCGTTGTGCTAACCGCCTGAACCGTCCGAGACCTTCGGGTTGAGGGTGGGGAGCGTGGGAACCTGGCGGGTAGTAGTCAAGCGATGGGGTGACGCAGGAAGGTAGCTGAGCCCGGCCGGTGGTTGTGCCGGGGTAAGCGTGTAGGCCGTACCATAGGCAAATCCGTGGTGCATGTGGCTGAGACGTGATGCCGAGCCGATTCAGGTGAAGTCAGTGATCCTATGCTGCCGAGAAAAGCCTCTAGCGAGTTCCGAGCGGCCCGTACCCTAAACCGACACAGGTGGTCAGGTAGAGAATACCGAGGCGATCGGGTGAACTGTGGTTAAGGAACTCGGCAAATTGCCCCCGTAACTTAGGGAGAAGGGGGGCCGGAGACGTGAAGCCCCTTTGCGGGTGGAGCGTTGTATGGCCGCAGAGAGCAGGGGGAAGCGACTGTTTACTAAAAACACAGGTCCATGCGAAGAAGTAATTCGATGTATATGGACTGACGCCTGCCCGGTGCTGGAACGTTAAGGGGACCGGTTAGTCTTTCGGGGCGAAGCTGAGAACTTAAGCGCCAGTAAACGGCGGTGGTAACTATAACCATCCTAAGGTAGCGAAATTCCTTGTCGGGTAAGTTCCGACCTGCACGAATGGCGTAACGACTTCCCCACTGTCTCAACCACAGGCCCGGCGAAATTGCAGTACGAGTAAAGATGCTCGTTACGCGCGGCAGGACGGAAAGACCCCGGGACCTTTACTATAGCTTGACATTGGTATCTGAATTAGCTTGTGTAGGATAGGTGGGAGCCGGTGAAGTCCATACGCCAGTATGGGTGGAGGCAATCTTGAAATACCACTCTGGTTGGTTTGGGTATCTAACTTCGGGCCCTTATCGGGTTCAGGGACAGTGTCTGGTGGGTAGTTTAACTGGGGCGGTTGCCTCCTAAAATGTAACGGAGGCGCCCAAAGGTTCCCTCAGCCTGGTTGGCAATCAGGTGTTGAGTGTAAGTGTATAAGGGAGCTTGACTGTGAGACTGACGGGTCGAGCAGGGACGAAAGTCGGGACTAGTGATCCGGCACTTGCGTGTGGAAGCGGTGTCGCTCAACGGATAAAAGGTACCCCGGGGATAACAGGCTGATCTTCCCCAAGAGTCCATATCGACGGGATGGTTTGGCACCTCGATGTCGGCTCGTCGCATCCTGGGGCTGTAGCAGGTCCCAAGGGTTGGGCTGTTCGCCCATTAAAGCGGTACGCGAGCTGGGTTTAGAACGTCGTGAGACAGTTCGGTCCCTATCCGCCGTGCGCGTAGGATACTTGAGAAGGGCTGTCCCTAGTACGAGAGGACCGGGACGGACGAACCTCTGGTGTGCCAGTTGTCCCGCCAGGGGCACGGCTGGTTGGCTACGTTCGGGAGGGATAACCGCTGAAAGCATCTAAGCGGGAAGCCTGCTTCAAGATGAGGTATCCCACCCCAGTGATGGGGGTAAGGCTCCCAGTGAGACGACTGGGTTGATAGGCCGGAGATGTAAGCCAGGTAACTGGTTCAGTTGACCGGTACTAATAAGCCGAGGACTTGACTACAAAGCTGCTACGCGTCCACTGTGTGATTCACAGCAAACGAACAACAAGAGGTTCCCTTGCGTGTGGATGAGGGATTGTTGTTTGTGTTGTTGATAGGGTTACGGCGGTTATGGCGGAGGGGAAACGCCCGGTTACATTCCGAACCCGGAAGCTAAGCCTTCCAGCGCTGATGGTACTGCACTCGGGAGGGTGTGGGAGAGTAAGACGCCGCCGGACATCTTCTACGAAGTGGCGCCACCCTCAGGGGTGGCGCCACTCGTGTTTTACCCGGCCGGTCTACGGCTAGGGGATTGGCCGGTTCCCACGGCCCCGACCACACCCCGCAGCAGATCAGTCCCGGCTCTGGACGGTGTCCCGGATATCGCGAAGCAGCGCCGCGGACTCGTCGAGGGAACGGCCCGGGAACATGCCCATCGCGATGCTGCCGTGGTCGGCCCAGCCACAGAAGACGAGCTGCCCGTCCCGGATCGGGGCAGTACCGCACTTCATGACCCCGCCGAGCACACCGGCATCCACCTCGTGGACGCCGGCAACCGTACTGTCCTCCTCGGAAGCCAGGTCGAAAAGGCGGTCCAGATCCCGTTCGGGCTGCCAGACGAGGGTCGTACCTCCGAAGAGCAGGACGCTGCGGTCCGGGCCGGCCGGGTCGGCGTAGACGGCGCCGAAGCTCTCGGCGAAGTTGATCTCGGCGTTGACGGCGGTGCGGAGGTACTCGATGGTCGCCCGGGCACCCTCGCTCTCGTCCCGGGTGAGACCGGCGACCTCGACCGGAGCGGCGAGGGTGGCGTCCTTCTGCTGCAGGATCCGCCAGCTCACGCTGCCGAGGACGGCGGCTCCGGCGAGGGTGACCGCGAGCACCGAGCCGAGGACGATTTTCCGACGCCGGGACGACGGCCGGCCACCCGGTCCGCCCGGGCCAGGCTCGGCATCGTGCGCCGGAGTGATGTCGACCGCCTCGGCGTCCCGGCCGACCGAATGGTCCAGCACGATCGGCTCCGACGTGATCTCGATGGCGCCGGAATCGGCCGTGACTCGCCGATCGGTGCGGGGGGCATCGGACATAGCCGCCACCGTACGCGACCGGGAGGTGGCGCACGACGGGCCTGGCACGCAGGCTCGTAGACTTCGAGGGTGACCGAGACTCTGGATGCGAACCGCGCCCCGGCCCCGACCCTTTCCGCCCAGTACCAGCCGGGCGAGGTAGAAGGTCGGCGGTACGAGGAATGGGTAGCGGCGGGGCGTTTCCGGGCCTCGGCCGACACCGACAAGCCGCCGTTCACCATCGTCATCCCGCCGCCGAACGTGACCGGCTCACTGCACATGGGCCACGCCTTCGAGCACACCCTGATGGACGCGCTCACCCGGCGGCGACGGATGCAGGGCTACGAGGCGCTCTGGCTGCCCGGAATGGACCATGCCGGCATCGCCACCCAGAACCTGGTCGAACGTCAGCTCGCCAGCGAGGGGCTGTCCCGGCACGACCTGGGCCGGGAGAAGTTCGTCGAGCGGGTCTGGAAGTGGAAGGCCGAGTCGGGCGGCAAGATCCTCGGCCAGATGCGCCGGCTCGGCGACTCCGTGGACTGGGACCGCGAGCGCTTCACCATGGACGAGGGACTCTCCCGGGCGGTACAGACGATCTTCAAGAAGCTGTACGACGACGGCCTGATCTACCGCGCGGAGCGGATCATCAACTGGTGCCCGCGCTGCCTCACCGCCCTGTCGGACATCGAGGTGGAGCACACCGACGACGACGGCGAACTCGTCTCGATCCGGTACAGCGACGACGTGGTCGTTGCCACCACCCGGGCCGAGACCATGCTCGGTGACACGGCCGTCGCGGTACACCCGGAGGACGAGCGGTACAAGCACCTGATCGGCACCGAGGTGGAGCTGCCGCTGACTGGGCGGCGGATCCCGATCGTCGGTGACGAGCACGTCGACCCGAGCTTCGGCACCGGCATGGTCAAGGTGACCCCGGCGCACGACCCGAACGACTTCGAGATCGGCCAGCGGCACGACCTGCCGTCCCTGACGGTGATGGACGAGCGGGGCGTCATCACCGCGCCCGGCCCGTTCCAGGGACTCGACCGGTTCGAGGCCCGGCCGGCGATCGTCGCCGCGCTACGCGAGCAGGGCCGGATCGTCGCCGAGAAGCGGCCGTACGTGCACGCGGTGGGGCACTGCTCGCGGTGCCGGACGACGGTGGAGCCCCGGCTGTCGTTGCAGTGGTTCGTCAACACCGGACCGCTGGCCCGGGCGGCCGGCGACGCGGTGCGGGACGGCCGGGTCAAGATCGAACCCGCCGACATGGCCAAGCGGTACTTCGCCTGGGTCGACAACATGCACGACTGGTGCATCTCCCGGCAGCTCTGGTGGGGGCACCGAATCCCGGTCTGGTACGGCCCGGACGGCGAGGTGCGCTGCGTCGGCCCGGACGAGGAACCGCCGACCGGCGACGGCTGGCACCAGGATCTCGACGTGCTGGACACCTGGTTCTCCAGCGCACTCTGGCCGTTCTCCACGCTCGGCTGGCCGGAGCAGACACCCGACCTGGCGAAGTTCTATCCGACCAGCGTGCTGGTGACCGGCTACGACATCCTGTTCTTCTGGGTCGCCCGGATGATGATGTTCGGCCTGTACGCGATGGACGGCCGGCAGCCGTTCGACGTGATCGCCCTGCACGGCATGGTGCGCGACCAGTACGGCAAGAAGATGTCGAAGTCCTTCGGCAACGTGGTCGACCCGCTGGACTGGATCGAGCGGTACGGCGCCGACGCCACCCGGTTCACCCTGGCCCGGGGCGCCAACCCCGGCCAGGATGTCCCGGTCAGCGACGAGTGGTGTCAGGGCTCCCGCAACTTCTGCAACAAGCTCTGGAACGCCACCCGGTTCGCCCTGATGAACGGCGCGCACGTGGCCGGCGAGCTGCCCGAGCCGGGCCGCCTGTCGACCGTGGACCGGTGGATCCTGTCCCGGTTGCAGCAGGTCACCGCCGAGGTGGACGAGCAGTTCGAGGCGTACGAGTTCGCCAAGGTCTGCGACGTCCTCTACCACTTCGCCTGGGACGACGTCTGCGACTGGTACGTCGAGCTGGCCAAACCGGTGCTGGCCGCCGGCGGTGAGCCGGCCGAGGTCACCCGCCGGGTGCTCGGACACGTGCTCGACCGGCTGCTCCGGCTGCTGCACCCGGTGGTGCCGTTCGTCACCGACGAGCTCTGGACCGCGCTGGCCGGTACCGAGAACGCCGGCTCCGGCCCGGCCGGGCCGTCGGTGATGACCGCCGCCTGGCCGGTGGCCGTGCCGGCGCTGCGCGACGAGGCGGCGGAGCGCGAGGTGGCCGAACTCCAGCGGGTGGTCACCGAGATCCGCCGGTTCCGTTCCGACCAGGGGCTGCGCCCGGCGCAGCGGGTGGCGGCCCGGCTCGACGGGCTCGCCGGAGCCGGCATCGCCGCGCACGAGCCGCTGATCCGCTCGCTGGTCCGGCTGGACGCGGCGGCCCCGGACTTCCGGGCCAGTGCCACCCTCGCCGTCTCCGGCGCGGTGACGGTGGCCCTGGACACCCGGGGTTCGATCGACGTCGCCGCCGAGCGGGCCCGGCTGACCAAGGACCGGGCGGCGGCGGAGAAGGAGATCGGCCAGGCCCGGGCGAAGCTCGACAACCCGGCCTTCCTCGACAAGGCGCCGGCCCCGGTGGTCGACAAGATCAGGGACCGGCTGGCGGCCGCCGAGGCGGACCTGGAGCGGATCGCCGCCGCCCTCGCGGCACTCGGTTGACCGGTAGCGGGGTGCGGACCGAGAGCGGGCGGACGGTGCGGGCGCGGATGCCGGTGCCGGGCGCGGATGCCGTGCCGGTGCGAGCGGGTGCGGGTGCGGGTGCGGACCGAGGGTGTGCGGGTGCGAGAAGGCGGTGTGCGGGTGCGAGAAGGCGGTGTGCGGGTGCGAGAAGGCGGTGTGCGGTGGTCAGGGCGCGGCGGTCGAGTACAGGGCGGTCGAGGGCTTGGCGGTCGAGAGTCTGACGGTCCGGCGGAACGGGTGGGGAGCGTACGGTGCGGGGGCGAGGATCGCGGTGAGTGAGCGCGCGGAGCGGGCGGCCGAGTTCGCCCAGGTCGAGGCGGAACTGTCCAGCCGCGGCTACACCCGGATGGTCTTCGACCTCGGGCGGATCGAGGAACTGCTCGACGTGCTCGGCAGCCCGCAGCGGGCGTACCCGGCGATCCATCTGACCGGCACCAACGGCAAGACGTCGACGGCCCGGATGATCGACTCGCTGCTCCGGGCCTTCGGCTTGCACACCGGCCGGTACACCAGCCCGCATCTGGAGACCGTGCGGGAGCGGATCAGCCTGGACGGCGAGTCGATCGGCGAGGACCGTTTCGTCTCGGTCTACCGCGAGGTGGCGCCGCTGGCCCGGCTCGTCGACGAGCGCGCCGACGAGCCGTTGACGTACTTCGACATGACCACGGCGCTCGCCTTCGCCACCTTTGCCGACGCGCCGGTCGACGTGGCGGTGGTCGAGGTCGGCCTCGGCGGTGCGGAGGACTCCACCAACGTGCTGAGCGCCGGAATCGCGGTGATCACCCCGATCGGGCTCGACCACACCGAGTGGCTCGGGGACACCATCGGAGACATCGCGCTGGCCAAGGCGGGGATCATCCACAAGGGCGCGACCGTGATCTCGGCGGTCCAGCCGGAGGAGGCCGCCGAACCGATCCTGGAGCGCTGCGCCGAGGTCGGCGCCACCATCGCTCGGGAGGGCGGCGAGTTCGGCGTACTGCGCCGGAGCATGGCCGTGGGCGGCCAGGTGCTCTCGTTGCAGGGCCTCGGCGGGGTCTACGACAACGTCTTCGTACCCCTGCACGGGGCACACCAGGCGCAGAACGCCGCGATCGCGCTCGCCGCCGTCGAGGCGTTCCTCGGCGCGGGCGCGTCCCGCCAGCTCGACGTCGAGACCGTCCGGCAGGGCTTCGCCACCGCCGACTCACCTGGCCGGCTGGAGCGGGTCCGGTCCGCCCCGACGATCCTGCTGGACGGGGCGCACAACCCGCACGGCATGGCGGCCACCGTCACCGCGCTCCAGGAGGAGTTCGCGTTCAGCCGGCTGATCGCGCTGGTCGGCGTACTCGAGGACAAGGACGCGGCAAGTCTGCTCGAACTGCTCGAACCGGTGGTCGACGCGGTCGTGGTGACCGGGAACAGCTCGCCCCGGGCGATGCCGGTCGCGGAACTCGGTGAACTCGCGGTCGAGGTCTTCGGGCCGGACCGGGTCGAGGTGGCTCCGGATCTGCCGGACGCGATCGAGGCCGCCGTGGCGCTGGCCGAGTCCGACGTGCAGGGGGAGTTGAGCGGGGTGGGTGTGCTGGTCACCGGATCGGTGGTCACCGTGGCCGACGCGCGACGGCTGTTGAAGCGGTGAGCGCCCCGGACGAGGCGGCGAACCGGGCCGGCCGTACCGGGCCGGCAGCCGGCTCTGCGGAGCCCTCCGGCCGGGTCGAGGACGACGGGCCGGCTGGCACGGCCAGCTCCGCCGGCTCGACGGGTACGGCCGCCGGCTCGACGGGTACGCCAGGCGGCCGGCCTTCCGGACTGCGGGACCCGGACCGGGCGGTACGCGGCCTCGGCGCCCTCACGCTGAGCGTCGAGACACTGGTGCTGCTGCTCGCGATCCAGCCGATCAGACTGCTCGGCGGCGACCTGGGCGGCAGCGCCATCGGGGTGGTCGTCGGGCTCGCCATGCTGGCGGTCGTGCTGGCCGGCTGCCTGCGCCGGCCGTGGGCCTGGCACGCCGCCACCGTCCTGCAGGGGCTGTTGCTGCTCGCTGGCTTTCTGCACTGGTCACTCGGCGCACTGGGGCTGATCTTCGCCGGGGTCTGGGCGTACGTGCTGCACGTCCGCCGGGCCATCCTCGGCTGACCCGGCCCGCCGGCTCAGCCGGTGGCCCGGCTCCGCCACTGGGTGAGGGCGATCCCGTGCCCGTCCGGGTCCCGGAACGCGGCGGCCCAGAGTTCGAGTTTGGCGCCCCGGTTGACCGCCCGGGGGGCGTAGGTGAACTTCACGCCCTTGGCGAGGAGTTCCTCGTAGAACGAGGTGACGTCGTTCACCTCGAGATTGAGGTGGACCAGCCGCCGGTTGATCGGGGCCACCTCGCGGATCGCCCGCAGCACCAGCCGGGTCGCCCCGGAGGCGAGGATGGCGTTGCCCTCGCCGCCGTCGATCTCGAAGAAGCCGAGCAGGTCCCGGTAGAACGCGATCGACCGTTCGAGGTCGGTGACCAGCAGGGTGATCCCGACCCCGGCGATCGGGCCGGAGCCGCCGAGCCGGGCCGGCGGCTGGGTGGCGATCAGGTCGGCCAGGATCGCCTCGTCGTCCGAGGGGGCCGCGAGGTCGTCGCGCGGCGCCGCGCCGGCCCGCAGGTCGAGGTCCGGGTCGAGGTCCGCGTCTGGGTCGAGGTCCGGGTCGGGATCGTCCAGCGAGATGTCGATCTCGTCGGTGTCGGCCGGGCCGGTGCCGCCGGTACCGGGGGTGGTGGCCGACCGGCTGGAGTCCGCCGCCGTGGGCTCGGGGGCGGGTCGGGGCGACTCCAGGTCCGGTTCGGCCGGTGCCGGGCCGGCCGGCGGGACGTCAGCGGACCGGGCCTCCGGGACCGGCGGCGTCTCCAGCAGCCCGGTGCCGTCGCCACCGGTCCCGGTCGCCGGCACGTCCGGCTCGGCTGAGCGCGGCGCCGGTGGCGCGTCGGAGACCGGCGCGGCGGCGCCCGTGGCGCTGTCCCGGGTGTTCGAACCGGGCGCCGGGCGGGGGCGGCGGTTCCGGCCGCCCGGACCGGGGGTCGGCCGGGAGCGGCGGGGCAGCGGCGCGGTGGACGGCGGGTCCACCAGGGTCCCCTCCAGCACGATCGTCCCGCCCGGGGTCTGCCGCATCACCACCGGCTCCTCGCGGGACGTACCCCGGTCGTCCCGCAGCGGCTCCAGGTCGTTCCGCAGCGGCTCCAGGTCGTCCCGGAGCGGGGCGAGATCGTCCTCGGTCAGGTCCTCGGTGGCCGGCGCGCCGCCGGGCGGTGCGTCGGCGTACGGGTCGTCCCGTCCGCCCCGCGCCCACGGCGGCGCCTCCTGCTCGATCAGGATATCGTCGTCGCCCGGGTCGAAATCGTGGAACTCCGGCGGCAGGTCGCCGCTCGCCGCCGCCTCGGCGTGGGTCAGCACCTCGTCCCAGAGGATCCGGACGTGCCGCTGATCGTCGATCGCCACCATGATCGGCAGGGTGGCGCCCGGGTCCGGCCACTTCGACACCGGTACCCGGGGGTCGCGGATCCGCACCGAGCGGCCGGGCACTCCCGGCGCGTCGATCACGATCTGGAGTTCACACCGGCCGAAGGTCGACGAGGCGGGCGGCTCGGTGACGCTGTGCACGTGCCCGATGCCGGTCACCCAGGCCCGGGGACCACTGCGTACGGCGGTGAACGCGACGAGCGCGATGGCCAGGGCGAGCAGCGCCACTCCGAGTACGGCGATCGCCCAACTGCGCATCCCGAAGCCGAACAGGATGACGAAGGTGGCGAAGGTGCCCAGCACAGCGGCGACCAGCTTGCGCACCGGCGCGACCTGGCGGCGACGACCATCTGCCACAGTGGACCTCCCTGGTTAAGGCCAGGCTAGGCCGGATCTGGCGGGAATGGAACGACCCGCGGCCGGTGTGCGGCCTTCGCCGCCGGATCAGTCGGCGGTGAGCTGGCCGAACGTGCTGACCTCCGGCGTCGCGGCCGGACAGCGCCGACATACGCTGGCGGGGCCCAGCTCTCCGGCCGTACCAAGGGGTGTCCGTGGTCAGCAGCGATTCCGCCGAGCGTACCCTCGTATTGATCAAGCCCGACGCGGTGCGGCGGCGGCTGGTCAGCGAGATCCTCGGCCGGTTCGAGCGCAAGGGCCTCGGCATCGACGCGATGGTGCTGCGCCGGATGGACGACCGGCTCGCCGGCCTGCACTACGCCGAGCACGTGGCGGAGCCGTTCTATCCGGCGCTGCGGGAGTTCATGACCTCCGGGCCGCTGGTCGCGGTGGTGCTCTCCGGCTCCGGCGTGGTCGAGATGGTCCGCGGCCTGGTCGGCGCGACCGACGGGCGTCGGGCGGTCCCCGGCACGATCCGGGGTGACCTGGCCTGCTCCTCTCGGGAGAACCTGGTGCACGCGGCCGACTCGGTCGAGACCGCCCGTCGGGAGATCGCGCTCTGGTTCCCCGAGCTGACCTGACCCGCAGGTTCCCCGAGCTGACCCTACCCGCCGGCCGGTCGGCACGAATCGGTAGTCGGGTGGCGGGTGCGCCGGTCGGCGGCGGCGCCTCAGGCCCGGCGGTGGAGCCGGACGGGGATATCGGGTGGGGGGCGGCGCGGGGGTCGAGTATTGTTGACGGGCACAGGCATCGACCCGGCCATCACCGGCGAGCCTCCGGAAGAACGGGTGGAAACACCCCAGTAGAACCGGACGGGACCGGCCCGTCACAGCCGGCCAACGAGCGGGTGGTCGATCTCCGACCACCAAGCGGGGTGGTACCGCGGGCCCACCGGGGCGCCGGCTTCCGGCGTACCAGGGTTCGTCCTCGCAGACCACGGTCAGTGAGCTGCGACGAGGAGAGCGACCCGCGATGGCGTACCCGAAGAACGCCCCCGCCGGCACGGGCGTGCCGGCCAGTCCCGAGCTGCCGGTGGTCGAGCAGCGTGTGCTCGACCACTGGGTGGCCGACAAGACCTTCGAGGCCAGCGTCGAGGCCCGCGACCCCGGACCGGACGGCGCCAACGAGTACGTCTTCTACGACGGGCCGCCGTTCGCCAACGGCCTGCCGCACTACGGCCACCTGCTGACCGGCTATGTCAAGGACCTGGTGCCGCGCTACCAGACGATGCGCGGCCGGCGGGTGGAGCGGCGCTTCGGCTGGGACTGCCACGGCCTGCCGGCCGAGGTGGAGGCGGAGAAGCAGCTCGGGATCACCACCAAGGCGGAGATCCTCGACCTCGGTGTCGGGCGGTTCAACGACGCCTGCCGGACCTCGGTGCTGGCCTACACCCGGGACTGGGAGCGGTACGTCAACCGGCAGGCCCGGTGGGTCGACTTCGGCAACGACTACAAGACGCTCGACCTCAGCTACATGGAGAGCGTCATGTGGGCGTTCAAGCAGCTCCACACCAAGGGGCTGGTCTACGAGGGGTTCAGCGTGCTGGCGTACTGCTGGCGCTGCGAGACCCCGCTGTCGAACACCGAGACCCGGATGGACGACGTCTACCGGGACCGGCACGACCCGACGCTGACCGTCTGGTTCGAGCTGACCCCGGACGAGGACGCGCCGGAGCTGCTGCGCGGGCCGGTCCGGGTCGGCGTCTGGACCACCACGCCGTGGACCCTGCCCTCCAACCTTGCGCTCGCGGTCGGCCCGGACATCGAGTACGCGGTGCTGGAGCGGGACGGCCGGCGGCACGTCGTCGGCGCCGCCCGGCTCGGCGCGTACGCGAAGGAGCTGGACGGCTGGACCCAGGTCGGCACGGTGCACGGCCGGGACCTGGTCGGCCGCCGCTACACCCCGCTCTACGACTTTCTCGTCGAGCAGGGTGGGCCGAACGCCTACCAGGTGCTCGGCGCGGAGTTCGTCACCACCGAGGACGGCACCGGGGTGGTGCACCTGGCCCCGGCCTTCGGCGAGGACGACCAGAAGGCGTGCAACGCGGCCGGCATCCCGACCGTGGTGACCGTGGACGACCACACCCGGTTCACCGCGCTGGTCCCGCCGTACCAGGGTGAGCAGGTCTTCGACGTCAACAAGTCGGTGATCCGCGAGTTGAAGGAGCGCGGGGTGGTGCTCCGGCAGGACACCTACACCCACTCGTACCCGCACTGCTGGCGCTGCGACACCCCGCTGGTCTACAAGGCGGTCTCCTCCTGGTTCGTGGCGGTCACCAAGGTCAAGGACCGGATGCTGGAGCTGAACCAGCAGATCAACTGGACTCCGGGGCACGTCAGGGACGGCTCGTTCGGCAAGTGGCTGGCGAACGCCCGGGACTGGTCGATCAGCCGGAACCGGTTCTGGGGCTCGCCGATCCCGGTCTGGAAGTCGGACGACCCGCAGTATCCGCGGGTCGACGTCTACGGCTCGCTGGCCGAGCTGGAGGCCGACTTCGGGGAGCTTGCGACCGGAAGCGGTGAGCAGGGTGGCGTCAAGGTCACCGACCTGCACCGGCCGATGATCGACGAGCTGACCCGACCCAACCCGGACGACCCGACCGGGCGCTCCACCATGCGCCGGGTGCCGGAGGTGCTGGACTGCTGGTTCGAGTCCGGTTCGATGCCGTTCGCCCAGGTGCACTACCCGTTCGAGAACCGGGAGTGGTTCGAGCACCACTACCCCGGGGACTTCATCGTCGAGTACGTCCCGCAGGTGCGGGGCTGGTTCTACACCATGCACGTGCTGGCGACCGCGCTCTTCGACCGGCCGGCGTTCCGCAACGCCGTGGTGCACGGCATCGTGCTCGGCTCGGACGGGCGCAAGATGTCCAAGAGCCTGCGCAACTACCCGGACGTCTACGAGATGTTCGACAGCTACGGCTCGGACGCGATGCGCTGGACGCTGATGTCCTCGCCGGTGCTGCGCGGCGGGGACGTGGTGGTCAGCGAGACGACGATCCGGGACTCGGTACGCCAGGTGCTGCTGCCGTACTGGAACGTCTGGTACTTCTTCTCGCTCTACGCGAACGCGGAGGGATACTCCGCGGTCCGGCGTACCGACTCGACGCACCTGCTCGACCGGTACGTGCTGGCCAAGACCGGCGAGCTGGTCGAGGCGGTGCAGGGGCAGCTCGACGTCTACGACATCTCCGGCGCCTGCGGCACGGTCCGGTCGTTCCTGGACGCGCTGACCAACTGGTACGTCCGGCGGTCCCGGGACCGGTTCTGGTCCGGCGACCGGGACGCCTTCGACACCCTCTACACGGTGCTGGAGACGGTCAGCCGGGTGCTGGCCCCGCTGGCCCCGCTGACCGCCGAGGAGGTCTGGCGCGGGTTGACCGGGGAGCGGTCGGTGCACCTGACCGACTGGCCGGACGCCGCCGAGTTCCCGGCCGACCACGAGCTGGTGGCGGCGATGGACGCCACCCGCAACGTCGCCTCGGCGGCGCTCTCGCTGCGCAAGGCGAAGGGCCTGCGGGTCCGGCTGCCGCTGTCGTCGCTGACCGTGGCGACCCCGGCGGCGGAGACCCTGCGGCCGTTCGCCGACCTGATCGCGGACGAGGTCAACGTCAAGGCGGTGACCTTCAGCGACGAGCTGGCCAGCTACTGCGAGCAGGTGCTCACGGTGGTGCCCCGGGCGCTCGGGCCCCGGGTCGGCAAGCAGGTGCAGACCGTGATCAAGGCGGTCAAGGCCGGCGACTGGGTGCTGGTCGACGGGGTACCGGAGGCGGCCGGGGTCCGGCTGGAGGCCGGCGAGTACGAGCTGAAGCTGGTGCCCGCCGACGCCGAGCACTCCGCGCCGCTGCCCGGTGGGGAGGGCGTGGTGGTGCTGGACACCGCCGTCACCCCGGAGCTCGCCGCCGAGGGGCTGGCCCGGGACGTCGTACGGGTGGTGCAGCAGGCCCGCCGGGACGCCGGGCTGGACGTGTCGGACCGGATCGACGTGCTGCTCGCCGCCCCGGCGGAGGTGGCCGCGGCGGTCGAGGCGTACCGGGACTTCGTGGCCCGGGAGGTGCTGGCCGACTCGATCGGCTTCGCCGGTGAGGTCGACTCCGCCGACCAGGTCGACGGCTTCGCCGGTGAGGTCGGCGAGGGCGACCGGGTGACGGTGGCGGTACGCCGCCGCTGAGGACTCCCGGGGCGTCGCCGGGTGCCGCCCGACCGGTCCGGACAGGTGATCGAGACGGTCACCTACGCGGACCGGTCGGGCGTCGGTTAACGTGACAGCGCCTGACTACCTTGACCGCCGGAGGTCCCGTGCCGCTGCTCTACACCATCGGCCAGTACACCGTCGGCACCGCGATGCGGGTTGCCTGGCGTCCGACCGTGGAGGGCCTGGAGAACGTCCCCGCGACCGGCGGCGCGATCTTCGCGGGCAACCACCTCTCGGTCGCCGACGAGTTGTTCCTCGGCTCGGTGGTGCCCCGGCACCTCGCCTTCTGGGCCAAGTCCGAATACTTCACCGGCACCGGGCTGCGCGGCTGGGTCACCCGCTCGGTGATCAGCGGGCTCGGCGCGATCCGGGTGGAACGGGCCGGAGGCCGGGCCGCGCTTTCCGCGTTCGACGGGGCGATCCCGGTGCTGCGCGCCGGTGACCTGGTGGCGATCTATCCGGAGGGCACCCGGTCACCGGACGGGCGGCTCTACCGGGGGCGTACCGGGGTGGCCCGGCTGGCGCTGGCCGCCGAGGTGCCGGTGATCCCGGTCGGGATGATCGGCACCGAGCGGGTGCAGCCGATCGGGGCCCGGCTGCCCCGGCTCGGCACCGGCAAGGTGATCGTCCGGTTCGGCAAGCCGATGGACTTCGTCGGACGCCCGACGGACCGGACCTCGCTGCGGCAGATCACCGACGACATCATGACGGAGATCCAGAAGCTGACCGGGCAGGAGTACGTGCCCCGGTACGCGCCGGCCCGCAACGGGGCCGAGAACGGCGGTTCGTAGGCCGCCGTCGGTCCGTGGCCGCTGGCTGCCGGCCGCCGCCCGTCGGTGCGGCGGCGGCTGCCTGGAGCGGGCTCATCCCGTACTCGCGCTGCCGCTACCCGAGCCGACCGGGTCGCGCACGATGATGCTGTCGCGCAGCGTGCTGAGCAGCTCGGAGCTGTCCGCTATCGACAGCCGGGTGAACAGCGCGGTGGCCGAGCTGCCGTGGTCCGCCCACGTGCAGACCACCACCTCGTCGCCATCGGCCTCGCCCGTGCCGCAACTGCGGTACTCGCCGCGTACGCCGGTCGGCACCGGCTCGACCGAGGTGACTCCGTACTCGTTCTGGAGCCGGGTGACCTCCTCCTGTACCGCCGACTCGGGACTGAGCCGGAAGCCGGTGCTGCCGAAGATGATCACCTGCTTGCCGTTCGAGGTCCGGTAGACCCCGGCGAACGCCTCGCCGTCGGTGAACCAGCTCCGCCCCTGTACCTCCCGCTTCAACTGCTCGGCGGTCTTCCTGCCGGCCGCGTTGTCCAGCAGTTGCAGGTCCAGTACCTCGCTCGGTAGCGGATCCACCGGCGAGGCCGGGTACTGGTCCCAGATCGGCTTGGCGTAGTACGCCGGAACGCCGCAGCAGCAGGCGATGGTGAGCAGGGTGAGCGTGAACATCACCCTGGGCCAGCGCCGGCGGCGGCGTACCGGAGGAAGGGGGGCGGGCGGTGGCTTCCGGACCGGTGGCGCCTCCGGCCGGCGCCGCTGTTTCGCCGGTCGGGGCGGAGCGACCGGTGGCGGCGGCTGCTTCCGTGGTGCGGGCGGGGCCGGCGGTCGGGCGGCCCGCGCCGGCGGTGGCGGTGGCGGTGGCGCCGCGTGTGGTGGCGGCGCTGGTGGCCGTGGCCCCGCCGGTGGGGGCGCCGTCGTGCGCGGCGGTGGCGGTGGACCGGTCGGCGCGGGGAAACGCCGGGTCACCGGCAACTGTCGGGCCGGCGGCGGGCTGACCGGTGCGTCGTAGCCGACCGGCGGATGACTCGCCGCTCCCTGGTGGCCACCGACCGGCGGGTACGCGTCCCACGGGTCGTCGGCGGCACCGGCCCAGGGGTCGACCGGGGTGGGGATCTCGTCCGCCTCGACCTCCGGCATCCGCAGGGTCGGATCGGCCGGTCGGGTACGGGCCGTCGGTGCCGCCGGAACGTCCGCCTCCTCGGCATCGCCAAGGAGCCAGCGACGCTTGCGCGGCCGGGGCGGTGGTACGGCCGCAGAGCCGGTCCAGCGTGGCGCTGCGACCCGGGTCGGGGCCGGCCCGTCGTCCTCGGACGGCAACGCCGGCACACCGCCCTCGGCCGGAACCGAGCCGCTATCGTCGTCGGCGGGCCGGTCGATCCGGGTGGCGTCGGGTGGCGGGGTACGGCGGGTGGGTGTGTCGTCGTCGGCGGCCGGCGGTCCGTCCGGTGCCGCATGCTCGGTGGCGGCTGCGCGCGGCGAGTCTTCGGTCGCGGCAGGTTCGGTGGCGGCTGCCGGCTGTGGCTTTTCGGCTGGGGACCCTTCGTCGCCGGCGGCCGGTGCTGGCGCGGTGTGCACGGAGTCGGCCGGTGACGTGGGGTACGCGGTGACAGTGGCACCGGGTGGCGGCGTGGGCAGGGTCGGTTGGTCGAGGTCGGCGTCGCCGGACCCGTCCGGTTCCGGTTCCACCGGGACGTCCACGGCCGTGTCGTCCGGCTCACCGGCGTGACCGTGCTCGTCACCGGCGTGACCGTGCTCGTCACCGGCGTGACCGTGCTCGTCACCGGCGTGACCGTGCTCGTCGCCGGCCTGGCCGTGCTCGTTGCCGGCGGCCTGACCGTGCTGCTGGTCGCCGGTTCGGCCGTGCTGCTGGTCAGCGGCCCGAGTGTGCTGGTCGCCGGATGCCACGGTCGCCGATCCCTCGGCCGGGGGCGGCCCGGCCGGCGTGGCTCGGCCCGCCGGTGCGGTCTCCTCCGGCTGCGGCTGGGACATTGTGCGGGTCTCCTCTCGCGCCCGTTCGAGGTTAGTACCGCCCGACCAACCGGTCGTTCCGCGCCGGATCGTACGAGTGTCGCCGACGGCGGGGGAAATCGCGGCGAGCCGGCACGTGGGGGGCTTTCCGGCGGAAACTCCGCACTCGGCGGGCGCGGGGACTACCGGACCGGGGCTCGGGTGTGACGCGTACTCTGGATGGTTGGTGTTCCAACCGAGTGTCCCGGGAGGTTCCATGAGCGCCGCGTCGTCCGCCGCGGAAAGGTCAGCGGCGATGACGGTCTGGCCGCAGCTCGAGCAGTTGCTGCCCCAGGTCAGCAAGCCGATCCAGTACGTCGGCGGCGAACTGGGCGCGGTGGTGAAGGACTGGGAGTCGGCGGTCGTCCGTTGGGCGCTGATGTATCCAGACGCGTACGAGGTGGGCCTGCCGAACCAGGGGGTGCAGATCCTCTACGAGGTGCTCAACGAACTGCCGGACGTACTGGCCGAGCGGACGTACGCGGTCTGGCCGGACCTGGAGCGGCTGATGCGGGCCGAGGGCGTGCCGCAGTTCACCGTCGAGGCGCACCGGCCGGTCGGCGCGTTCGACCTGTTCGGGATCTCGTTCGCCACCGAACTCGGCTACACCAACCTGCTCACCGCGATCGACCTGGCCGGCATCCCGCTGCTCTCCGCCGACCGCACCGACGAGCACCCGGTGGTGGTGGCCGGCGGGCACGCCGCGTTCAACCCGGAGCCGATCGCCGACTTCCTCGACGCGGCGGTGCTCGGCGACGGCGAGGAAGCGGTCCTGGAGATCACCGAGATCGTCCGGGCCTGGAAGGTGGAGGGCAGCCCTGGCGGGCGGGACGAACTGCTGCTCCGGCTGGCCCGGACCGAGAGCGTCTACGTGCCGCGCTTCTACGACGTCGACTATCTGCCGGACGGTCGGATCCAGCGGGTCGTGCCGAACCGGGCGGACGTGCCGTTCCGGGTACACAAGCGGACGACGATGGACCTGGACGCCTGGCCGTACCCGAAGAAGCCGATCGTGCCGCTCGCCGAGACGGTGCACGAGCGGTACGCGGTGGAGATCTTCCGGGGTTGCACCCGGGGCTGCCGGTTCTGCCAGGCGGGCATGATCACCCGGCCGGTCCGGGAACGCTCCATCACCACGGTGGGCCAGATGGTGCGGGACGGCCTCGAATACTCGGGCTTTTCCGAGGTGGGGCTGCTGTCGCTGTCGTCGGCCGACCACTCGGAGATCGGCGACATGTGCTCCGGCCTGGCCCAGCAGTACGAGGGCACCAACGTCTCGCTCTCGCTGCCGTCGACCCGGGTCGACGCGTTCAACATCGACCTGGCCCAGGAACTGTCCCGCAACGGCCGGCGTACCGGGCTCACCTTCGCCCCGGAGGGCGGCTCGGAGCGGATCCGCAAGGTGATCAACAAGATGGTGTCCGAGGAGGACCTCATCCGGACCGTGGTCACCGCCTACACCAACGGGTGGCGGCAGGTGAAGCTCTATTTCATGTGCGGGCTGCCCACCGAGGAAGACGAGGACGTCCTCCAGATCGCCCGGCTCGCGCACGAGGTGATCAAGGCCGGGCGGGCGGCCACCGGCTCCAAGGACATCCGCTGCACGGTCTCGATCGGCGGATTCGTACCCAAGCCGCACACCCCGTTCCAGTGGGCCCGGATGGAGCGGCCCGAGGTGATCGACAACCGGCTCAAGCTGCTCAAGCAGGCGATCAACTCCGACCGGTCGCTCGGCCGGGCGATCGGTTACCGCTATCACGATGGCGAGCCCTCGCTGATCGAGGGGCTGCTCAGCAGGGGTGACCGGCGGGTCGGTGCGGTGATCCGGCGGGTCTGGGAGAACGGCGGCCGGTTCGACGGCTGGAGCGAGCACTTCTCCTACCAGCGCTGGGTGGACGCCGCCGCCGAGGTGCTGCCGGCCTTCGGGGTGGACCTCGACTGGTACACGGTCCGGGAGCGGGAGCAGGCCGAGGTGCTGCCCTGGGACCACCTCGACTCCGGGCTGGACAAGGACTGGCTCTGGCAGGACTGGCAGGACGCCCTGACCGAGTACGAGCAGGACGACTGCCGGTGGACCCCGTGCTTCGACTGCGGCGTCTGCCCGTCCATGGACACCGAGATCCAGATCGGCCCGACCGGCAAGAAGTTGCTGCCGCTGACGCCGGTGAACACCGGCCTGCGGATGCCGGCCGGCACCGGACACTGACCCCCGACCGTTCCCCCGGAGCAGCCCGCTCCCGGGAGAACGGCCCACCCTGACCATTATCCGAGGAGCGGCACGATCAGCAGGAAACCACAGCCGGAGGGCGGCCAGGCGCCGGTCGTACAGCGGATCCGGATCAGGTACGCCAAGCGTGGGCCGCTGCGGTTCACCTCGCACCGGGACTTCGCCCGGGCCTTCGAGCGCGCGTTGCGCCGGGCCGGCGTGCCGGTGGCGTTCTCCCAGGGCTTCACCCCGCACCCGAAGATCTCCTACGCCAGCGCGGCCCCGACCGGGGTGGCCAGCGAGGCGGAGTACCTGGAGATCGGGCTCCAGCGGCTGGTGGATCCGGCCGATCTCCGTGCCGCCCTGGACGCGGTGCTCTCGCCCGGACTCGACGTACTGGACGCGGTGGTGGCCGGCGGCGGCAGCCTGGCCGACCGGATCGACGCCTCGCGCTGGCGGGTCGAACTGCCCGGTGTCGCGCCGGACGTCGCCCGCGCCGCCGTGTCGACCTTTCTGGCCGCCTCCGAGGTGCTCGTCGAGCGGATGACCAAGCAGGGCCGACGCGTTTTCGACACCCGGGCCGCTGTCACGGCCATCGATGTGATCGAGGGGACCGAGGCACCTTCCGGGGTCGCGGGCGTACCGTGTGCGATACTCGAAGTGGTCGTGCGGCAGGTCACCCCGTCCGTACGACCCGATGACGTCCTTTCCGGCCTCCGCGTGGTGGCCGACCTGGAGCCGCCGGTGCCGCCGAGGGCGACCCGGCTGGCGCAGGGCACGCTGACCGCGCAGGGGGAGATCGTCGATCCGTTGGAGGCGGATCGCGACGGGACCGCCATCGGCGAACGCCAGCCGGAAGTCCGGCCGGCGGTCAGGTAGGCAGACTTCGGCGACCCGGTCACCTCGACGCGTCACCGGAAATACTTTGCGGCAACCCTGCGTGGCAGCGCTCACCCGCGCCCGGGGAAGCCAGAACTGGAGAACGTCCATGCTCGAGAACGAGCCAGAGGGCGGAGAACGGACCGGCGCGCAGCCGGCCGTCGACGCCACCACCGCAAACGGCAGCACCGAGAGCACGAGTGCGCAGGGCGCCACCGGAGAGAGCGCGACCGCCCAGGGCGGCAGTGCGGAGAGCACGGCGGCGCAGGGCGGCAGTGCGGAGAGCACGACCGCGCAGGGCGGCAGTGCGGAGGGGCCCACACGGCGGCGTACCACCCGGCGCCGTACGTCCAGCACGACGAGTGAGCCGGCACCGACCGGCGTACCGGCCGAGGCGCCCAGCACGGCCCGGACGACCAGCGGAGAGGCGTCCGACGCCGAGGTGCTGGCACCGGTGGCCGCCGACATCGAGGCCGCCCCGAAGGCGACCCGCCGGCGCCGCAAGGCCACCACGGCGGACAAGAAGGACGACACCGGACTTCCGGCCGCCGAGGCGAGCGCGGCCACCGACCCGGGTACGCCCGCGGCCGGCCCCGACGACGCGGCGGTCGAACCCGTACCGCCGGTGAAGGTCACCCGTACCCGTCGGAAGAAGGCGGCGGCGGCACCTCCCGCCGAGCCGACTGAGACGACCGTCACCCCGCCCGGGGCCGCCGAGAGCGCCCCGGCGGCCGGCGAGCTCCCGGTGACCGGCTCCGACGTCGGCGCTCCCGCCACCCCGGAGTCGACCGGCGGAGCCGGTCGCCCGGTGGCTGCCGGCCCGGCCGGGGCCGAGCCGGCGGCCGAGGAGACCCCCCGGGGACGCCGGCGCCGCGCCGCGCTCTCCGCACCCACCGTGCTGTTCATGGCCCCGGAGCCGGAGACTCCGCCGGCCCGGGCCGGCGTGGTCGAGCCCGTTCCGTCGACCCGGCCGACCGAGGCCGAGGCCGAGGGTGAGCCGGTCGAGCCGGTCGAGGGCGTCCGGCGGCGCCGCCGGGGCCGGCGTGCCGGCGAGCCGGCGGTGCTGGAAGCCGAGCCGGAGGCCGAGGCCGAGGGCGTCGCCGACGAGGAGGCCCTGGACGTCACCGACGCCGAGGAGGACGAGGACGAGGAGACCGCGGCGGCCCGGCGTCGTCGGCGGCGCGGTCGCCGGGGTCGGGGCCGGGGCAAGGGCACCGCGGACGACGCCGAGGAGGGCGACGAGCCCGAGGCCGGCGTCGAGGCCGGGGCCGACGAGGACGAGGACGACGAGGGCGACGCCGGTGACGGGGTGACCCGGCGCCGCCGCCGACGGCGGCGCAAGGGTGCCGGAGACACCGACGGTGCGGCCGACGACGGCGTACCCACCGTTATCAAGATCCGCGAGCCTCGCAAGACCGTGGACGAGGTGCAGGGCGTCTCCGGCTCGACCCGGCTGGAGGCCAAGCGCCAGCGCCGCCGGGACGGCCGTGAGCAGCGGCGTACCCGGCCGCCGATCCTCAGCGAGTCGGAGTTCCTGGCCCGCCGGGAGGCGGTCGACCGGGTGATGGCGGTACGCCAGCGCGGCGACCGGACCCAGATCGCCGTACTGGAGGACGGGGTGCTGGTGGAGCACTACGTCACCCGCGCCTCCGCCGGCACGATGGCCGGCAACGTCTACCTGGGCAAGGTGCAGAACGTGCTGCCCAGCATGGAGGCGGCCTTCGTGGACGTCGGGCGCGGCCGCAACGCGGTGCTCTACGCGGGTGAGGTCAACTGGGACACCACCGGACTGGAGGGGCGGGCCCGCTCGATCGAGCAGGCGCTGCGCTCCGGCGACTCGGTGCTGGTGCAGGTCACCAAGGACCCGATCGGGCACAAGGGCGCCCGGCTGACCAGCCACATCGCGCTATCCGGGCGGCACCTGGTCTACGTGCCGCACGGCAACGCCTCGGGGATCAGCCGCAAGCTGCCGGACACCGAGCGCAAGCGGCTGCGCGACATCCTGAAGAAGCTGGTCCCGGACGGTGCCGGTGTGATCGTCCGGACCGCGGCCGAGGGCGCCAGTGAGGACGAACTGGCCCGGGACGTGAAGCGACTCCAGGCGCAGTGGGAGGACATCCAGGCCAAGGCGGCCGAGGGCGGTGCCCCGGTGCTGCTCTACGAGGAGCCCGACCTGGTGATCCGGGTGGTCCGGGACCTGTTCAACGAGGACTTCCGCGAGCTGGTCGTGCAGGGCGACGAGTCGTACGACATGGTCGAGTCCTACCTGTCGCACGTCTCGCCCGACCTGGTGCCCCGGCTGCGCCGGCAGACCGGTACGGCGGACGTCTTCGCCGAGCGGCGGATCGACGAGCAGATCCTCAAGGGGCTGGACCGGAAGGTCTTCCTGCCCTCCGGCGGCCACCTGGTGATCGACCGTACCGAGGCGATGACGGTGATCGACGTCAACACCGGCAAGTACACCGGTGCCGGCGGCAACCTGGAGGAGACGGTCACCCGGAACAACCTGGAGGCGGCCGAGGAGATCGTCCGGCAGCTCCGGCTCCGCGACCTGGGTGGCATCGTCGTGATCGACTTCATCGACATGGTGCTGGAGTCGAACCGGGAGCTGGTGCTGCGCCGGCTCACCGAATGCCTGGGCCGGGACCGGACGAAGCACCAGGTGACCGAGATCACCTCGCTCGGCCTGGTCCAGATGACCCGGAAGCGGATCGGTGCCGGGCTGCTGGAGGCGTTCAGCGAGACCTGCGACTGCTGCAAGGGCCGGGGCGTGATCATCCACACCGAGCCGGTGTCGGAGAAGTCCCGCTCGGGCGCGGGGGACAAGGTCAAGGCGGTCGCCTCGGCCACCGGTACCCCGGCACCGGCTTCCGAGGCACCGGCCGTCGGCGGTCGGCGCCGGGGCCGCAAGGCGGCCGCCCCGGAGCGGGTGGTCGTCGAGGTCTCGGAGTACGACGACACCATGGGATACGACCTGTCCCGCTACGAGGCGGAGCCCCCTGAGGCCGACGACGTCGTCGAGGCCGCGCCGGCCGAGTCGATGCGGCTGGCGGGTGCCGGCGACCCGGACGGTATCGAGGACACCGGTGACCTGGATGCGGAGGCCGAGGCCGCGGAGATCGGCGGCGGTCGTCGCCGGGCCCGGCGCGGCGGCACCCGCCGCCGTACCCGTCCCTGATCCGGCGCTGCCCGGGGAGCCGGGTTTGGTCCGTTGACCCCGGCGGTGGCTACGCTGGTCACTCCCTCGCGGTCCCCGACCGGTCGCCGACCACCGTCGGCGCCGGTCGTGTGGGCCAGCCGCACCCCCGGAGGAGAAGACCATGCGACGCCTGCTGGTGACCGCCGCTATCGCCGCCGCGCTGTTCGCGGCGGCCGGCTGCTCGGGTGAGCGGGACGGCGCCGCCGCACCCGGCCCGTCCGGCAGCCCGTCGGCCGGAGCGCCGTCCTCGGGTGCCGCGACGCCCGGCGCCAGCCCGGGCGGATCACCGGCGGTGGACACCAGCCCGGCCGGGGGCAACGGCAAGGAGGTCTGCGCGGCCGCCACCAAGGCTGCCACCTCCTCCGTGCAGACCTTCGTCTCCGAGCTGGGCAAGTCGCTCCAGGCGGCGAGCACCGGCGACACCGCCGGGGCGCAGGCGGCGCAGCGCAAGGCGGAGGCGGCGTTGCAGACCTGGGGCACCGCGATGCGGGAGCAGTCCGCCCGGGCCACCGACGAGCGGCTCAAGACGGTACTGGCCGAGATCGCGACCGAGGTCGGCACGATGAAGGCCACCGTCGAGTCGGTCGACGAGAACAAGCTCCAGGAGTTGCAGCAGCGGCTGGAGGCGCTCTGCCCGAGCTGACCCCACCGGCCCGGTCAGGGCTGGCCGCTCCGGCTCGCGCCCGGCGAGGTCTCGTCGGGCGCGGGGAGGGCGCCGAGGCTGGTCACCGGCGCCTCGACCGGCCCCGGGAGCGGGCCCGGTTTGGGCGAGCGGCCTGGCATGGCGTACGCTAGCCTGCGGCGCTCATTACGTGCCACGTTCTCGCGTGCCCGCCCCGCACCCCGGTGCGGTCGAGTTGGCCGTCGCGAACACCCACCCGCAGCCTCAACGACAGGGAGTCCGCGTCCGATGTACGCGATCGTCAAGACCGGCGGCAAGCAGTACAAGGTCGCCGAGGGCGACGTGATCGAGGTCGAGAAGCTGGTTGGCCAGCCCGGCGACGCGATCAAGCTCGCCGCCGTCCTCCTCGTCGACGGGGACAACCTGGTGACCGATGCCGCGCAGTTGGCCAAGGTCGCGGTGTCCGGCGAGATCGCCGCACACACGAAGGGTCCGAAGATCCGGATCCACAAGTTCAAGAACAAGACCGGCTACCACAAGCGCCAGGGTCACCGCCAGCCGCTGACCCAGGTCAAGGTGACCGGCATCACCAACGGCAAGTAAGCCCCAGCGGAAAGACAGGTCGTCCTCAGATGGCTCACAAAAAGGGTGCGTCCAGCTCGCGGAACGGTCGCGACTCCGCGGCGCAGCGACTCGGCGTCAAGCGGTTCGGTGGGCAGGTCGTCAGCGCCGGCGAGATCCTGATCCGGCAGCGGGGCACCAAGTTCCACCCCGGTGACCTGGTCGGTCGCGGCGGCGACGACACGCTGTTCGCGCTGGCCGCCGGTGCGGTCCAGTTCGGCACCAAGCGCGGCCGCAAGGTCATCAGCATCGTGCCGTCCGAGCGGTAACGTCAGCTTTCCGGCGGAGCGGGCCGCGGACCT
>NZ_JAWQRR010000067.1:0-15731 GCF_033446045.1 Plantactinospora sp. KLBMP9567 | reverse complement strand
CCTGGTGTCCGGGCCCGCTCCGCCGTTTCTCGGGCACCGGTCGGCCCGTGCCCGGCCCTCCCGGCCGGGCGGACGACCTGTGCCGTATCCGGCGCCGCCGGTCGGCGCCGATGAAAGGATTGGCAGCGTGACGACGTTCGTTGACCGGGTCGTACTGCACCTGCAGGCCGGGGACGGCGGGCACGGTTGCGTCTCGATCCATCGGGAGAAGTTCAAGCCGTTCGGCGGGCCGGACGGCGGCAACGGCGGGCACGGCGGCAGCGTGTCCCTGGTGGTCGACCCCCAGGTGCACACCCTGCTCGACTTCCACTTCCGGCCGCACGTCAAGGCCGAGAACGGCAAGGGCGGCGCCGGCTCCAACCGGGACGGTGCCAACGGGCAGGACCTGGTGCTCAAGGTCCCGGACGGGACGGTCGTGCACGCCGTGGACGGCACGGTGCTGGCCGACCTGGTCGGCGCCGGCACCACCTTCGAGGTGGCCCGGGGCGGCCGGGGTGGCCGGGGCAACGCCTCGCTGGCCAACGCCCGGCGCAGGGCGCCCGGCTTCGCCGAACTGGGCGAGCCGGGGGACCAGCTCGACGTCGTACTCGAACTCAAGAGCGTGGCCGACGTCGGCCTGGTGGGCTTCCCGTCGGCCGGCAAGTCCTCGCTGATCTCGGTGCTCTCGGCGGCCAAGCCGAAGATCGCCGACTACCCGTTCACCACGCTGGTGCCGAACCTCGGCGTGGTCCGGGTCGACGAGCACACCTTCACCGTCGCCGACGTGCCGGGCCTGATCCCCGGGGCGGCCACCGGCAAGGGGCTCGGGCTGGAGTTCCTCCGGCACATCGAGCGCTGCGCGGTGCTGGTGCACGTGGTGGACGCGGCCAACCCGGAGCCGGGGCGCGATCCGCTGGCCGACATCGATGCCATCGAGGCCGAACTCTCCGAGTACGGCGGGTTGGCCGACCGGCCTCGGCTGGTCGTACTGAACAAGATCGACGTACCGGACGGGCGGGATCTCGCCGAGATCGTCCGGCCCGACATCGAGGCCCGTGGCCTGCGGGTCTTCGAGGTCTCGGCGGTGACCCGGGAGGGGCTGCGCCAGTTGACCTTCGCGCTGGCGGAGTTGGTCGAGCAGTCCCGGGCGGTGGCGCCCGATCTGGAGCCGACCCGGATCGTGCTCCGGCCGGTCGCGGTCGACGACGCCGGCTTCACGATCGAGGCGGCGCCGGACGGCGCGTACGTGGTGCGCGGGCAGCGGCCGGAACGCTGGGTCAAGCAGACCAACTTCGACAACGAGGAGGCGGTCGGCTACCTGGCCGACCGGCTGGCCCGGCTGGGCGTCGAGGAGCAACTCGGCAAGGCCGGTGCCGAGCCGGGCAGCCTGGTCCGGATCGGCGAGCGGGAGTTCGACTGGCAGCCGACGCTCTACGCCGGCGCCGAGTACGTGCCGAGCGCCCGGGGCACCGACAGCCGGCTGGCCGAGAAGGTGACCCGGCCGACCGCGGCCGAGCGGCTCGCCGCCCGCAAGGCCCGCCGGCAGCGACCGCCAGAGGCCGAGGGGTCGGCGCCGGACGGCACCGTGGACCGGCCGGGCGGCGGTACGGCAGAGGGCGCGGATTAGTTCTCTACGCTCCGTATCGGGGCCACTTGGCCGAAACCTTGTTGAAATGCCCGGTGGTTAGCGTCGATGGTGTGCTGATCGAGTCGCGTGCGTCGTCGGATCCCGAGCTGGCCGCCCTGGTGGTGGCCCAGCAGCGTGAGCTTCGGGAGGCCGACGGCGGTCTGGACGGGCAGGTGTTCATGCCGCACGACGACGCCCGCTACCTGGTGGGTGTGGTCGCCGGCCGGGCGGTCGCCTGCGGCGCGATCCAGGCGCTGGACCGGAACACCGCCGAGGTCAAGCGGATGTACGTGCGGCCGGCGCAGCGGGGCCAGGGCTTCGCCCGGCAGATGCTCGGCGCGCTCGAAGAGCTTGCCCTGCGGGCCGGGTACACCGTGCTGCGCCTGGAGACCGGCAGCTACCTTCCCGGCGCGATCCAGCTCTATCTCTCGTCGGGCTACGTCGAGATCCCGGTCTACGGCGAGTACGTCGACAATGCCTACAGCGTCTGCTTCGAGAAACGCCTGCCGGGTGCGGGATCGGCCACTTCAGGGATGCAGTGGCTTGCCGGTCGGGCCGAGGCCACCGCCTCCCTGACGTAGCGCGATCCTCCCGACGCGGTCGGGCGGCCCTTCAACGAACCTTGCCAACCTCCCTTTGCGGGTCCGTTGTGGCCTCAGGTGGAAGTCGGGCGGACCCGCCGCGCTGTCCAGGTTGACGAAGGTTCAATGGCTGAGTAGGCCGATGGCGCGTTTTGCCCGGTGGACCGTGTCGGCGGCGTTGTCCCGGGCCCGTTCGGCACCGTCGGCGAGTACCCGCCGGACGTAGCCCGGGTCGCGGGCCAGTTCGGCGTAGCGGAGCCGGATCGGCCGGAGCATCGCCTCGACCGCCTCGGCGACGGCGTTCTTGAGCTGGGCGTACGACCGGTAGTCGGCGGCCAGAGCCGCGGATGAGCCGCCCAGGCAGGACGCCAGGATCTCCAGCAGGTTCGCCACGCCGGGCCGGTGCCGCGGGTCGTACCCGACGGTCCGGCTCGGGTCGGTCACCGCACGCAGCACCTTGCGGCGGATCACCTCGGGCGGATCGAGCAGGAAGATCGTGCCAGCCCCGCTGGCACTGGTCTTGCCCATCTTCGCGGTCGGATCGGCCAGGTCCATCACCCGGGCCGACACCGCCGGATGGACCGCCCGGGGCACGGTGAAGGTGTCGCCGTACCGGGCGTTGAACCGGGTCGCCACGGTCCGGGTGAGTTCGAGGTGCTGGCGCTGGTCGTCACCGACCGGCACCTCCTGCACGTCGTGCAGCAGGATGTCGGCGGCCATCAGCACCGGATAGCTGAGCAGGCTCAGCCGTACCTGCCGGTGCTGCGCCGACTTCTCCCGGAACTGGATCATCCGCTGCACCTCGCCGTAGCCGGTGGCGGACTCCAGCAGGTAGTGCAACTCGGTGTGCTGCGGCACCTGTGACTGCACGTAGAGCAGCGCCCGGTCCGGGTCGAGGCCGGCGGCGAGCAGCACGGTGGCCTGTTCCAGGGTGAGCGCCCGGATCTGCGCCGGCTGGTGGGTCACGGTGAGCGCGTGCAGGTCGGCGAGGAAGACGATCGTCTCCGCCCGGTACTGGCCGGCGACGATAGGCCGGATCGCACCGACCAGGTTGCCCAGGTGCAGGTGACCGGTCGGCTTGAGGCCGGTGATCCGGCGTACCGCCGGGGTGTTCGGGGCGAGCGCGGTGGCTGCCGGAAGTGGCGAGGTCGGGGCCATGGGGTGCTCCTTACCGGGTTGGTCGCCGCCCCCGGGTGAGCACATGCGAAACGGCCGCCCGGAGGGCGGCCGCTGGCTGTTGTTCGGGTACGCGGATGCGTGGGCCGCCCGTCAGGGCAGCCACCAACCGTTCGAGGTCATCCGCACACCTCCACGGTAGCAGGGACCGGGACCGCCCGGCGGCTCCCGGCGACCGGTCGGGGACGGCCGTCGTCCGCCGCCACCGACCGGTCGCCAGAACCGTGATCATTCGGGTCAGCCGGTCGGCACCACACCGACGTTGAGTTCGGCGACCGAGGTCCACCGGTTGCCGCTGACCTCACCGAGGGCGCGGAGCCGGATGTACCGGCCGCTGGCCGGCGGGATCGTCACCGTCTGTTCCGCCGCGCTGTTCGGGAAGGTGCCGGTGGCCACCGGCGTGCCCCAACTGCTCCGGCTGTTCGAGACGTACACCTCGTAGCCGGTGATCCGGCCGGCGGTGTTCGAGCCCTGCCGGGGCAGGTAGTACAGCCGGTTGACCGTCCGGGCACTGCCCAGGTCGAGGTCGATCCAGTGCGGGTGGGACGAGTTCGACAGCAGTCGCCGGGTGTGCCAGATCGACGATGTGTTGCCGTCCCGTACGTTGGTCGCCCGGCCGTTGACCAGCAGCGTCTCCTGGCTGTCCGCCCCGGCCACGGTCCACGCCGACTGCGGCAGCCGGACGCTGCCGGACTGCGGGTTGTAGCTGGCGGTGTAGCTGGTCGGGCTGGTCGGGGCGGTGATCACGTGGGTCTGCGCCCCACCGTCGGACCAGGAGCCGAAGACGTACGGCACGCCGCCGAGGGTCTGCGGGGTGACCGCGCTGACGGTGTTGCTCGACCCCTGGATGACGGTACGGGTGAACGGCGCCGCCTGTGCGGTCGCGCCGAACACCAGTTGCAGACCGGCCGGGCTGGAGTTGAAGGTCAGGTCGACGGTCTTCGGGTCGAGCCGCACGCTGGTGCTGTGCGACAGCCCGCCGCTGTCCGTGGCGGTCAGCACCAGCTCCAGATAGGACGGATACTCGTGGTCCGGCCCGAGCATACTGCCGCTGGTGCCGGTGAAGTCCTGCAACGTGTGGATGTGGCAGTTGTCCAGCGTGTAGCAGTGGTGCAGCAACATCCGCCAGTGCAGCGCGCTGGCCGGCAGGGTGCCCTGGTCGGGGTCGGTCGCGTGCCCGGTGAAGCTGATCGGGTCGTTGACCGCCCAGGTGAAGGCGCTGCCCGGGGTGTCGATCACCGCGGTCGGCATGCTGTTGCCGGTCTGGATCGGCACCGTCTGGGTGCCGGCGGCGTTCAGCGTGTCGTAGACGGTGAGCCGGGCGGTGTACGGGCCGCCGGCCGGGTAGGTGTGCGAGGCCGTCGGCGTGGTGGCGTCGACGGTGCCGTCGTTGGTGAAGTCCCACTCGTAGCGCAGCCGGCCCTCGTCGGCCGGGTCGGCGTCGGAGGAGCCGGTGCCGTCGAAGTTCACCGTCAGCGGTGCGGTCCCGGAGGTGGGTGAGGCGGCGATCGACGCGACCGGCGGCTGGTTGCCGGGGAAGTACCGGATCCGACGCACCGAACCGGCGTGGTCGACGTAGTAGAGGTCGCCGCCCGGCCCCATGGCCAGGTCGACCGGGTTCGCCGCGGCGCTGCCGAAGGTACGCCGGTTGGTCGCCACCGGCAGCCCGCCGGGTGCGGCGGGCATCATCGCCCAGATGCAGTCCCGGGAGTAGTCGGAGAAGAAGAGCGCGCCCGCGTACTCGGCCGGGTAGCTGCCGCCGGCAGCCGGATAGAAGGTGGCACCGGAGACCGAGGAACCGCCGGTCGGGCAGGCCTCCCCGGCCACCACCCGGGCCGCGTGGTCGTACGTGTAGAACGGTGCCGTCTGCCCGGCACCGCTGTAGAGGCTCTCGCACATGTCGAGGTTGGCGCTGTCGTAGCCGCTCTGCCGGCCGGCGCCCTCGAAGCACGGCCAGCCGAAGTTGGCCACCCCGGCGGTCGGGTCGACCACCCGGTTGACCTCCTCCCACCGGGTCCAGCCCACGTCGCCGAGCCACACCTCGTTGGTGCCGGGCCGGATGGTGAACCGGAACGGGTTGCGCAGTCCCTGTGCGACGATCCGCCGGATGTTCGGGTCGGGGCTGGCTGCCGACGGGTTGCCGGACGCGGCGGCGCCGGTCAGCGGGTCGAGCCGGAGTACCGTGCCGTCCAGGCTGGTCGGGTCGGCGGTGGTCCGGGAGTCCTGGGAGCGCAGCGCGCCGCCCTCGGCGGTCGGCGCGGACATCGTGCCGCCGGGCGGGTCGGCGCAGGGGTTCGGCGGGTTGCCGAGCTGGCCGTAGTCGACCAGGTCGTAGCTGGCTCCGTCCCCGGCGGTGGCGTAGAGCATGCCGTCGGCACCGAACCGCAGGTCACCGGTGGCGTGGCTGGCGTACTGCTGGCACCAGTCGTCGATGAACACCTGCTCGGTGCCGGTCATCGTGTTGCCGGCGGCGGTCAGCCGGGAGAGCCGGCCGGTGACGATGCACCGCCCGCCGTTGGTGCCGCCGACCGAGGCGCAGTTGTCGTTCCAGTACGGAGCGGTCTGCCCCGGCGGGGCGTCGTAGGCGTAGAGCACGTAGACGTACGGCTGGGTGGGGAAGCCCGGGTGCAGGGCCAACCCGAGCAGCCCTCGGTCGTGCTGGTTGTGCACGTTCGCCGAGAGGTCGGCGAAGACGGTCGCGGTGGTGTCGGCGAGGTCGTCGTACACCTTGATCCGGCCGCCCTTCTCGGCGACGAAGATCCGCCCGTCCGGGGCGAACTCGATGTTGGTCGGCTGGTTCAGACCGGTGAAGACGATCTGCTCCTGGAAGCCGGTCGGCAGCACCACCGCGGCGGCGGGTGCCGTACCGGAGATGGGTGCGGCCAGGGCGGCGACCAGCGCGACCGCGACTCCTGTCCGCAGCAGGCGGGCGACCGGTGACGGTCGTGCGGAAGATGGCATTCGTTCCCCTAACTTGGCGCAGCTCCAAGCAGTGCACGGTGCGACCTTCGCGCCCCGCCGCGAAGAACCCGAGCGCGGCCGGTGCGGGACCGGTGCACAAAGGACCTGTCACGCTAGGGGTAGGGGCGGAGCGCGGCAGCCCGGTCCCGCCCGGAGTGAGCAATTCGTGATTACGGGCTAACGGTACGTCACCTGATGTTTGGGGATGATGCCGTCCGGACCACGACGCACCGCCTCGGCGGATCATCGGAGAGTGTCCGGCCGGTCGGGCGAGGAGAATCACCCGACCGGCCCGCCTACACCGTCCACACCGGTCCCCGCCGGGGCGGGGTGCGGTGTGGACGGGTCAGCCCTTGACGGTCAGCAGGGGCCGCAGCTCCGCCACCGGCTCGGCCACCCCGGCCCGGCGCAGGCTCCGCACCACCGGGCCCACCTCCTTGTACGCCCACGGCGCCTCCTGCTTGAGGTCCCGACGCCAGGCGTCGACGATGTCCCGCCGCGCGGCGACCGCCGGATCCCGGTGGTCGACCGGGGTGACCACCCGGAACTCCCGCAGGAAGGCGTCCAGTTCGGCGTCGCCGCCCCGGGACGCCGCGCCCCGCGGGATGCTCCGACCGGCACCGTGGCAGGCACTGGCCAGCGCCCGCGCACTGCCCAGCCCCCGGAGCAGGTAGCTCGGCGCACCCATCGAGCCCGGCACGATCACCGGCTCGCCGTACAGGTCGGTCGGGCGCTGGCCGGCACCGCCCGCTCCGGCGGCCGGGGTGGCGCCCTTGCGGTGCAGTACCGTGCCGTCCGGCTCCGGCCACAGCAGGTTGTGCGGTGCGTCGTAGACCAGCCGGGACCGCAGCTCACCGGCGACCTCGGCCAGCCCGGCCCGGAGCATCAGGGCCAGGAAGAACCGGTTGCCGAGCGCGAAGTTCGCCGCGTTGCCGAAGGCGGTCAGATAGCGCTGCCGGGCCGGTGCGGTGCGCTCGTCCAGCGAGATCGGCAGGATCCGGTTCCGGGGCAGCGGCACCGCGTGTGGCCAGGCGGCCCGGGCCAGGTCCCGCCCGGTGGCGTTGGCCTGGTGGCCGAGCGAGAGCGAGCCACTGTGCACCATCAGCACCACCTGGCCCGGGGCCAGCCCCCAGGCGTACGCGGTGGCGCCGTCCCGGACGTCCGACACGTACTGCAACTCGGCGAAGTGGTTGCCGCCACCGACGCTGCCGATGATGCTGTCGTAGCTGGTCCCGCCGCCGCTGGTGATCCAGTCCCGGAAGTCCTCGGCGGAGTCGACCGGGAAACCGGCGGCGTGCAGCCGACCGTCGAGGCCGGCGAGATCGTCCGGCCCGACCTGCCGCCAGGCGCCCACCGGGTCGGCCGGTACGCCGTCGGCGAGCAGCCCGGGCAGCCCCTCGCGGAGCAGCCCCTCGCGCTGCCCGGGGGTCAGCCCGATCCGGCGGCCACCGGCGAAGAACAGGTGCCGCAGCCGGCGTTCGAGCCGGTCGAGGTGCGGGCGGAGTTGGTCGACGGTGAGCGAGGTCGCCTCGACCCGCATTCCGCAGTTGACGTCGTTGCCGACCGCCTGCGGGATCAGCGCGCCGACCGTGCGCAGTACGGTGCCGATCGGGATGCCGGCACCCTTGTGGAAGTCCGGGGTGCAGACGACCCGCTCGACCCGGGGCTCGGGGTCCAGCCCCGGAACGGCCCGGGCCAGCGTATTCAGGGTGTCGGCGGTTTCCAGCACGGTGAGCAGTTCGTCGACCGCCACCGGTTCGACAGGTACGTCCGGCCCGGCGCAGATCTCGACCGGGACGTCGTACGGGTTGGGCAGGCGCAGCCAGGAGTCGTCGACCCTGACCAGGCGTGGATCATGTCGGTTCGCCGCTGATATCGGCACGTGCAGAGACCTTTCGCAGGCTGCGGTGAGTGAACCTTTTTCCACCTCCCCTTGCGGTCTGGCGGACCGCGAGGTCGGGCGCGGTGCGTGTGCGCCGCCCGGTTCAGGTCGAAAAAGGTTCAGTGGGTACGAGCCATCGGCACGCGGTCGTACGCGTGCGGGCTGGGCGGGGTGGTCCCGCGTTCTCCGGTTGTGGTGCTCGACGGTTCAGCAGCCGCGAGGTCAGGATCAGGCTAGGACCCGGCCGGTCGGGCGGCAATCGAGTTGCCCCGGCGCCCGACGGCGGGTCCGCCGCCCGTGCGTACCTAGTCGAGGTCGAACTCGCCGTCCTGGGCGCCGGCCACGAAGGCGTCCCACTCGGCCTGGGTGAAGACCAGCACCGGACCGTCCGGTTCGGCGGAGTTGCGCATGCCGATCAGATCGTCGACGAACGCGATCTCGACCGAGCCCTCGGAGTCGTCGCCCTCGGCACGCTGCCACACGGCGCGCGACAGGTCGAAATCGCCCTTGGGGTGCTGCGCCATCGTCGGTTCCTCCATCGGTGAATCTGCCCGGGACCGAACCGTCCACGGACCCATCGTGCAGGATAAGCGGATGCCGAGCCTGACCCGGGTAGCGGCGGCGGAACGCGCCGCCCTGCTCACCGTCGAGTCGTACGACATCGAACTGGATCTCACCGGGCCGGCGGAGCGGTTCCGGGCGACCAGCACGGTCCGGTTCCGCGCGGCCACTCCGGGGGCCGGCACGTTCGTCGAGGTCAGACCGGCCCGACTGCTCGGGGTACGACACAACGGTGCCGCACTGGATCCGGCCGCGCTGGAGGACAACCAGTTTCCGCTGACCGGGCTGGCCGCCGAGAACACCCTGGTGGTCGAGGCGGAGATGGCGTACTCGAACAGCGGGGAGGGGCTGCACCGGTTCGTCGACCCGGCCGACGGTGAGACGTATCTCTACGCGATGTCGGGGATGGACAACGCCCAGCGGATCTTCGCCTGTTTCGACCAGCCGGACCTGAAGGCGCCGGTGACCCTGACCGTCGTCGCGCCGCCGGAGTGGACCGTTGCCGGCAACGGGCGGCTCGGCACCGGGCCGGTCTCCGGACGGTGGGTGTTCGCCCCGACCCCGCCGCTGGCCACCTACTTCGTGACGCTGGTCGCCGGGCCGTACTCGGTGCGCCGGGCCGAGCACGACGGGATCCCGCTCGGTCTCTACTGCCGGCGGTCGCTCACCGAGCATCTCGACCGGGACACCGAGGAGATCCTCACGGTCACCCGGCAGTGCCTGGACCGGCTGCACCGGCTCTTCGGGGTGCGCTACCCGTTCGACAAGTACGACCAGGCGTTCGTGCCGGAGTTCAACATGGGTGCGATGGAGAACCCGGGCCTGGTCACCCTGCGGGACGAGTACCTGCCCCGGTCGGCGGTGACCGACGCCGAGCGGGAGCGCCGGGCGAACGTCATCGCGCACGAGATGTCGCACATGTGGTTCGGCGACCTGGTCACCCTGCGCTGGTGGGACGACCTGTGGCTGAACGAGTCGTTCGCCGAGTACTTCGGCACCCGGGTCACCGCCGAGGCGACCCGTTTCGACCGGGCGTGGATCACCTTCGCGCTGCACCGCAAGGCCTGGGGGTACGCCGCCGACCAGCGGCCCTCCACCCATCCGGTCGCGCCGGCCGAGGTGGTCGACGCCGCCGAGGCGCTGGCGAACCTCGACGGCATCTCGTACGCCAAGGGCGCCTCGGTGCTCCGCCAACTCGTGGCCTGGCTCGGCGACGACGCGTTCCTGGCCGGGCTGCGGGAATACTTCGCCGCACACCGGTTCGGCAACGCCACCCTCGCCGACCTGCTCGCGGCGCTCGCCACCAGCAGCGGTCGCGACCTGACCGGATGGGCGCAGGTGTGGCTGCGCCAGCCGCGGCTCAACACCGTGCGCACCGAGGTACGGCTGCGCGACGACGGGCACTACGCCGAGGTGGCCCTGGTGCAGAGCGCCCCGCCGGAGCATCCGGTGCTGCGCCCGCACCGCATCGACGTCGGGCTCTACGACACCGAGCCGGCCGGCGAGGGGATCGCGCTGCGGTTGCGGAACCGGATCGGGGTGGACCTCGACCCGGCGGTGGACGGCGGTCGGACAGTGCTCGGCGGGCTGACCGGTCAGCCTGCGGCCCGGCTGCTGCTGCCCAACGACGGCGACCTGACCTTCGCCAAGGTACGCCTGGACGCCGGCTCGGTCGCCGCCGTGCCGGCGGCCCTGCCCGAACTGGCCGATCCGCTGGCCCGGGCACTGCTCTGGGCGGAGGCGCTGGACGCGGTGACCGACGGGGAACGGCCGGTCGCCGACCTGGTGGCGCTGGTGGTGGCCGCCCTGCCGGCCGAGACCGAGGTGGCCGTGGTGCAGGACGTACTGGCCCGGGCCCGCAACCTGCTCGACCGCTATCTCGACCCGCAGGTCCGGCCGGCCGCCCTGGAGCAGCTCGCCGGGGCCTGCGCCCGGCTGCTCGCGGTGGCGCCGCCCGGCGGGTCGGGCCAGCTCGCGGCGGCACGCGGCTGGATCTCCTCGACCGTCGACACCGCCCGGCTGGCCGGCTGGCTGGCCGGCAGGGACGTACCCGACGGGCTCGCGGTCGACGCCGAGCTGCGCTGGGCGGTACTGCGCCGGCTGGCCGTGCTCGGCGCGGCGGGCGAGCCGGAGATCGCCGCCGAGCAGGCCGCGGACCGCAGCGCCAGCGGGGCGGAGTGGGCCGCGACCTGTCGGGCGGCGCTGCCGGACCCGGCCGCCAAGGAGCACGCCTGGCGGCTGCTCGTCGGCGAGACGAGTCTGTCGAACCGGCTGCTGGAGGCGACCGCGCGCGGCTTCTGGCAGCCGGAGCAGGCCGGACTGACCGACTCCTATGTGGAGCGGTACTTCGCCGAGATGCCCGCGGCAGCGCGGCGGCGTACCCCCTGGGTGGCCGACCGGGTGGCCGGGCTGGGTTATCCGCGGTACGCCGTCTCGGCACGGACCCGGGAACTGGCGGCGGCGCTGCTCGCCCGGGACGACCTGCCGCCCGGGCTGCGCCGGGTGGTCGTCGACGAGGACGACGACCTGCGTCGGGCGCTCGCCGTGCGGCGGTGAGTACCGGCCCGCCTGCCCACCGGCCCGCCTGCCCACCGGCCCGCCTGCCCACCGGCCCGCCCGCTCGGCAGATCGGCCGGAAAGTGCGATCTGGCTCATGCTCCCCGGAACGGGCGGCGGGTCCGGGCCTACGATCAAGTCGTGGAGGCAGACATCCGGCGGATAGGGATCATGGGAGGCACTTTCGACCCGATCCACCACGGGCACCTGGTGGCCGCGAGCGAGGTGGCCGACCGGTTCGAGTTGGACGAGGTGGTCTTCGTGCCCACCGGCCAGCCGTGGCAGAAGGCCGACGAGCCGGTCAGCTCGGCCGAGGACCGCTACCTGATGACCGTGATCGCGACCGCCTCGAACCCGCGGTTCCAGGTGAGCCGGGCCGACATCGACCGGGGCGGCCCGACCTACACCGTCGACACCCTGCGCGACCTGCACTCCGAGTACGGCCCGAAGGTGCAGCTCTTCTTCATCACCGGCGCCGACGCGCTGGAGAAGATCCTCTCCTGGAAGGATCTCGACCAGATGTTCGAGTTGGCCCACTTCATCGGGGTCACCCGGCCCGGCTTCGTCCTCTCCGACGCCCACCTGCCGGCCGACACGGTCAGCCTGGTCGAGGTGCCCGCGATGGCCATCTCCTCGACCGACTGCCGTGCCCGGGTGGCCGCCGGTGGGCCACTCTGGTATCTCGTCCCCGACGGTGTGGTGCAGTACATCGCCAAACGGGGGCTCTACCGGGGGTGATTCCGCCCGGTTTCATGCTCATCGTTCGTTAACCGCCGGGCCGTACGGTGCCACCGTGTGAGAGGCTAGGAGGGTCCGACGGTTGATCGAAGGAGAATGGTGACAGCTTCCGACCGCGCCCGTGAGCTGGCAACGGTTGCCGCGCAGGCCGCAGCCGACAAGAAGGCGCAGGACATCGTCATCATCGACGTGGCGGACCAGTTGGTGATCACCGACGCGTTCCTGCTCGCCTCCGCGCCCAACGAGCGGCAGGTGACCGCGATCGTGGACGCGATCGAGGAGGCGCTGGTCGGTCTGCCCGAGAAGGCCAAGCCGGTCCGCCGCGAGGGCGAGCGGGCGGGCCGCTGGGTGCTGCTCGACTACGTCGACCTGGTGGTGCACGTCCAGCACACCGAGGAGCGCGAGTTCTACGCGCTCGACCGGCTGTGGAAGGACTGCCCGACGATCCCGTTCGTCGACCGGGACCTGGTGGAGGCCGAGGCGGGCATCGCCGAATGACCCGGCTGATCGTCTGGCGGCACGGCAACACCGACTGGAATGCCGCCAACCGGGTGCAGGGACAGCTCGACATACCGCTGAACGACCTCGGCCGCGAGCAGGCCGCCGAGGCCGCGCCGCTGCTTTCCGCGCTGCGTCCGGACGCGATCGTCGCCAGCGACCTGCGTCGGGCGGCCGACACCGCCGCCGCGCTGGCGGCGCTGACCGGCCTGCCGGTCCGCACCGACGCCCGGCTGCGGGAGCGGTTCTACGGGCAGTGGCAGGGGCTGCTGATGACCGAGGTGGCGCAGCGGTTCCCCGCCGAGTACGCCCGCTGGCGGACCGGTGACCCGGATCCCGGCAGCGAGGTGGAGAGCCTCGACGACCTCGGCAAGCGGATCGGCACGGCGTTGCAGGAGGCCGCCGACGCGGTACCGGGCGGCACGATAGTGATCGCCACGCACGGCGGTGGCGCCCGACAGGGCTGCGGCTACCTGCTCGGCTGGGACTCGACCGTGCTCCGGTCGGTCGGCTCGCTGAACAACTGCCACTGGACCGAGTTGCGGCACGACGAGGTACGCGGCTGGCAGTTGCGCGGGCACAACGTCGGCCTGGTCGCCCACGGCCCCGCACCGGCGGCCGTCTGAGCCGTTCCGGTCGGCCGCCTGCTGCGGCGCGGCCTGCCCGGGGTCCGGCGGTACCTGCCGTCCGTCGGCGGGGTTCTGCTGCCCGGGTCGCCGTTCGGTGGCCGGCCGGTCGTCCTGCCGTCGGTGATCGGCTAACGTGCCGGAATGCCTGTCGCGGTTGTCACCGACTCCACCGCCTACCTGCCGGCCGAGCTGGCCGAGCGGCATCCGCTCACCATCGTGCCGCTGATCGTCGTGCTGGACGGGACGCAGGGTCGGGAGGGCATCGACGTCGGGCCGGCGGACGCGGCCCAGGCGCTGAGCGCCCGGCGGTTCGCGATGAGCACGTCCCGGCCGGCGCCGGAGGAGTTCGTCGAGACGTACCGCCGGCTGCTGGCCGAGGGGGCCGACAGCGTCGTCTCGGTACACCTGTCGGCCGAACTCTCCGGAACGGTGGAGGCGGCCCGGCTGGCCGCCGCCGAGCTGGGTCCCCGGGTCGGCGTGGTCGACGCCCGGTCGACCGGGATGGGCCTCGGCTTCCCGGCGCTCGCCGCCGCCGAGGCCGCCGCCCGGGGTGCGGGCCTGACCGAGGTACGCCGGGCGGCGCTGGACGCCATCGCCCGGACCAGCGCCTTCTTCTACGTCGACACCCTGGAGTTCCTCCGGCGTGGCGGCCGGATCAACGCTGCCGAGGCGTTGCTCGGCACCGCCCTGTCGGTGAAGCCGATCCTGCACATGGCCGACGGCGGCATCGTGCTGCGGGACCGGGTCCGCACCGCCGGACGGGGGCTGGCCCGGCTGGTCGACCTCGCCGTGGACGCGGCCGGTCCGGGTGAGGTCGAGGTGGCGCTGCACCATCTCGCCGTACCCGCTCGGGCGACCGACCTGGCGGCGAAGTTGGGCTCACGCCTCGGTGACCGGCTCCGGGCCACGTACGTCACGGAGGCCGGAGCGGTGATCGCCACGCATGCCGGGCCGGGACTGGTCTGCGTCGTGGTGCACCGTCGGTAGGGTGATGTCTCCGGCGTCCCGTCCTGCTGGCTCTCCCCGCGTTGGTGGATCTCCACGCCCTGCTCGGTCCCTCTGCCCTGCTTGACCTTGCCCCGCTTGATCCGTCCGCGCTGCTTGATCCGTCCGCCCCGCTTGATCCGTCCGCGTCCGTTGATCGTCGCGCGTGGCTGGGAAGGTGGCTTCTCGTCCGGTAGGCGTTGACTCAGGTCGATTTGGATGGTCCTATTGGACAGTAAACCTTCCTAAGAGTTGCGGTCGTCCATCACCACCGGCCCCCGCGAGCAGGAGGAGCACCGTGTCCAGATCCCGTCCCCGCCCCAGAACACTCCGGACGATCGCCGCCGGGCTACTGCTGTCGACCGTCGCGATCGTCCCGTACGCCGGGCCCGGCGCCGCCGCACCGGCAACCGCGTCGGCCGGACAGCCCGGCGCCGAGGTGCGGATCGCGGCGCCGCCCACCTTCACCCACCCCGGCGTACTGGTCAGCCGGCCACAGCTCGACTTCGTCCGTGCCCGGGTGACCGCCGGAGCGCAGCCCTGGAAGGGCGCCTACGACCAGATGATGGCCAGCGGCTTCGCCTCGCTGACCCGTACCCCGAAGCCCCGGGCGGTCGTCGAGTGCGGCTCGTACTCCAACCCCAACAACGGCTGCACCGACGAGCGGCAGGACGCGCTGGCCGCGTACAGCCTGGCGCTGGCCTGGTACGTCACCCAGGACAGCCGGTACGCGGAGAAGGCCATCCAGATCATGGACGCCTGGTCGGCGACGATCCGGGACCACACCAACAGCAACGCACCGTTGCAGACCGCCTGGGCCGGGTCGAGCTGGCCCCGGGCCGCCGAGATCATCCGGTACACCTACGGCGGTTGGTCCTCGGCCGGCGTCAGCCGGTTCGGCACCATGCTGCGCGACGTCTACCTGCCCGAGATTATTAACGGCAACGCGACCAGCAACGGCAACTGGGAACTGAGCATGATGGAGGCGTCGCTCGGGATCGCGGTCTTCCTTGAGGACCGGGCCGCCTACGACCGGGCGGTCGGCAAGTTCCGCGACCGGTTGCCGGCCTTCCTCTACCTGACCAGCGACGGGGCGTACCCGCGCGGCCCGGTCGGCAGCGGCATCGACACCCGGGCCGAGGTCGTCTCGTACTGGCATGACCAGCAGGTCTTCTCCGACGGGCTCTCCCAGGAGACCTGCCGCGACTTCACCCACACCGGGTACGGCATCTCGGCCATCTCGCACGTCGCCGAGACGCTCCGGCACCAGGGGCAGGACATCTACCCGGAGATCCAGGACCGGTTGCGGCACGCGCTCGGCTTCCACGCCAAGTACGAACTGGGCGACGCCGTCCCGTCGACGCTCTGCGGCGGCAGCCTGACCCGGGGGCTCGGCCCGGTCACCGAGGTTGCCTTCAACGCCCTGAACAACCGCCGGGGCATCGCGATGACCCGTACCCAGCAGCTCACCGAACGGCAGCGTCCGGCCGGGACGAACTATCTCTTCGTCGCCTGGGAGACCCTGACCCACGCCGGCAACCCCAACTGACCCCGCCGGG
>NZ_JAWQRR010000066.1:0-50137 GCF_033446045.1 Plantactinospora sp. KLBMP9567 | reverse complement strand
TCTAGTACTCCAGCAGGAGATCCGTCGCGGCCGTCGGGAACCGGTGGTCGGCTTGACTCCCGTCCGGCCGGTGCATTGACTGTGTCCGTGCGAATCGTGCCCATGACGGCGGAGTACGCGGCCGACATCGTCACCTGGCAGTACCCGGCGCCCTACGACTGCTACGACATGACCGGGGTCGCCCCGGACTTCCTCGTCGATCCCGCCAGCGGTTTCCACGCCTTGGTCGACGACGGCGGGCTGATCGGTTTTCGTTCGTTCGGTCCGGATGGCCGGGTGCCGGGCGGTGTCTACGACGCGGCGGCGCTCGACACCGGCGGAGGGCTGCGGCCGGAGCTCACCGGACGCGGCCTGGGCCGGGAGGCCATCAGAACCGGGCTGGCGTTCGGCGCACGGCAGTTCGCGCCGCAGGTGTTCCGGATGACGATCGCCGCGTTCAACGTCCGCGCGCAGAAGGCGGTGCGATCCCTCGGGTTCGAGGCGGTCGGCCGGTTCGCGGCGTCGACCGACGGCCGGGACTATGACATCTTCACTGGGCCCGCCTGATCGGCGGTTACTCCTCGTCGAGCAGCCCACGGACAGAACCTGGCCTGCGGTGACGGTGTGGTTTTGTCCGTGGACGGCGAGCAGCCACCGTCGAGCCTGAGGTTTGTGAGGACCAATCAGGATGCGGCGGTGGCTGCCGCCTACAGGGTAGATGCTCGGCGATGGTCGCAGCTGTTCGGCGAGTTGATGGACCCGATCGAAGCACGTTTCAGCCGGCCGGAGCCGCGCAGACGGGTCCGGGACTTCGTGGCCGGCCTGTTGGCGCCGTTGCCGACGAAGAACTGTTGGACGATCGCCGAGCACGCAGGCGACGACAACCCGGGCGGGATGCAGGATCTGATCGGCAGGGCCAGCTGGGACGACGCGCTGGTGCGTGCCGACGTCCGAGACTTCGTGACCCGCCGGCTGGGTCACCCGGACGCGGTGCTGGTGATCGACGAGACGGGCGACCTCAAGAAGGGCGTCCACACTGTCGGGGTGCAACGGCAGTATTCCGGCACCGCCGGAAAGATCGAGAACTGCCAGCTCGCGGTGCATCTGACCTATGCCTCACCGCTCGGGCACACCCTGGTCGACGTCGCGCTCTATTTGCCGAAATCGTGGTCCGACGACCCGCAGCGGCGGGCGGAAGCGGGCGTGCCCGAGCATGTCGGGTTCGCCACGAAACCGCAGCTGGCCCGCCGTCTGATCGAGTCGGCGGTGACCGGCGGGCTGCTCTGCCGGTGGGTCACCGGCGACGAGGCCTACGGCGGCGACCCTGCTTTGGCCACGGCGCTACGAGGGCATCGGTTCGGCTACGTCCTGGCCGTCGCCTGCTCGCACCGGGCACCGACCGGCCTCGGTATTCAACGCGCCGACCAGATCGCCGCCGGCCTGCCCGCACATGCCTGGCAACGGATATCGGCAGGCGAGGGCGCGAAAGGGCACCGCTATTACGACTGGGCATTCGTCACCCTGCCCGCGGCCGCCGACCAGCACGCCGGCCATCACTGGCTGCTGATCCGCCGCAACCGCACCAACGGTGAGCTGGCGTTCTACCGCTGCTGGTCACCGCACCTCGTGCCGCTGCACCACCTGGTCACCGTCGCCGGCCGCAGGTGGAGCATCGAGGAATCATTCCAGGCCGCCAAGACCGGACTCGGCCTCGACCAGCATCAGCACCGCCGCTGGAAAGCCTGGCACCGCTGGACAACCCTGGTCATCGCCGCACACGCCTTCCTCGCAGCCGCGACCGCCCTGTGCACCCCGAGCCCACACGGCCTGATCGCGATCACCGTCAACGAGCTACGCCGCCTGTTCCACGCCCTGGTCATCGAACCCGCCCGACGCACCGCCGATGCAATCGCCTGGTCCATCTACCGCCGCAGACACCAAGACGCCGCCAAGACCAGTCACTACGCCAGACAAGCCTTCACCGAACCCTGAAACAGATCTCCTGCTGGAGTACTAGGTCCTACACCTCGTCGTCCAGCAGAAACGTAAGGGCGGAGGGAGTATCACTGGCCAGGTCTACGGTTGGGCCAAGGCCCTCAACGCCCTGATCCTCGCCTACGGCGACCGGATCACCATCTAACAACCTCGATCACACCACGGGCCCAAACACGGAAATCGTCGTCACACTCCCTATGACCCCTGACCGTCGCCGCTCCTGCGGATGTGTCTAGTCGCTCGCGGCCCCGGCTGGCAGAGCGCGGATGGCGTGCCCAGCGTATGTGCTGACGGCATCCGCGGACCCGGCGGCGCAACGTGGTGTGTCGGGTCGGGTCCGGGGTATCCGTGACTCAGACGAGATGAGGAGGTTTAGTGGATTTGTACCCTCCGGTGGAGACCCACGGCCTGATCGGCGATCTGCAGACCGCGGCGTTGGTGGCGGCAGACGGGACAGTGAATTGGTTCTGTGCCCCTCGATTCGACTCGCCCAGCTTGTTCGGCAGCCTGCTCGACCGGCACAGGGGTGGTTACTTCCAGGCATCGCCCGTGGGCGTCGAGTACGTGAGCAAACAGCTTTATCTACCCGGCACTCCGATTCTGATCACCCGCTTCGTCAGTCCGGACGGCGTCGGAGAACTCGTCGATTTCATGCCCGTCGCGGGGGATCGTCCCACCGATCGTCACCGCCTGGTGCGAATGGTGCGGGTTGTCCGCGGAGTCATGCGGTTCCGCTTCCAGGTCGAGCCCCGCTTCAACTACGGCAGGGATCCGCACGAGCTCGACATGTGCCTCGAGGGGGAGGTTTTCCGCACCCCCGCATACTCCCTCATGATGAGCGCCATTCGATATCCGGAATCCCGGATTGGCGAGCGGCCGCGCGAGCGGAGCGAGGCGGGGGGCGTGGGTGCGACCTTCGTGCTGCGTGAGGGTGAGCAGTCCGGTGTGGTCTTGGAAACCGGCGGGACACCCGACCGGCCGCGCCTTTACAGCCCCGGTGAAGTGAGCGACATGCTGCTGCAGACCCGCGATTTCTGGAAGCGGTGGATAGGCCGCTCCCGCTACACCGGCCGTTGGCGGGAGATGGTCGAGCGGTCAGCGATGACGCTCAAGCTCATGACGTACGCACCGACCGGCGCGGTGATCGCCGCCCCCACCGCCGGGCTACCCGAGCAAATCGGTGGAAGCCGGAACTGGGACTACCGCTACACGTGGATCCGTGACGCGTCGTTCTCCGTGTACGCGCTGCTCAGCTTGGGCTTCACCGACGAGGCGTGGCAGTACCGGCGATGGGTGGACGACCGGATCCGGGACGCCGAGGAGAGCGGCGTACCGCTGCAGATCATGTACCGCGTCGACGGCTCACCGGATCTCGCCGAGGAGGTGCTGGACCACCTTGAGGGGTATCGGGGCTCAGCACCGGTGCGGGTGGGCAACGGCGCGGTCGGCCAACTGCAGCTCGACATCTACGGCGAGGCGCTCGACGCTCTGCATTTCGCGGACAGTCACGGCCTGATGAGTTCACACCAGGAGTGGCTGAGCACCGTGCGGATGGTGGACTGGCTCTGCGAGAACTGGGACCAGCCCGAGCAGGGGATCTGGGAAGCGCGTGGCGATCGCCAGGACTTCACCTTCGGACGCCTGATGTCCTGGGTAGCCCTCGACCGCGCCGTCCGCCTCGCCCACGAGCGCGGACGACCGGGCGACACCAGCCGATGGACGAACACCCGGAACCAGATCTACGAACAGATCATGGACCGTGGCTTCCATCCCGGACGCCGCGCCTTCGTGCAGCACTACGCGAGCCACGTCCTGGACGCGGCGCTGCTGGCCATGCCAGCGGTGGGATTCGTGGCACCAACCGACCCGATCTGGCAGTCAACCTTGGCGGCCATAGACGCGGAACTCGTCTCCGACAGCCTGGTCTACCGATACGATCCGGCCGCCTCGTCCGACGGCCTTCCCGGCAGGGAGAACACCTTCACCATGTGCACCTTCTGGTACGTCCGAGCCCTGGCGCAATCCGGACGCCTCGACGACGCGACGCTGGTGCTGGAGAAGATGTTCACCTACAGCAGCCCGCTCGGCCTCTACTCCGAAGAAATCGCCCCGACCGGCGAGCAGACCGGCAACTTCCCGCAGGCGTTCAGCCATCTTTCACTGATCGGCGCCGCAGTGACCCTCGACCAACTGCTCGACGCCCGCCGCTAGCTAAGAGGGAGGGGGCTAATTGTTGATCTCCCAGCGCCCCTCCCGGGCCGGATGGCCGTGATATCTCACAACCGTCTCACGGACGGTCTGGCAAGACCCGGCGGAGGCCGATGCGGTCCGGACTCTGACTGGGCCAGTGACGTGCGCGTTCGTCATGATCCGGCACTGCCTGGCGGGCTCCGACAGGCTGGCTGGTTCACTGGCAGTGTGGGGGTCAGGGGTTCGAGTCCCCTCGGCTCCACCGACCGCACCATTGTGCGAACCGGTGGTTGTTCCTCGTGAGTGCCCCCGTCCGGGTTGGGCGGGGGCATCGTCGTGTCGGTGGGGATCTTGAACACGGGTACGACTCCCTGGTCGGTGAGTTGGACTTCGGCGATGAGGGTCTCTATGGCAGCCTTGCGCTCGGTGTCGCTGCCGCTGGCCATGATCGTGCTGAGGTAGTCGCGGATCATCGCGATCGTGCCGGGTGCCGGTGGCGCGGGTTGGGCGGCGAGACCGGCTTCGAGTTCGGCGTGCCGGGTGTGGAGTTGGGCCAGTCGTTGGCGGAGTTCGCGGATGCGGGGTCCGGCGGTCGTGTCGTCCATGGTGCCGTTCTCGAATGCGGTGTGGTACCTGGAGATGCTGGCCTCGGCGGAGGCTATCTGGTTGGCCACGGCGGTGAGTTCGGCGCCGTGGTCGTCGGTGGTGGTGTGGCGCTGGGTGTGGGCGCGTTCGATCATGGCGACCAGGAGGGGTTCGGCGGTGGTGTAGAAGTCGTACAGCGCCTGCAGGACGGCACTGTCGAGTTCGTCAGCGGGTAGCCGGGGTGCGGTGCAGGTGGCGTGGTTGCCGTAGCGGGTGCGGGTGAAGCAGGTGTAGTAGCGGTAGCGGCGGGTTCGTCCCTTGGCGGACGTGCCGATGTACCGCTGTCCGCAGCGGGGACATGTCAGCAGGCCGCTGAGGTAGTAGTCCGAGTCGGACATGGCTCGCTGGGTCTGGACATCGCCACGGGCTGCGGCGATGTCCTGGGCGCGTTGAAAGGTGTCCCGGTCGATGAGCGGGTCGTGGGCGTCGGGGACGTAGATGTCGCGGTAGGCGATGTCTCCGACGTAGGCGGGGTTGTCCAGGATCCGGTTGATGGTGTGTCCGGACCACTTCTTGCCGGTCCGGTTGGGGACGCCGCGTTCGTTGAGGGTGGTGGCGATGGCGCGGGTGCCGACGCGGTCGCGGGTGTAGAGGCGGAAGATGTCGCGGAGGATGGGTGCCTCGTCGGGGTGCGGGACGAGGCGGTGGTCGGGGTTGACGAGGTAGCCGTAGGGGCGGGTGCCGCCGGCCCATTTGCCTTTGCTGGCTTTCGCGGTCATGCCACTCTTCACTCGGTCGATGATGATGTTGCGTTCGAATTCGGCGAACACGGCGAGGAGTTGGAGCATCATGCGGCCGAATGGTCCGCCGGTGTCGATGGGTTCGGTGGCGGAGGAGAAGCGGACGTTTGATGCTTCGAGGATGGTGACGAGGTCGAGTAGGTCGGCGACGCTGCGGCTGAATCGGTCGAGTCGGTAGACGAGTAGGACGTCGTAGAGGCCGGCTTTTGCGGCGTTGAGGGCTTTTTTGAGTCCGGGGCGTTCGGTGGTGGCGCCGGAGGCGTCGTCTTCGTATTCGGCGACGATGGTCCAGCCGGGCTGGGATGCGACGTATTTTTCGAGGGCGGCGCGTTGGGCATCGAGGGAGAAGGGTTGGTGTTCGTCGTTGGTGGAGCGGCGGATGTAGATGCTGACCCGGCTCGGTCCGGCGGGCCGCTCGGTTGAGTCGGCGTGGTGGGCGCGTCGTCCGCGTCGCTTGGGCGGGGCAAGGGGTGGGGCTGTCATCTGGTGGTGTCCTTCGAGGTCGAGGGGTGGTACCGGTGGCGGCCGAGGTGTCCGCCACCGGTCAAGCTGGCTACTGGAAGAGGTCGGGGTGGTCGTCGATGAAGTGGTTGAGCAGGACGGCGAGTGCTTCGGCGGCGTTGTCGAGGTCGGCGGCGGTCATGGATACGGTGTCGATCCGCGCGACCCGCAGGGGAATGTTGGGTTCCTTTCTGTGGGTGCGGGAAGTTTTCGCACCGCCGTTGTTGGCGGCGGTACCAGGATGCGGTTCGTCAGGATAGCTCCGGACGTTGTTTTCGTGGTGGGGCGCGTGGGCCACGGTCCTCCGAAAAGCGTGTGACGCTGCTGGGGTCGGAGTCCTTCGTTCATGTGTCTTCCTTTCCTACGCGGATTTGTGCGATCGATCCGGTTGATGCGGTAGAGCATGTTGATGGCGGCTGGCCGGTTTCTGAATGCTGGGTCGCGGACGCTACCTCCGCGATCTGTCAACGGAAGTCTTGGATCTGTCAGCGACTCAGGGGAAAACTCATGGTGGGATGCCGTGAGCGGCTGACAGATCGGGGCATTGCTGTCACCCCGATAACGGAGGTACCCTCCGCGATTTCCAGCCGTCAGGGGCTGGTGCTGCCGCTGTCGGGGCTCCGGCTGGATGTCGGGACGCGGTCTGGGTGCGCGCCCGTGCGCCGCGTACAGGGCGTGACCGGTCTGCGGTTGGCGGGGTTTGCCGTTCAGGCATCCTCTCCCGAGTCGCTGTCGAGCGGTGCGAGGTCGGCCAGGCGCAGCGGCGGTACAGCGGCGCGGTGCAGCCGCCACACCGCCTCCGCCGGGCTTTTGCCGGTGGCTTCGCGGTGCACTGCGGTGGCTACCGGGTAGCGGACCCCGGCGGCGGCGAGTTCCTGATGCAGGTGCCGCTCGCGCAGTGGCGACGGTAGCCAGAACAGCACCGGCCAGAAGCGTCCGGTGATGTGGGCGAGGTCGTGGTAGCCGTGGATCTTGTCGACGAGGCGGGACAGGGGCCGTTCGGTGCCGAGGTCGTACTCGAGGAAGAAGGGGACTCGCTGTCCGTCTTCGGTCCAGATGCCGTGCCCGTCGGGCCGTGACCTGGGTGTGTAGGCGAAGGCGGTGACGTCGTCGCCGGGTTCGGCGAAGGCGCCGGTCTGCTGGCAGCGGGCTGCCGGCCACCACCGCAGCAGTGCGTTGCCGGGGTGGGTTCGGGCGTGTCCGGCGAGGTCGGTGAAGAAGCCGTTCACGCCGAGCAAGTGGGGCAGGTTCGCCCGCTGGGTGAGGTGCCAGCGGCGTTTGCGGGCGCGGTCTTTGCGGGGTAGTTCGTCGCCGCGTTGCGCGGCGACGACTTCCACGCCGAGCTGGGCGAGGACGTAGTGGTAGGGGTAGGAACCGCCATCGGGTCTCTGTGGCCGGAACCGGTCCACCACCCCCAATTCCTGGGTGAGGGCGCGGAGGCGTTCCTGGGCGTAGTCGACCGAGGGGAACAGGGCGTGGGCGATCTGGAAGGAGGTGAGGACCCCGTGGTCGGCGAGCCAGCCGAGCAGGACGAGGTCACGGGTGGTGAGTTGGGACTGGACCCGCAGCACCGGATCAGCCATCCGTCACCGCCTTCCCCGGGGGAGAGACCCGTGGAGAGGGTCAGTCGCAGCAGGCCAGCGAGTCTGGACAGAGGCGCTGACCTGCGGTGTGAGACGAAGGTCGGGGTCCGTTGGGGGGTCCGGGTGAAGCGGGACGTGAAGCAGGAGACCCGGCGGGACCGGCAACAGGAGGGCAAGGCCGGGTCTGTCAGCCTGGGATGTCGAGGATGCGGTAGCCGCGAGCGGCGGCGAGAGTGGATGCGTGGACAGGGTGTACTCCAAGGTGAGAAGGGGTTCGTCCACGGAATGGACGGGACAGCGTGGTGGGCGTCGTGACGGTGGGCAGGCGTATCCGCGCCGGGTAACGCCCGGCCGGGCGGATCTCGAGATGCGGAGGTCAGGTGTCACTGTGGAGGTGTCAACGAACAAGCCGGCCCCGCAAGGGGCCGACCGGAATTCGGGCAGCAGAAGTCGCGGCGACCTGACAGACGGGTCGTCGTCGATGGGAACAGGGGCGGCGGCGGAGTCGGGCACGACCTGAGCGGTGCCGACGGTCCTCACGGCAGTGTCAGCGCCGCGGTGCGCGTCGGCGGGACTCGCCACGACAGTCGCGACAGCTCCTGCCGTGGGCGGCGGCTAACTCGCCGGCGTAAAGTCCTTCATCAGCGGTCCTCCCATCGCTGCGCGCCCCGAGCCGGCGGCAGCAGCTTTGTCTGTGCCGCGAACGACGACAGGCGCCACCACATGAGGTGCCGCCCGCGACGTGACGCGACCGAAACAGCGGGCCGCGCCGGGAACGCCCATCCAGTACGCCCCGGCAACCCATCCCAGGTCAATCCCCTTGAGGATAACGATACGGTAACGGCTATTGACTGTTTTCCTTCCCTGTGCTGCTGCGTCCTGCCCCGTGCGTCTGAGTCCTTCTGAGTCCAGACGAAGGCGGGTGTCGTTCCTTGCGGATCAGGTCGTAGCCGTCGAAGGTCGAGAGCGTGCAGAGATGGGATCCGCTGAAGGAACATCAACTGCTGTTGCTGCGGCGAATCGGCGACGGGGACGACCTCAGCGGCCCTGAAGGGGTTGACCAGCGTCACTCGGCTCGGGCATTACAGACCCGTCGGCTCGTCGACATCAGCCGCCGAGGCGGCGTGTGGCGGGCCCAGATCACCGACGCCGGCCAGTTCTACCTCGACAACGGCATTCACCCTGACCACCCCGACCGCCTCTCGGGCGGCACGACGGCGCCCCGACAGCGCGTCCGGGCCACAGTCACCGCCCAGCAAGGTGAGTCGGCCGCGGCCCGGTCGCGACCCGATGAGGCCACCACCGCGGGCGGCTCGACGCGGCCCCCAGCCGCCGCGACGGTCGAGCAGGCCCGCCAACTCGTCGAACGCCTCCAAGCCGAAGGCGGAACCGTGCGAGTCGAGAGCCCCGATCCCGAGGAACGCGCACTGTATCGGCGGGTCATCCACGCGGCCAAGCAGCACGGCCTCGTACCTGCCGGGTTCCATCTCAAGCACACCGGCCGCGCCGCCGGGGATTTGATCATCCGCCTGTCCGACGACGAAACCCCACATGAGACGGACTGGAATCGGATCCGACTCAACACCCGCCGCGTCACCACCGACCCCAACCTCGTCTTCGCCGCCCTGGAGAAGAACCCGGCCGGGCTGGAGGTCACGGAAGCATCCGTCCCCAGAGCGCTGGACCTGATTCGTGGCCTCGCCGCCGAGGCCCGACGACGAGGCCACCGGGTCGGGGTGAACACCAAGACCAAGAACCCCTCCGTCTACCTCCAAGTCGACAAGACCCGTCGAAGGGTCAGGCTGATTGAGGAGTACGACGAAGTCCCCCACGTTCCTACCGACGAGGAGGCCCGGAAGCTGCGGCGCAACCGGTGGCTGGTGCTTCCCGAGACCGACCGGGTGGCCTCCGGTCGTCTGCGCATGGAGATCGCCCGTGCCGGCTGGGACAAGAAGGACACCTGGACCGACGACAAGCGCACAACCTTGGAGAAACGCCTATCTCGAATCGTCCGAGACGTCGAGGCCGGCATCGTCGCCGATGAGGAAGCGAAGCTGGCCGCCAAGCGAGCCCATGATGAATACGTCGCCGAGCAGGAGAGGCAGCGGGCTGAGGAGCGTCGCCGCTGGCAGACAGCCCTCGACGAGGCCCGCCCCCAGGCCGCCGAACTCCTCCGCAAGAAGGAATTCCGGCGGGCCTACGACTCCTGGGTCTCCGCCAGCGAGATCCGCGCCTTCTGCGACGCCCTCGAACGAGCCGCGCCCGACGAACCAGCCGACTCCGAGAACCGCACCCGATGGATTACGTGGGCACGAGCCGCCGCCGACCGCCTCGACCCCACCCGAGGAGACCAGGCCCTCGCCGGCATCGATTTCGACATCGAGCCCGAGCCCGACGACCTACGGCCCTTCACCGGCGACTGGAACCCACTCCAGCCCTACCGCGAGTACCGCTCACAACGCGACCAGCAGGTCATCGACCACGCCCGACTCCAAGCCGACACGTGGCACCACGGCATGCGCGGCAGGGCCGCCTGGTGGCGCAAGTAGCCAAGCCGGGTAGCGGCAAGCCGATCATGCCTGCGCTGGCCCTCCGGGACGAGTGCGGCTTCCCGATCCTGGAAGCTTCGAGCCGGATATAGGTAAGGCTGTACCTCGGTGGTTCGGTAGCCTGCTATCCGTGGCCAGTTCCGATCTCCGCGTGCGCTTCGCGCCTTCCCCGACGGGCATGTTCCACGTCGGCAATGCCCGGTCCGTCCTGTTTAACTGGGTGCTGGCCCGACAGTCGGGCGGAACGATGGTGCTGCGGATCGAGGACACGGACGCGGCGCGGAACCGCCCGGAGTGGGTCCAGGGCATTCTCGACGCGATGGCGTGGCTCGGGATCGGCCCGAGTGAGTACGAGGGCCCGCTGTTCCAGTCCGACTACGCCCAGCACCACCGCGAGGCCATCGAGCGGCTCCTCGCCGCCGGGCGCGCCTACTATTGCGACTGCCCCCGGGATCAGGTCATCGCGCGGACGGGCAGCGAGCACAAGGGCTACGACGGCTTCTGCTGGGACCGTGGACTGACCGCCGGGGAAGGTCGCGCGTTGCGGTTCCGTACGCCGGGCGATGGCTCGACTGTGATCGTCGACCTGGTACGCGGCAAGCCGACCTTCGACAACGCGCTGATCGAGGACTTCGTGATCGCCCGCAGCGACGGGTCGCCGGTCTTCCTCCTGGCGAACGTGGTCGACGACATGGTCATGGGCATCACCCACGTGATCCGGGCAGAGGAGCACCTGCCGAACGCGCCGAAGCAGCAGCTGCTGTCGGAGGCGCTGGGAGCTGAGCCACCGGTGTGGGTGCACGCGCCGATCCTGGTCAACGAGAAGCGGCAGAAGCTGTCCAAGCGCCGAGACCGGGTAGCCCTGGAGGACTTCCGCGCCGAGGGCTACCTCGCCGAGGCGATGCGGAACTACCTGATGTTGCTCGGGTGGGCACCCTCGGGTGACCGTGAGATTCTGCCCTGGGATGACATTGTGGCGGAGTTCCGGCTGGAGGATGTCAACCCCTCGCCGGCGTTCTTCGATGTGAAGAAGCTGCGGGCCTTCAACGGGGACTACATCCGGGCGTTGTCGGTGGAGGAGTTTGTCGAGGCGTGCCAGCCGTGGTTGAGCGCTGGTTCCGCGCCGTGGCGGCCGGAGGCGTACGACACTAAGGCGTTCGCTGCTGTCGCCGAACTTGCGCAGACCCGGATCGCGGTTCTCTCCGAGATCGTGCCGATGATCGACTTCTTGTTCCTGGATGAGCCGGTCGCCGATGAGGCGGCGTGGGCGAAGGCCATGAAGGCCGACGCCCCGGCGCTGCTGACCGCCGTGGTCGGGGCATATGAGACGTGCGAGTGGCGAGCCGAGGTGCTCAAGTCCACGCTGGAGGCGATCGGCGCCGAGCGGGGACTCAAGCTCGGTAAGACGCAGGCGCCGGTACGGGTCGCGGTGACCGGCCGCACCGTCGGGCTGCCGCTGTTCGAGTCGATCGAAGTCCTCGGACGCGAACGAACCTTGGCTCGCCTGCGAACCGCACTCGACCGCTTGACCTGATGACGTAGCAGCAGACGTCGCCGCAAGTAGCCGATGACCGGATGAGGCGTTCGGTGTCTGCCACACCACCATCTGTTGGATGACATGACTAGCCTCATGGTCATGCTTCCTACGTTGATCGCCGTCGTGGCCATCGCAGTGATCGCCGCAGGGCTCATCTGGCGATTCTCGCGACGGGCCCGTGTCCCGCGAACAGGAGTGGTGTCAGGCCCCATCTCCGTAAGTGACCTCGACTTTCCTCCAGCAGGGCTTTTGGTTCCCAATGACGTTTTCCGATCCGCCGGCTCGACGCCGACTGCGATCTGGGATGCACTCGAAGCCGCAGCAGTGCCAGTCGCCGTTGAGTACTACCCGGTGAGCGAGTCGGACATCGCGAAATTCCGCACTGTGCCCGTGAACGCGGCGGCTCAACAGGCGATGGTCGGGATAGTCAACGCCCTCAACCCGGAAAGTCCGACACTGTTTCGTGTAGTGCTGCCGAAGGGTGCAGAGCTCGTAAAAGCCGCCGGAACCTCCGGGTTCAGAGGATTTGCCCGCAGTGGCAGGAGGATCACGAACCAGGCCGTGCTGAAGCCTGTCGCAGCCGGCGGGGCAGTTGCAGCCGGTTGGCCCGTCCTGGCCGTCGCCGGAACCGTCATGGCAATGGAAATGTTGACTCAACGTGAACAGCGGGCGCATCAGCGGCGAGTCGAGGCCATCCTCGGCCGGCAAGAGGAGCGCCACTACATCGAACGGATCAAGGATCAACGATCCGCAGATGATCAGTTGTCCCGCGCGATCAGTCTAATGCTTGACGGCCGCAATCCGAATCTTGAGCTTGCATTGAAGAGCGCGTACGACGAGTTCCACCGCTCTCAGCAGTTCTTGGAGAAGTTCCGCAGTGTCATCGACGAACTAGCGGACGCCGACGGCAAGGTCGACTATCGACGGCTGGAGGACGCGCTCGGCGGAAAGGTGAAGGAAGCGGACCACTTCTTCCGGGAGCTTCACTTGGCGCGAGCAGCCATTGCGATACGACGCAAGGCAATGGTCGCCGACGCTGCAGCAAACGCCCTTGCCGACCCCAATAACCCTTTCGCCGCGCTGCGCAAGTTCTTGGAGTCGCAGGTGCATCAGTTGGACGAGGCTGACACAATTTCGGCTGGACTGACCGAGCGCCTCACCCAAATCGAACTCAAGGGCCGATGGTACGACTCCGACAAATCGGTGGTGGCCCGGCAAGAGCAGCTCCGTGCCCAGGTCTCCCCACCCAGAGTGGATGGCGACACCGAAATTCGCTACCTCATGACGTCTTCCGGTCAAATTCTTCAGCTGCTTCCGTCCAACGAAGACGAGCCCTTGAAACTCCCCGGAGACGAGTAGACCCGTTGGGCGGGCACCTTCATCGCACCAAAGGCGACGTGTAGATTCCGAGGATCCTTCAAGCCCACCACCTACCAGGGTGCAGTCAGGCTGTGACGGCGGGTCGATTCGGCGTTGCCGGGCATCGAGGATCCTGGGTCACGATGGGAATCTGTCGAGTCAGCGGCGACACAAGGCTCCGAATACCTCATCTGGCCGCGACCGCGCTCAAATACCTTCGGTCGTCATGCGCTGCAATCCCATCACCGTTCGTCTGCGAGTTCATGCGGCCCTATTGCGCGGAGGTACGTCGCGCTACTTCGGCTGCTGTAAAGCGATTCACCGACGTAGAGCTGGATCGGGCTACTACAGGGCGCGTGTCGAATGGTGGTGCGAGGTGGCCGAAGTTGGTGCCGAGGGCCTCGTCGCTGATCCGGAAGACCTCGGGCGCCCAGGGTCCGACCCGGCCACCGATCGGGAGCCGGTCGGTGGCAAGGGTCGCGGTCAGCAGCCAGCCGCGCGTGGACGGGGTGAGGACGAGAGCTCCATCGGCCCCCCTCGGATCGGCGACCAGCCGGTCGCCATCCCAACGGAGCGCTACCCGAGAGGCCGTCTCGTCGGCGTGCGTGGCGGCACCAAAGATCGTGCAGGTGGTGCCTGCGGTAAAGGTCTTTTCCACCAGTTCCTCGACAGCGCTGATGTCGGGCTCGAATCCATCCCTCGCGAGCAGATTGACCGCGTGGAGCAGGACTCGACGTTCGGAAGGCGCCGCCTCCATAGCGGAGGTGAGCCGGGCGTTGAAGTCGGTGGGGAGGAACCCGCTGGCGGTGAGAATGCCGTCAACGGAGAAGCCGCCGCAGTAACCGAGGCGCTCGCGCAGACCAGTCCCGATCTGCTCGGTCTGGGCGACGAGGTCGGCAGCGTGACCGAGAGTGGGAACAGCACCAGCGCAGAGGAAAGTCCCTCGCTCAGGCCGGGCAAGCGTCACAAGTTCCATGGGCGGGAAGGGGACGACCCTGGTGGTGAGGGCCAGGCCGTGCAGGCGTATCGGGGCTCCTTCGAGGAGCGGCATCAGCCGAACTCGCCAGGTTCCGGGCTCGGTGGGGATGGTTGTCGGTGGTGGACCGTTGCGCCACCACCAGATGCCGTCGCCGCCGGCCGACGGTCCGGCACCGACTCGCTGACAGGAGCAGACGACTCCGGTGCCTTGATCGACGATCGCTCCAAGCATGGCGAGATCGGCGGTGCCGTCGCTGACGATCGACCGTGCTCGGGGGACACCGGCGGCGTCCCAGAGCGTGTCGACCACGGTCTTGTCCTCGAAGAGCCGCCACGCAGGCGGCCTGACACCGATCCGTCTCCGGATGCCGGCACGCGGCGGATCGAGCGGGTCGGGCAAGACGAGCGTCGCGGTGTTGTCGGGGTCGAAAGCGTCCGCCGGCCCGGCGAGCCAGCCGGAGCCGTCGAGCCCGGCGATGGCGTGGTGTTGCCACGCGAGTTGTTCGGACGCGCCGCGCAGCGTCCGGCGTCGGGTTTCGGGCGGTGCGTCGTCCAGGGCGAGGGCAAGGCAACGGGTTGGGCCGAGCAGGTCTTGCCAGGCTGCCGCGTCGTCGGCGCGACCGCAGACAACGATCACCTTGCCGGCGGGTAGTAGCTGCTTGATCGAGAGTCCGGGCCTGTTCATTGGCGTCGCCGCCATGGTCGGTCTGTTCGGAGCAGGATGAGGTTCGCTGGTGTCTCGTGGACCAGTTCGTAGGTGTCTGGGCCGAGGTGGCGCTGGATGGTGCGGCGCTGCCGGTCGGGGTGGTCGTTGTCGAATTCGACGATGACGATGGTCGGCCGGTGCCGGGTGTGGTCGAAGGAGTCCCAGACGTCGAGTTCGGTGCCTTCGACGTCGATGCTGAGCAGGTCGATCTGGTCGATGCACCACTGGTCGAGGAGGTCTTCCAGAGGCCGGCAGGCGACGAGGATCTCTTGGTAGTCGGTGCCGCGCCGTTGCAGGCCAGACCACGAGGGTTTGTGGGTGTACATGCCGAATGGCCAGAGCCCGGGGGTGGCGGATACCGCGCAGGTGTCCACGGCGCAGCAGCGCTGCCGGAGTTGTTGGTGGTTGCGGGGGTCGGCGTCCACGCAGAGTCCGCGCCAGCCGAGGTTTTCGAAGTACAGGCTGTTGCTGCCACGTACGCCGTCACCCGCGCCGATGTCGACGAAGACTCCGTGCGCCGGGAGATAATAGTTCTCGGCGAGCCAGCGGTCCTCGCCCCATTGCGAGTGGTACGGCGCGGGTTGGGTGTAGGGCAGCATGCCTCATCCCCTCCACCGCTGGATCAGGTTCCGCTCACGGGCGTGATCGAGCCAGCGCTGTGACCAGCCGCGTCGTAGCGCCTGCCAGCCGAGCGCATCGGTGATGCTGTCGGGCAGGGGTCGGAGGGTGAGGCCGGCGCTGGTGGCGCGGCTGTTGTCGACCGACATGAGCGCCAGTTCGGGGCTGCTGGCGGGCAGCCACAGCGGGATTTCGGTCCATGGGCGTACTCGGTGGGTGAGGGCGAAGGCCTCGCCCACCCGGCAAGCGGTGACGGCTCGGCCAGCACGGGTCAGGACCGTGTCCACCAGGGTTCGGGCATTGGTTCGGGCGCCGGCGACGTTGACGACGCCGGTAAGTTGCCGGGCTGCGGCGTTGCGCAGGAAGTGGGCGGCGTCGGTGGCGTCGATGAGTTGGATGGCCTGGCGGTCGTCCATCGGGACCAGGACGTCGCCGCCGCGCAGCGCGCGTTCCAGCCAGTAGGCGAGGCGATCGCTGTCGTCGTATCGGCCGATGACCAGGCCGAGGCGGGCAATGAGTAGGGGTGTGTTGGTTCGGTCGAGGCGGCGTCGAAGGTATCGCTCGCAGCGGAGCTTGCGGGTGGCGGAGGCGTGTACCGGGTGGGAGACGTCAGCCTCGATCGTGGGGGCCCGTTCGGTCAGGCCGTGTCGGCTGGGCGCTCTGCGGTAAACCCCGCAGGTGGAGACCAGAATGTATTGTCCGACGTTGCCGATCAGGGGCAGGACTTGGCGCAGGTCGTCGACGTCGCGGGCGCTGGTGTCGATGACCGCGTCCCACGGTTCGGCGAGGACGGCGGCGGCTTCGAGGGTTGGTGCGCGCCGGTCGGTCAGGACGTGGTGGGCGATTCCGGCGAAGGGCGATGGTGAGCGGCCCCGGTAGAGCACGGTGACGTCGTCTCCGCGTCGGAGGCATTCCTCCACGATGTGCCGGCCTACGAATCGGGTGCCGCCGAGCATGAGGATCTTCATCGCGGTTTCCCGTCGTCTGGGCGGGCGGGGCTGTAGCCGAGCACGAGCAGCCGGCGCGGGTGGCCCGAGGTGTTCGGTCCGCTGGCGTGGACCAGGGCGGCGTCCCAGATCAGGACCGCACCGGGCTCGGCTATCAGAGTCACGGCGGCGGTGTCGGGCGCGGCGGTGTCGGGTACGACGGGTCCCTGGTTGTCGGTCGGGATCATCTCGATCGTGTGGCGGTGGCTGCCGGGCCAGACCCGCAGCGCACCGGCCGTTTCGGTGCAGGGATCGAGGCAGACGGCGACGGTGAGCACCCGGGGGTAGCCGCGTGTCGCGTAGTAGGCGGCGTCGGTGTGCTTGCGGACCTCTTCGCCGAGCACCGGTAGCGCCGCCCATCCGGCGGTGATGTCGACGCTCTGCTTGTACATGAGCTTGTTGTCCATCAGTGTCGGGGGCGTGCCGAGCAGGTCGGCGACGACGGCGCGCAGCCCGGGGCTGTCGGCAACCGCCGTGGCGGCCGGGGACAGGTCGACCACAGGTTTGACCTTGAGGACGTACGGGTCGCCGCTGGCCAGGCGCCACCAGGTGACGCGTGGGTCGAGCGTTCTGGTGGCGACCATCCGGGCGAGCCGGTGGCCGAGGAGTGTGTCGGCCTCGACCCGCAGGTCCTGGATGGTGGCGGGCGGGATCAGGTCCGGCAGGACGAGGTACCCGTGGGTGGCGAACCGGTCAATCTGCTGCGCGGAGACCGCCGGCGCGATCGGCGATGTCATCAGGCGCCGCCTTTCATGGCGATCGGGATCAGGAAGTCTCGGCTGGGTTTGGTCCAGTGCGGCGGGGTCTGCTCGGCTGGCATGGTGTGCGGGCTGGCGGTCCAGGCCGCGAAGTGCCGGTCGAGGACCGCGCGGCGGGCCGGGCCGATCGAGGTGCCGCTGTGGAAGAAGCTGAACCGGCCACCCGGACGGAGGCAGCGCAACGCGACGTCGGCGACGAACTCGGCGAAGTCGGAGTCAGCGTGTCCGTCCGGCGGCCAGGTGTCGTACATGATCGCATCGAAGACGCCGGTCGGCAGCGTCACGAGCTGCCACGGGTCGGCGTAGACCCGTGCCGGTGCGTCGAGGGTTTCGACCACCCGCGTGCGAGCCATCAGCGCCACGCCGGGGTGCGGTTCGATCGCCGTGTACGAGCCGATTTCACGCCTCGATAGCTGGGCGGCGAACACACCGAGACCGAGCCCAACCTCCAACACATTGGGGCGGGTGAAACCCTCGGTGAGGCGGGTGACGTGCTCGCGCATCAGGTCGGCCTCGGCGAAGAACATCACGTACTGCGAGCCGATGCGTAAACCTTCCGCGTCGATGACCGCGGGCTGGTCGCGGAGGGCGGCGATGTGTCGTTGGTGCACCTCGGACAGGGTCTTCGTCGTCATAGCGGGGCTCCGTCCCGGAATCGTGCCAGCGGTTCGGCGGCGAGGAAGCGAGTGGCGAAGGTCGAGGCCCCGGCGACGACGCGCCGCACCACCTCTTCAATCTCGGCCTCGGCGATGGCGTCGACCTCACGGTCCACCGAAACCAGGACGTGTGCCGGAGCGTCGAGCTGGCCACCGTTGCGGGCGGCGATCGTGACCTCGGCATACACCGAGGTTTCGGCCAGCACCCGCTCGGCCGCTTCGGCGGCGATGGCGGTGTAGATCTTGCCGGCGTGGTGGACCGGGTTCTTGCCGGCGGGCGCCTCGCCGCTCGCCGGGCGCAGCGGCTCGATGACGCCGCTGTACCGGTTGCCGCGCCCGACCGCGCCGCAGTCGCCCTTGCCGAGCGAGGTGCCGAACGGTGCAAGATAGCCGCGACCCGGCACATCCTTCGTGTTGAGGTGCAGCGACAGGCCGGTCACGTCCCGGGCTCGGGAATCCTGGTCGAGCAGGGACTTCAGCTCGGCGGAGACAATGCTCTGCGCCTCGCCGAGTGTCTCTCGGTACGCCTGCCATGAGCCGACCAGTTCGGGATGGAACGGCACGGCAGCCGTGACCTCCAGCGCGGAGCCGATTCGAACCACCATGACCTTCACGTCGGTCCCGGCAGTAGCCACGACCTGCCGGAATCCTTCGCTGGTGAGTCGCCGTTCGAGCCGTATCGCGAGATCGGCGGCGAGGCCGCGCCGGCTGGTGCCGACGCAGACCACGGTGTCGTTGGCGACGGACTCCGTCGCGAGCACTGCGTTGATGTCCAGCGCCGCTTCGGGGCGGTAGAACCTCGGGTCGTGGTCGACGGCGGTGCCGCGCGTGTTGTTGATGTGCAGGCGCAGGTGTTCGAGGATGCGGCGGTCACCGAGCGCGGCCGGCAGGACGTCGAGGACGACGGCCCGGAAGATCTCCTCGATCGGCACCTGCGTGTCACCGACCTGGTCAGTGATCTTCCCGAAGAGGTAGCAGTCGGCCGGCTTGAGGATATCGAAGCCACCGAAGCGGACGTCGGCGGCGGCGCCGACGAGGTTCACTTTGTCGACCCAGTGGTTGGGGATGGCACCGAACTCGCGCAGGCACCAGGACGAGTAGCGCTGGGAGAAGGCGTCGGCGACCAGGTCGGCGAGGCTGTCCGGGTGGCCGATGCCCTTGCGTTCGGCGACGTCGAACGGCTGGTCGTCCGGGTCGTCGCAGGCATGACGGATCGAGATCTGCATGGGAGGCCCTTCGAAGGTCAGAGGTCGTCCGGGTCGACGCCCGGTTCAGGGCGGGCTGGAGGGTCGACGAGGTAGGACAGACACTGCGACAGGACCAGAACCCGCTTGGCGGGGCACGGCTCGTTGACGTCGGCGGGCCGGAAGGTGCCGTCGTAGAGATTTCCGTAGCCGGTGGGCACGGAAGCGCATCGGCGTACGTCACCGGTGACGGTGACCTTGAACGAGGTGACACCGGCGGTGCACGCCTGGCCTCGGAAGGAGAGCATCCCGTCGAGGTAGGGCCGGTTGAAGACGTACTCGCCGGAGTTGGCTAAGACGAGTGCCTTCTGCTCGTCGGTGTAGCCCTCCGGATAGCGGACGCCCTCGTACACGCCCTTGAACACCTTGGCCCGGACGTGGTCCACACCCAGCTCGCGCAGCCGGTCCAGGTCGGCGGCGAACCGGCCGAGCAGCGGCGGGTACAGCACGTACAGGGCGGTGACGTCGAAGCCGCCGCGCCGCAGGATCAGGTAGTTGCGGGCGTAGGCGTCGAGTTCCAGACCGCGCAGCTCGCGTTCGGGCTGGTGGATCGCGGCGACGATCTTCGCCACCCGGCCCGCCGGGACACGCTCGGCGAACTCCGTTACGTCGTCGGAAGCGAGGTTGGTGTTGATGCTGATGAAGTGGTTTCCGGCCAGCCCCCGGCACAGCTCGACGAAGCCGGGGAACATGAACGGCTCGCCACCGGACATGTGCACCAGACAGACCTTGCCCAGCTCGTCGAAGCGCTGGACTACCAGCTCCGGGGCCGGCTCGTCAAGGTGCTTGCGGTTGAGCACGTAGCGGATCTGCGGGTGGCAGTACTCGCAGAAGAAGTTGCAGCGGTTCGTGAGGTGCCAGTCGAACTCCCAGTCCCATGGAGGTTTGGTCTGGGTCATCGCCGAAGTACGCATCAGGTCCTCCGCTCGCCCGTCGGGGTTCACCCGCCGGCGCAGCCTTCCTGGCGGTGCGCCGGCGGGGACGCATTCAGCAGACCGCGAACCGGCACCGCTCGGGCAGGGGATAGAACCGTCAAGAGCGTCAATTCCATGGGCCACAGCGGCCAACACGATCCGGTACCTTCGCGGTACTGTCGGTTGACCCTGCGGAGGAGTCGATGGGATCGCCACCCGACCGCACCAACCAGACCCTCGCCGCGCACATGGCCGAAGCTGGCCTCACCCCGCGCACCCTCGCACGAGAGATCAACCGACTCTTCGGACCCGGCACACTCGCCGAAACCGCGCCCTACCACTGGCGCGATGCCGGCGGCATCCCCCGCCCGCCGCTGCCAGCGCTGACCGCGTACGTCATCTCCCGGCGCCTTGGCCGCATCGTGACCGCAGGGGACCTATGGCACGGGCAGCTGGACACCGCGGATGGCACGCTGGTAATGGCGGCCAGCACCGGCATGGACGGGCCGTGGACACTCGCGAGCACCATGCTGGTCGCCGAGGACTGGCTGTTGGGAGGACTGGTGGACAGGAGGATGTTCCTCTCCGTCTCCGGGGCAGCCCTCGCCCAGGCCGTCAACATCTACCTCGGCTTGCACCTTCCGGCGAACGGGACCGCCCTTCCGACCGCGACACCGGACGACCCTCTCGTCGACCAGATCGAAGCCAGCGTGCCGCGCCTACAACTGCTCGACGACGAGCGCGGCGGCGCGGCCGGCCTCGGCTACGTCGGCGCCCAGGTCCGCGCGGTCCTGCTCGTACTCCGCGACGGCGGCCACACGGACGCCACGACCCGCCGACTCCTGGTCGCCCTCGCCGACCTCGCCCAACTCGCCGGCTGGAAGGCATTCGACGCCGGACAGCAGGGTCTCGCCCAGCGCTACTTTTTCACCGGCCTACGCGCCGCCCATGACGCCGGATACCGGGCCATGGAAGCGCACATCCTGGCCGACCTGTCCTTCCAGGCCGCCTCACACGGCGACGCCGACGACGGCCTGCGCCTCGGCAGCGCCGCCCGCCGGGTCGCCGACCGGTCTGCCGCGAGCGTCCAGGCATCCGTTCTGTCCCGCCTCGCGTTCGCCCACGCCGCCGCCGGGCAGGTCGACCAGTGCGAGCATGCCTGGACGGAAGCCCGTGACCACCTCGCGAGGCGGCATCCCGACTGCGACCCGGAGTGGATGTACTACCTGACTCCCAACCACCTCGACTGCCAGGTCGGCTACGCGATGATCCTCGCCGGACGGCAGGTCGTGGCGAACGGGCGAGCAAGCGACGGGAAAGCCCTGCTCCGCAAGGGCGAGGCACTCCTGCGGACCGGCGCGTACGCCCGTCGATCGGACGTGCCCTACCAGCGGCGGGCCCTTTACGAAGGCGCCTGGCTCGCTCTTGGCTACACCGCCCACGGCAAACTCGACGACGCCTGTACCGTAACGCGGATGGCCCTGCCCCGGCTCGAGCAAGTCCGCTCACCCCGTAGCACCGCCCTGCTCGGCACGCTCGCGCAGGAACTCCGCCGACGGAAGCGGAACCAGGGCGTCTCTGACCTGCTCCCCGACCTTGAGAACGCGCTCGCGCGCCAACCAACCTGACACTACGGTAAAACGATGACCCGCACCGATTTCGACGCCCTGGTCATCGGAGCCGGCGTATCCGGCCTCACCACCGCCGTCTGCCTCGCCGAAGCCGGACTACGGGTCAAAATCTGGGCCGCCGAGCCACCCGAGCGAACCACCTCGTACGCCGCAGGCGCGATGTGGGGCCCTTACCTCGTCGAACCCGTCGACCGGGTACGCGTCTGGAGCGCCCAGACACTCGACGTGCTGCGGCAGCTCGCCACCGATCCGGCGACCGGGGTCCGGCTCGTCTCCGGAATCGAGGCGTCCCGCAAGCCCGTCGAACCGCCGGAGTGGGGCGATCAGCTCGACGGGTTCCGGATGTGCGAGCCGAGCGAACTGCCGGACAGCTTTGCCACCGGCTGGCGGTACAGGGCACCGCTGGTCGACATGCCGGTCTACCTTGGCTACCTGCGCGGACGACTGAAGGCAGCCGGTGGGATGATCGATATCCGTCGAATCGATGCACTTGGCGAGGCCGTTCAGGTTGCCCCACTGATCGTCAACTGCTCCGGAATGGGCGCCCGCGACCTCGTACCCGACCCCAACCTGACCCCGATCCGCGGGCAACTCGTCGTGGTCGAGAACCCCGGCATCACGGAGTTCTTCTCGGAAGACACCGGGCTCTCGCCCGACCTGTTGCACTTCTATCCGCAGGGCGAGACTTTGGTCCTCGGCGGCACCGCCCAACCTGGTGAGTGTAGCCAGGAGCCCGACTCAGGCACTGCTGCGGCCATACTTGCCCGCTGCGCGGAAATCGAGCCACGTCTCCGTAACGTCCAGGTCGTCGAGCACCGGGTCGGCCTACGCCCCACACGGCCAAACGTCAGGATCGAAGAAGAGCAACTCGATGGCGCCAGGGTGATCCACAACTACGGCCACAGCGGGGCTGGCGTCACTCTCTCCTGGGGCTGTGCCTTCGAGATCTCACGTCCAATCTGATCGTCGTATACGAGTGCCTGGCGATCCTGTGGCGTTGTCAGCGCTCCGACGCTTGCCCGCCGGGTGTCCACTCGTTGGCGAAGGTCTCCATTTGGCGGATGACCAGGTCGATGGCGGCACGCTCGTGGTCCGGTGGGTAGTCGTAGCGGGCCAGCAGACGGCGGATGTGGGTACGGAGCTTGGCGCGTACTGGTTCGCGGGAGAACCAGTCCACCGTGATCGACGACTGGATCGACTTGACCAGTTCCCGGGCGATCTCCGCCAGTTTGCCGATCCCCATGAGCTCGGTGGCCGCGCCGTTCTGGGCGACGGCGTCATAGAAGGCCAGTTCGGCGTGGTTGAGCGGAGGGTCGAACCGCTGGCCGCGCCGGGCGTCCGCGGACACCTCCTTGGCCAGCTCGACCAGCTCGACGATCAGCTGCGCGCTGGTCAGCTGCTGACGCATGTAGCGGTTCATCAGGTCTTCAAGCTGGGCGGAGAAGCGTTCCTGGCGGACCACGTTGTGCTTGGTGACCTCGCGCATCTTCTGTTGGATCAGGCGCCGCAGCGCCGAGACGGCCAGATGCGGGGTCTCCGAGTTCTGCAGGCGCTGCAACGCCACCCCGTTGAGCTCGGTGATGTCGAGCTTGCCGAGACCCGCCTCCTCGTAGATGTCGGTGATGTCGGCTGCGTCAACCACCTCGGCGGCGAGCTGGGACAGGTAGCGTTCCACCTCGGCCGTGTTGGGCAGGCCCTTGGCCTCCCGGTCGGCGGCCTCCTCCTTGACGATCCAGACCCGGACGTCGCGGAAGTAGTGGATGTCGCGGCGTAGGCGCTGGATGTCGCCGGCACGTCCGATGAAGTCGCGGCTGGTGGCGCAGAGCGCGTAGAAGCGTTCCAGCCGGCCCGCCGATTCGCGGAACCGCTGATGCAGCGGCTTCGCGCCTGGCTCCGCCAGGTTGCCGGGGGTCCGCGGGTCGCGCAGGAAGTTGGCGGCCTTCCGTACCGCCCGAAGCCAGCGGGTCGGGTTCTTCTTGTCGTCGAGGATCGCCCGCCACTTCACCGGCGCCAACATGGCCTCGATGACGGAGATCTCGTTGTGCACCTCGCTGATCGCCCGGTCGATCTCCCTGCCGAGGGTCTGGTCCTCCTGGTCGCTGGGGGTGTACTCGGTGAGCGCCTTCCGCAGGTTCTCGGTCAGCGGGGCGTAGCCCACCAGCAGGCCGTCCTGCTTCTCTCGGAAACGCCGGTTGACCCGCGCCAACGCCTGCATCAGGTTGGCACCCTTCATCCGCCGATCCATGTAAATGGTGTGGATGGGGGGTGCGTCGTAGCCGGTGAGCAGCATCGAATGCACGATGAGCAGCTCCAGCTCGTCATCCGGGTCCTTGGCGCGGGCCTGGACGGTCTTCTGTTGCGACGGGCGCAGGTGATGCGGGCGCAGCACCTCCTTGTCGCTCGGCACACCGTGGAAGACGATCTTCATCTTGCCCTTGTCGACGGCCGGGTCCGCCCAGTCGGGCCGCAGCTCCCTGACGGCGTCGAAGACGCGGACGCAGATCTCCCGGGTCGCACAGACGAGCATGGCCTTGCCCGGCACGCCGAGCTGCGGACGCATCAGCTCGCGCCGCCTCTCCCAGTGCTCGACCAGGTCCTTCGCGAGCTTCTCGACCCGGTCGGGGGCGCCGTAGATGGTGTTCATGGTGGTCACGTACGCCTCGGCCTTGCGCCGCTCCGCGTCGTCCAGGCTGGCAGTGAGCCTCTCCACCTCTTCATCGATGCTCTCCGGATCCATCTCCGGTGGCAGCGACACCGGGATGATCCGCGGCTCGTGATAGACGCGTACCGTCGCGTCGTCGTCGACGGCACGTTTGAGGTCGTACACGTCGATGTAGTCGCCGAAGACGGCGCGGGTGTTCACCTCGGCGGTGGCGATCGGGGTGCCGGTGAAGGCGATGAAGGTGGCGTGCGGCAGCGCGTCGCGCAGGTGCCGGGCGTAGCCGTCCAGGCTGTCGTAGTGGCTGCGGTGCGCCTCGTCAACGATCACCAGGATGTTGCGGCGGTCAGAGAGGAGCGGATGTGGCCTTCCGGCCTCCCGTTCCTCTTTTGTACGCCCGAACTTCTGCAACGTCGTGAAGATGATGCCGCCGGCGTTCCGGTTCGACAGCTCTGACCGCAGCTCGGCGCGGCTGTCGGCCTGGATCGGCTCCTGACCAAGCAGGCCCTGACTCTCCTGGAACGTGTCGAAGAGCTGGTCATCGAGGTCGGTCCGGTCGGTGAGCACCACGATGGTCGGGTTCTTCAGGGCAGGATGGCGGACGGTCAGCGCTGCCGTACACACCATCTCCTCGGACTTACCGGAGCCCTGGGTGTGCCAGACGACGCCCGCCTTTCCATCGCCCTGCGCCGCTCGCACGATGCACCCGAGGGCCCGGATGACGGCGAAGTGCTGATGGGCCTTGGCGATCCGTTTGGTCGTCGAGGTGAAGTTGACGAACCCGGAGGTCAACTCCAGGAAACGCCGCTGGTTGAACAGGCCGTGGAGGGCAACGGTCAGCGCCTCCGGGCCGTCGTACTCGGGGGAGCTGGTGTCGACGCGTTCACCCTCGTCGTTGATGTTCCACGGTGCGAAGTGCTCGTAGGGGGTGAACGGGGTGCCGTACTTCGCGGTGATCCCGTCGGAGATCAGGCAAAGCACGACATGCCGGAACGCCAGCGGGAACTCCGCGAGGTATGTCTGGAGCTGGGCGTGCGCGCCGGGCAGGGTGGCGTTCTCGTCGGCGGCGTTCTTCAGCTCAACGATGGCGACGGGCAGGCCGTTGAGGTAGAGCACGATGTCGAACCGGCGCCGGGCGTCGCCGTCGATGACCGTGACCTGGCTGATCGCCCGGTAGACGTTGCGGTCGGGGTCGTGCAGGTCGGCCAGGCGTACGGTGGGGTTGTGCTCGGCGCCGAACGCGTCGGTGTAGACGACCGAGCGGATCCCGTGGACGAGCCGCTTGTGTGCCTCCCGATTCTCGGCGAGTGCCTCCCGGGAGGCCACATCGGTGGCGGCCCGCACCGCGTCGGCGACTGCCACAGGCGGCAGGTCGGGGTTGAGGCGCTCGACTGCGGCACGGAGGTCCTCGATGAGCACCAGATCGGCCCACGATTGTCGCTGCCCCGATCCCGGCGCGACGTCCTTACCGATCCCGGGCTCCCACCCGAGTTCGCCGAGCTCTTCCAGCGCGAGCGCCTCCCAGCCCGCCTCGTTCATCCGCCCGTCCAATCCCATCCCCACCCTCCCCAGAGTCTTTCGTTACCTAAACCGCTTCTTCAACAACCTTCTCGGCATCCTTGATCCGCAGCCGCCCCGACATCAACTCCGGCAACAGCGTGTTCCGTAGTTCAGCGAGCGTCGCGTTTTCCCTCAGCGTCTCAGCAATCGTATCCATAAGTGGTCGGACGGCTTCATGCCAGGAACCCAGCACATCTGATGAGGGCAGCGCGACTGTCATGCTCTCGACCACGCCCTTGTTGATGTGTTGCTGAGCGCCCCCCGTCGCATGCCGGGTTAGATCTCCGATGTTTTGTCGCACCCAGAAGTACAGCCAATCATTAAGTGCGGGATTGTCGACCCATGCGCCTACCAGGGATTGGTTTCCGCTCGACGCGATTTCGAGCCGAGAGACTTGACCAAGTGTGGCGCCGGTGATTGCAAGGACTGTTGCCCCTTGGGGCATCATCTTCGCCGCGCTCTTCTGCAATGCCAGTTCCGTTATGCGCGCTGAGGGTTTCATGATGCGAAGCAGGTTCGCGCTACCCGAGTTGACCCAGTTGACGGTTCCGCTGGTCCAGTACTCCGGGACGCTGCGGTCCGGTGTCCCGCCTAGCACCACGGTGGCAACCTCCCGCAGGGAGGTGGTACTGAGCTCTTCCCGTTGAACCCAGATTTGAAAGAGGGACACAGTTAGTGCATCGGCCATCGATGCAACTCTGTCGTTGACCGCAATCTTTTCATCCAGTGAGCCGAGGACATCTGTTATCGATCGCTGTACTTTCATCGGAGGATGGGGAACTCGGGTAGCCTTTATCGTTGCAACGGGCTGGGCCAGACCGGGCACCCCAACGGTCGAGATTCTGCTGAGTAGTGCGCGCTGGCCGGCGGGTGACAGGAACCAGTACAGGTAGAACTCTGGAAGCGCGAGGTTCGAATCAAGTCGAGCCTTGACCTGGCTTGTCGAGAGAACGTATCGAGGAAACCTCGGCGAACGCGGAACCATGGCGACTTGGCCGATGACGCCCCGATGTGTAAACACGAGATCACCCCCTTGTAGATTGGCGCCGGGGATTTGATTTGCCTTGCTGTCAGAGATGTAGACGAAGTTGTCGTCCGCAAATCTTCCCGTTCCCAGGTTGACCCCTCGCACCATGGGTACGCCGACATCGACGTAATCCTTTGCGGTGAAGGCGGAGCCATACGGCTTCGAGATGGCGCTCTTTTCGCGAGCTGCCAGGTCCTCGAAACGAACAACTGGCCACTCAGACATCGAGCCTCCCGAGCTGGTCGCGGACGACTGCTTCGAGTCGGGCCGATTCGTCGAAGTGGGCGTACAACTCCTTGGTGAGGCGGTCGATGCGGTCGGCCAGTGGCTCGGCGTCCGGGTCCTCTTCGGCTTCGGCAGCGCCAACGTACCTGCCGGGGGTGAGGACGTGGTCGTGGGCGGCCACTTCGTCGAGCTTTGCGGAGTAGCAGAAGCCGGGTTCGTTCTCGTACGTCTGGCCCTTGGTTTTGGCGGACCTGGTGCCGCGCCAGGCGTGGTATGTGTCAGCGATCTTCGCTATGTCGTCCTCGGTGAGGATGCGCTCGGTGCGGTCCACCATCGTGCCGAGGGCGCGGGCGTCGATGAAGAGGGTCTCGCCGCGACGGTCGGTCAGCGCGCGCGCGCCCTGCGGGCTCTTGTCCTTGGTCAGGAACCACAGGCAGGCGGGAATCGCGGTGGTGCGGAAGAGGTTCGGCGGGAGGGCGACCATGCACGCCACCAGGTCCGCCTCGACCATCCCGCGGCGGATCTCGCCTTCGCCGGACTGCTTCGAGGACATCGAGCCGTTGGCCAGGACGATGCCGGCGCTGCCCCGGTCGCCGAGTTTGAAGAGCATGTGCTGGAGCCAGGCGTAGTTGGCGTTGCTCTGCGGCGGCACCCCGTAGCGCCAGCGTGGGTCGGTCTCGCGGCGCGCCCAGTCACTCATGTTGAACGGTGGGTTGGCCATGATGAAGTCGGCCCGCATGTCCGGATGCTTGTCGTCGAAGAACGTGTCGGCCCAGCGGTCGGCGATGCCCACGGGGTCCATGCCGTGGATGGCGAGGTTCATTTTCGCCAACCGCCACGTGCGCTCGTTCGCCTCCTGGCCGTAGATGGCGATGTCATGGGTGTGTTCGCGGCCGGCGCGGGCCTCGACGAACTTCTTCGACTGCACGAACATGCCGCCGGAGCCGCAGCAGGGGTCGTATACCCGTCCGGAGTAGGGCTCCAGCACCTCGACGAGGACCCGCACCACGCTGGACGGGGTGTAGAACTCGCCGGCACGTTTCCCCTCGGCGCGGGCGAAGCGCTCCAGGAAATACTCGTAGACCTCGCCGAGGACGTCCTGCGCCTTTCGGTCGCCGTGGCCGGTGAAGCGGGCGTCGCTAATCAGGTCGACGAGCTCCTTGAGCCGCTTCTGGTCGACGTTGTCCCGGTTGAAGATCTTCGGAAGGACGCCGGTCAGCGGCCGGTTCTCATGCATGATCGCGTCCATGGCGTTGTCGAGCAGCGCGCCGACGCCACCGGGTGCGTTCTCCACCAGGTGGTCCCAGCGGGCGTTCTCGGGAACCCAGAAGACGTTGGCGCTGGTGTACTCGTCGCGTTCGTCGAGGAACTGGGCGCGGCGGTTTTCCGGGATGTCGGATAGGCTGTCTTCGATCTGGGTGCGGCGCTCAGCGAACGCGTCCGAGACGTACTTGAGGAAGACCAAGCCAAGGACGAACTCCTTGTACTGCGCGGCGTCCATCGAGCCGCGCAGCTTGTCGGCGGCCTTCCACAGGATGTCCTGGATCTGCTTGGTGCTGGACATGCCGGGCAGTTCGCCCTGTCCGTTGGCGCGTTTGCGTGGGGGCACGGTGTGTTCCGTTCTCTCGTTCAGGAGTTCGTACCGTACAGAGTCGTGAGGGTGCCGTCGGCGAAGCCGGTCACGGCGAGTTCGCGCAACTCGGCGAGAAGGCCGGCCTGCCGCTGTAGTAGACGCTCGCGCTCCTCCAGGCGGCGCAGGACCTCGTTCAGGCGGGCCGCCTCGTTTAGGGGCAGATCGGGGACCGTGGCGTCCCGCAACCCTGGTCCGCGTACCGCGCCGGGGCTACGGGTGGTGTTGCGGGCGGCGTCCAGCAGTGCCTTGAGGACTCGCGGGGTGAGCGGGTCGCCGGGGGAGATGCGCAGGCCGCGAGCCGGGAACTCGATCACCGAGAAGCCGTCCTCCTCCAGGAAGACCCCGAACTTGGGGACGGTGGTGACCACGAGGTCACCCGGTTCGGTGAGGGCCAGGTGGGGGTACTCGGCGGCGAGCGTGAGCCGGTCCATCCAGCGGTTCGATGACTGCGCGAGAACCTCTTCGGCACCTATGACCCGGTGGTGGCCACGCGGTCCGGCATGCCCAGGTGACAGGCGGTGCCCGGGAAGAGGGCGGACCCGACGAGCCGTGCGCAGCGCTCCGAGGGAGAGTTCCTTCGGCCTGCTTCCGTCTCGCTGTACCGACCTGGTGTCCAGTGGACCGTGCTCCTGCGCGTACCGGATGCTCTGTTGCTCCGCGTCGGTGAGACGGCGCTCGACCTCGCCGATCAGGGCTGGTCGGTCGGCGGCGAGCCGGGCACGTAGTGCGACCGATGTCGGACCCGGCGGCCGGAGCGCGGCACCTCGGCGCAGGTCGAGGCTTTCCAGCGGGACGGTCCGGCCGATCCGCGGATCGTGGCCGTCGCTACGGTGCCCCTCGGCGCGCCAGAGGAGGATGTCCTCGGCCGCGGAATCGACCGTGGCCTGGTCGAGCGCGGTACCGCTGAGATCGGCGAGCAGCAAGCGGCCCTTGACCGTTGGCACCGGGTCCCGGGTCAGCAGCCACAGCGCGGCGGGATGGCCCGGCCTGGCCGGAAAGACCCCGCCCGGTAGCCGCACGATTGCCTCGACGATGCCGGTGCCCAGCAGCGCCGCTCGACGCATCACTGCAGCGCCGTCCCGTAGCTCGTCAACGAGGCTGCTGGCGGGACCGACGACGATGGCTGTGCGGCCCGAGCCGAGTAGATCGGTGATCGCCTCGACCCGGTCGAGGTCGGTGAGAGCGTCTCGGGTCTCGGCGGGCCGGTAGGCGAGCCGGGTGACGATGAGGTCCGGTTCGGCGAACTCCTCGGCCAGCTCGTCGGCGCGTATGTCGAACTGGAACTCGGGCAGGTCGGCGAGGAGCAACTGCCGGCGAACCAAACGGGCGAGTTCCTCGTCGGCAACGGACGCGGTGACCCGTAGGTTGTCGCGGTCCAGGTCGCTCACCAGCGCTGTCAGCAGGTCGCCGGTGCCGGCATTGCCGTCGGCGATGGTGATGGCGTGGCGGGCGCCCAGCCTGGTCGGCACGTCGGCGACGCGGCGAATCAGGGCGACCAGTTCCGGGGCGAGCGCGTCTGCCGTCAGTTCGGGCCAGCCGAGGCGGTTGGCGGAGCTGAGCAGGAACCGGCAGGCGTGCCAAGCGTCGAAGGCTCCCTCGATCAGCTGCTCGACCAGCGGGGCCAGCCCGGCCGGCTCGGGCGCGTCGGCCAGCTCGTGCAGCAGAAACTCGTCATCGGGATCGAGGCGGCGGGCCAGCGGCAGCGGGTCGGCTGGCAGCGCGCGGCCGGCGAGGTGGCGGAGGCAGAGCGCGGCGCCGAGGACGGCGACCGCGCGTCGGCCGCCGTGCCGCCGGGCGTACGCCGCCAGCGTGTGCATGGATTGCTCAGCGCGCAGGGTGTTCGGGTCGGCGTGGCCGAGTCCGGTCCTGAGTAGCCAAGCCACGACCGCGTCTGCGGGAAAAAGGGGCTGGCCGTGGTCGCCCGATACGGGTGCAGGGAAGTCGGTGTGCCGCCGGCGCCAGGCTGTGACCGCAGGCTTGCTGACTCGCGCGAGCAGTGCGATCTCGCGCTGCGACATCAACTCCGTCTCCATGGCTCACCTCCCGCTTCGGCCATCACGGTACGAGTCCCGGAGTCTCAAGGACGAACACCTGTCTGTTATCCGGGGATAACAGTATGTAGGACAGTGTAGGCGACCTAACTGCGGTTCCCTCGATGTGCCAACGACATCAGGGGGTCTGATGAACGACACGCTCACGCTCTACCAGGAGCTCTCCGACCGCCTCCAGCAGTCCCAGGTGCCACGCGCGGTCGGCGACCTGGTTCTTGCCGCCTTCCACGGTGAGCAGGTTCTCGATGCCGTGCTGCGGGGTGAGGCTCTTCCGGCGTCGCCCGAGTCGGCCGAGGCGGACGGTTCCTCGCCACAGGCATTCCTGGAAGAGGTCCGGGTCGCCGGCTTCCGCGGGATCGGTCAGCAGGTCACGGTCGGTCGGCTGCCCAAGACCGGGCTGACCGTTTTCGTGGGCCGCAACGGCTCCGGGAAGTCCAGCATCGCCGAGGCCATCGAGTACACGCTGACCGAGGACTCCCTGCGCTGGGCTCAGCGCCCGGCGGCCTTCCGTGAGGGTTGGCGGAACCTGCACCACGACGGCGTATCGGAAATCCGACTCGGCCTACGACTCGACGACGGCCAGCAGGTGACGACCCTCCGCACTTGGCCGACCGGGGCCACCGATCTGACTTCTGCGACGGTCACCACGACCACCGGCGGCGCCGCGATGCCGCCAGGTCAAGTGCCGCAGTGGATCGGTCAGGCCGCCAGGTACCGGCCCTTCCTGTCCGCCCGCGACCTCGAACGGGTCATCACCGCCAAGCCGGCCGAACTGTACGACTCGATTGCGCCGATCCTCGGCCTGGGACCGCTACGCGACACCGACGTCCGGCTGCAACAGCGGCGCAAGGTCTACGACGACCGCGTCAAGGCGCTCAAGGCGGCCTTCACCGAGCTGCGCGAACAGCTCGGCCAGATCGACGACAACCGTGCCCGCGACGCCCTGAACGCCCTGAGCACGCAGGCCGGCCGGGCGAACCTGACCAGGCTGGCCGACCTTGCCTGCAGCGACACCGCCGCATCGGAGAAGCCCGCAGCGGAAGCCGCTCGGCGGCTCGCCGAGCAGGACTTGCCCGACCTCGGTCGGGCACTGGTTGCCCTGGACGAGTCCGAGGCGGCGGTGCGGCAGGCCACCGCCACCGACAGCGGCGTCGCCGACCGGAGCGCTCAGCTCCTGCGGGCCGCGCTCGACGTGCACCACGACCGTGGGGACGGCCCTTGCCCTGTGTGCCGTGCCGGCACCCTCGACCAGGACTGGCGTACGCAGGCGGAGGAAGAACTCGCCCGACTGGCCGCAGCCGCCGCGGTGGCCCGCGCCGCCCAGCAGGCATGCGCGAACGCCCGCCGTGCGGTCGATGGTCTGATCGGCGACATACGCCGGCTCCTGGAACCAGCCGCCACCGCGCTGGCACCCCACGTCCCCACGGCGAGTACGGCGGTACGGGATGCTCTCGCCAGCCTCAGCCCCGATCGGGCCGCTTGGGACAGTGTCGTCGCGGCGCACACCACCCTCATGAAGGCGGCGGCCGGCTGGCTCGCCCAGCGTCACGATGCCTGGCGCGATTCCGGCGCCGCGACCCGCCGCTGGGTCGACGCCGCGGCCGTGGTCCGCGCCGAGGCGCCGGCTCTGGCTCTTCTCACCAAGGCTCGTGCGGCTCTCGACATCGCCGAGAAGGCGATCCGCGCCGACCGGCTGGGCAGCTTCGCCGCCCAGTCGGACCGGGTGTGGCAGAAGCTGCGGCAGGAGAGCAACGTCGAGCTGCACCGGCTGCGGATGGAAGGAGTGAACAACACCCGCCGGGTCCTGTTCCCCGTGGCCGCCGACGGCGTCGAGACCAGCGCGCTCGCGGTGATGAGCCAGGGTGAGCTGCACGCCCTCGGCCTGGCGGTCTTCCTGCCCCGTGCCTGCGCCGAGACCAGCCCGTACCGGTTCGTGATCATCGACGATCCGGTGCAGAGCATGGACCCCACCAAGATTGATGGCTTGGCCGAGGTGTTGCGGGAGATCGCCCTGACCCGGCAGGTCATCGTGTTCACCCACGACGACCGGCTGCCGGAAGCGATTCGCCGCCTCGACATCGAGGCCGACGTCCGGGAGGTCACCCGCCGCGAGGGCTCCATCGTCGAGGTCCGCAAGGTCTGTGACCCGGCGGACCGCTACCTCGACGATGCCCGCGCCCTGGTCGCTGCGGAGATCTCGGACGAGGTGAAGTACCTGATGGTCGCCGGGTTCTGCCGGTCGGCGATCGAGTCGGTGAGCATGGATCGCTACCGCGCCGCCCAGCATCAGCTCGGCACGCCCTACCAGCAGATCCTGGAAGGACTCAGCCGCGCCCATACGGTGAAGGACCGACTCAGCCTCGGGCTCTTCGGCCGCCTCGTACCCCGCCCGGAGCTCTTCACTCGTCTCGACCGTGACTACGGCACGCAGGCCACCCGGACGGTCAAAGCGGTGGCGGAGGCGGTCCACGGACACCGGAGCATGCCTGTCCGGGCGATGGTCGCCAACACCGCTGCGCTCGTGGGGCGGTTGCGATGACGACGTCCCTGTACCTCGCCACCGCCGACCGGATGCTCAGCAGCGTCATCCGAGGCACCCGTGGAGCCTGGCCCCGTGCGTGCGCGTGGCTGCTTCGTCACGAACTGGAAGCAGCGATGAACCGGTACTGGGATCGGGTCTGTCCGGAGATCGGACGGACCCGGGTGCAGCGACCGAAGTTGCTGCTGCTCGCCCACTACGCCGGCCCCGACCTCGGGCGCCGGGCCAGCTACCTGTGGTGGGCGCTGTCCCGCGCCGGTCACCACCACCACTACGAACTCGGCGTCACCGCAGCCGAGCTGACCCGGCTCCGCGCCGAACTCCTCGACATCGTCGCGCTCCTTGACCACTCGGAGGCCCCTACATGCTGAAGCGAGATCAGGCCATGCTGATCCTCGGCGTTGAGGCGCTGGCCATAGTCGGCGTCGTTTACTACCTCGTCACGCTCGACCTCATCAGCCTCGCCTGGTCGGCGTCGATCGCGATCGCCATCCCGGCCTGGCTGCTCGCCGTGAAGGCGCCGACGACGTGCGGCGTGACCACCCAGAACGGCGACCGGTGCGGACGCAAGGTCAACGGTGTGATCTTCGGCTGCGGCCGGTCGAACCACACCTGGGCCAAGTTCTTTGCCCGCTTCGGCTGGCGTCGTCAGCCTGACCCGAGCAATCGGCGAGGCCGGTCTACCGAGGCTACCGAGGTCACCCAGGTGGTGACCGTGAAGATCGCCGAGGAGTGGAAGAGCACCGTGACGTTCTGGCTCGCCCTCACCGCGACGACGTGCGCCCTGGTCAGTGCCACCGTCGATGCCACCAACCTTCTTCGCGCACACGAGCCGCCGAAGCCGCCGGCCGCCGTCACTCGCTGACCCTGACTTCCCCCATCGATGCATCGGAGACCAAGTCCCGGCGAGGATCGCCCGCTACGGCCTCTCCCGCGCCACGCAGCGCCTGTTCGAGTTGGCCTTCAGCTGCGCCAAGCCGCGCCCCGGTACTGCAACATCTCGGCCTGCTCGATGTGCCGACAAGGCGCGGCGGCACTCCAGGCAACGAGGTGGAGGTTACTGAGTGGGGTCGTTCCGATGACGTCGGTGTCGGAAATCTGATGCATAGATGAACGTGTCGAGCGCCCTATCCTGGAGGGCTTTGCCTCGGGCCGACGGCCCGGCGGATCAGCACTGGTGTACGTCGACTGACTTGGAGACGAGATGCTGTTGACCCAACCGGATGTGCTCCACCTCGTTGAACAGGCTGCCGGCCGGTGGGCAGACCAACTGATCGACTTCGGCCCGCGCAACACGCTGCTCTACTTCAAGGAGCGACAGACCACTACCCTCGATCTCGCTGACGCGGCTCCCGGCGTGGTCGCTGACCTGCTCCGGGGGCAGAAGGTTCGCCTGCGGACGCTGTTCCCGGACCAGGACCGGCACAACACCGCCTGCAATACTGCCCGCAGCCTCCGCCGGAAGCTGGTTGAGCTGGAGGAGGAGCAGGGCATCCAGGCTGGTTGGGTGACCCGCGGCCTGCTCTGCATGGTCGGTCCCTACACCCGGGGGTCCGTGCCGATGCAACCGCTGCGGGCGCCGCTGATTCTGCAGCAGCTTGCGCTGGACAGCAGGACGGCGACGGAGAACGACTTCACGCTGGAGCTGTCGGAGTCACCCGAGATCAATCCCGTTCTCCTGTACGCGCTGGAGCGGCAGTATGGCGTGGAGGCGGATATCAGCGCCCTCGGCGAGAAGCTGAGCGCGATGCTGTCCGAGATCGCTGACCCGGACCAGCAGCTCAGTGCTGCATACGAGCTGATCACCGAGGCAGTCGCTCCCAGCGGCCTGTCTCTCCGGCTCGAGCCCGCGGTGATTGCCGGCGTCTTCAGCTTCGACAAGCTCCCCATGGTCGAGGACCTGCGCAACTCGGCCGAGCTGCTGGCATCACATCCGGTGATCGGCGCGATGGCGGGCGATCGCGACGCTCGGCAACAGCTGCGCACTGAGCAAGCTCAGGGGTCCAGCTCCAGTGCCGATCGGATCGATCCGACCAAGGAGTTCCTGGTCCACGACGCGGACTCGTCTCAGCAGTCGGCGATTGACGCGGTGCTGTCCGGCCGGCATGTGGTCATCGAGGGTCCACCCGGCACGGGGAAGAGCCAGACGATCGCGAACATCATCGCCTACATGGCCGCGATGGGCCGCAGCGTGCTGTTCGTCTCCGAGAAGCGGGCTGCCATCGAAGCGGTGATGAACCGCCTTGGCGACGTCGGGCTCGACAATCTGGTGTTCGACCTGCACGACCGCAAGATCAGTAAGCGGCAGGTCGCCCAGCGCATCGCCAACGTCCTCACCCAAACCAGCGCCGAGCCACCCGTCGACACTGACGAATTGCACCGCCGCCTACACAGCCGCCGGGCTGCGGCGAAACGGCACCCGGCCGAGCTGCACGAGGTTCGGCAGCCCTGGGGGGTGAGCGCTTTTCAGGTCATCGAGCAGCTCCTCGCGCTTCCGACTTGCGACGTCAGCGGCTACAACCTGCGCGCGTCCGAGCTGCGGAACCTTGACCGGTCGAGGCTTGAGTCCGCGCGGGAGGACCTTCGGACGTTCGTGGATCGCGGCGGCCTGAGGATCTGGCGCGGGGAGTCGCCGTGGGCTAAGGCTTCCATCCGCACCCCAGACGACGTCGGCAAGGTGCTGGTGCATCTCGACGAACTCGCGGCCGGTGCCCTGCAGGGCGCACAGCGCCAGATCCGGGACTTGGTCGACCGGGCGGGGTTGGACGTACCGGACGACCTCGCTGCCTGGACGGATTTGTTCGACCTGCTCAGCGAGGTCGACCGCACCATCGCCAGCTACGGCGAGCAGGTCTTCGGCCGGGATCTGGACGACTTCGTCTACGCGACAGCACCAGGGCGATCCCGGCCGCGCCGGCCGGAGCCGCTCGGCATCTTCCGCCGGTTCCAACTGCGCCGCGAGCTGCGGCGGACTTGTCCGGCCGGCCCCCGGAAGCGATCCGAGATGTACCAGGGCCTGGTCGCTGCGGTGGACCAACGTGAGCGGTGGCGGAAGCTCAGCCGTCAGGACAGCGCACCCACTGCTCTGGCGGGTGCCGACCTGTGCATGTCGTCCTTCACGCAGGTGCGTAACCACCTCGCCGCGGTGGCGGCATGTGCCCGAATCGACGGCCTTGAGCGTGGACCTACCACCACTGCGGCCAACACGCTCGCCGAGTTGAACGCCGACCGCGAGACGTTGTTCCTGATGCCCGACCTGAACAAACAGCAGCAGCTGTTCCGCTCGTTGGGACTGAGCCACATGCTTGATGACCTGGCCGCCCGGCAGGTCTCGAGCGACGAGGCAGCCGACACTCTGTTGCGTTCCTGGTTGCAGGTGGTCCTCGACGAGATGCGCATGCGGGTTCCGTACCTCGGTCAGTTCGTGGGACAGCAGCATGCCGCAGTGGTCCAGGACTTCCGCGCCGCGGACAGCCGGCACATCGAGATGGCGGCCCGACACGTGCGCCGCAACGTGGCAGTGAACCTGCGTAAGTCCCGGGACGCCTATCCCGACCAGAACGGCCTCGTCCGGCGGGAGGCGGCCAAGAAGAGCCGGCACCTATCTCTTCGGAAGCTGCTCAGCAGCGCTCCGGAGGTGCTCCTCACCGCGTTCCCGTGCTGGGCCATGTCACCACTGGTGGTCAGCCGCATCCTGCCGCCCGAGCGATCGTTCGACGTAGTCATCTTTGACGAGGCGAGCCAGATCGAGCCGCACGACGCGGTCGCCTCGATCATGCGGGGCACCCAACTCGTCGTCGCCGGCGACCCGAAGCAGCTCCCACCCACGCCGTTCTTCCGGCGCCTCGTTCAGCAGAGCCCGGCTGGCGAAGACGATGATCTCGGCGACGAAAGCCTTGAGGACTACGAGTCCGTTCTTGACGTCCTCGGTGGCCTCATCTCGGACCGGTACCGCTTGACCTGGCACTACCGCAGCCGAGACGAGCGCCTGATCGCCTTCTCGAACGTCGAGATCTACAACCGGTCCCTCGTTACGTTCCCTGGGGTGCAGGTCGACAGCCCGCTGCGCTTGGAGACGGTGGATGGCCGTGTCGCCCCCGGGCAGGGCGGTTCGTCAACGGAGGAGGTCATCCGGGCGGTCGAGCTGATTCTCGAGCACGCCGAGCAGCGACCGAACGAGAGCCTCGGCGTCATCACGATGGGGCAGAAGCACGCCCTTCGGATCGAGGCGACCTTGCGCAGCCGACGCCGAGAGCATGAGCACCTCGACGACTTCTTCTCCCAGGACCGAGCCGCGAGCCAGCGGTTCTTCATCAAGAGCCTGGAGAACGTCCAGGGCGACGAGCGGGACGCCATCATCCTGAGTATCGGCTACGCCAAGACCAGAGACGGCCGACTTCCGCTGCGCTTCGGACCGCTCAACCAGGAGGGCGGTGAGCGGCGCCTCAACGTCGCGGTCACCCGAGCGCGGAGTCGGATGACCGTGGTGAGCGCCTTCTCCCACCACGACATGGACCCGAACCAGACCGCGGCAACACGGAACCGCGGACCCGAACTGCTCCGCCGTTACCTCGAGTTCGTCGACCTCGGCGGCGACCTGGGCGCGCGACAGCACACCGGGGTCGAGCTCAACGGCCTCGAACGCAGCGTCCTGAAGGCTCTCCAGCAGCAGGGCATCAACGCCGTGCCGCAGTGGGGCGTCTCCGGCTACCGCATCGACCTGGCACTCGCCCACCCGGACCAGCCCGGCCGCATGGTCCTCGCTGTGGAGACCGACGGTCACTCGTACCACCAGGCACACAGCGCCCGGGACCGGGACCGGCTACGCCAGCAGCACCTCGAGCGCCTCGGATGGGAGTTCCACCGCATCTGGTCGACCGACTGGTACCTGGACCCAGCAGGCCAGACAGCCCGACTCATCGCCCGCTGGAAGCAGGCGGTCGACCGCGCCAACCACGCCGCGAGGAGCCACCCCGTACCGCCGGCACGCCGGCCCGCTCAGCAACCGGCGCCGCCGGCGACCCGCCGTGGTCCGCGCCCCGACGTGCCGATCGGTCTTCGGATCACCGACTACACGCGGGAACAGCTGGTACAGATCTGCACCTGGCTGGTGAGCGACCAGCTCCAGCGTGATCGGGATGAGCGCCTCCAAGAGGCCATGAGCGAACTTGGCTTCCGCAAACGGGGCTCAGTCATCCTCCAGCACCTGACCGAAGCACTCGACATCGCGCAGCAGCGCGCCGACCGGGAGGTATCCCGATGATTGCCCTCGACCCGCTGACCCTGGAACGCGTCGCCCGCCTGATCTGCGACGTCGATGGTCCCTACGAACGGACCGGCACGCAGATCGAGCGGTTCCTGCACCGGGTCCGGTGGCCTGGCGATCCGCAGTACGACGGCTCGCCGCGGATCCCCTGGCTGACAGAAGTACTCAATTCCCATGCCGACGATGCCGCCGCCCTCGACCGGCTGCTCTGTCGCATCGGTGATCCGCTGGAGTACGACGGCGGCGTCGAGGCCGCCGAACCGATCGCACAAGAACTGAACCGCATCCTGGCTCCCGAACAGCTCACCATCACCTACGTCGGTGGGCGCCCCGTGCTCGGTCAGATCAGCCAGAGCAGTGACGTTCCCCTGTACGGGCCGCCGCCGGACCTCCACGAGCGGGTGCGACGACTATCCCCCAACAGCAAGGCAGTCGACATCCTCATGGCACGCGCCGACGAAGCATCCATCTGCCAGAACAACGGAGCCTACGCGCTGGCGATCATCGGAATCGGCAGCTTCGTCGAAGGACTGCTGCACGTCGTGGTGACTGACCGCGACGAGACCGTGCGAAGGAACGGCCTGGTCGACCGTAACGGCCGACGGGTTCGGGCCGAACGAGCGGGCCTTCACCTGCTCCTCGAGTACGCGCATCGGAAGAAGTGGGTTCAGACCGATGCCAAGGACTTCATGGAGAAGGTCCGGGACTACCGCAACTTCGTCCACCCCCGTCACCAGATCGACTATGGGCTCGTGCCCGACCTGGACACGGTGCGGATGTGCTGGGCGCCTGTACATGCGCTCCTCAATGACCTGGAATCCGCACCATGATCAACAGCTCATCTCGGTGACCAGCAAGCAAGCGGATTGACCTTTCCTTGTCCAGATGCCGCCCTCGACACCGCCGCCGCTACTCCAGCTTCCGAACCAAGACCAGGTGCTGGGGTAGCAGACGCAGGCCACCGGGGCCGCATCGAGCGAGTGCGGCGACGCGTTCGACGCAGCCTTCTCGCCTGTAACCCCTCGGGACGGCGCAATGCTCGGTTTCAGGTCTGTGTTCACGACCCATTGCGAGCGGAACCATTTGCAGCCACTGGTACGGGAACAACTCGACCGTTGGATCGCGGGCCCCAAGGGCTGGGATCCGTCCGCGCTTCATGAGAATCGGTGGGCGACCATCGGCGACAACGTCAGGGCCCTCCTGCTGCAGCACGAGGGGCAGGATGGATCGACATCAACGCGCGTACGGATCGTCGAGACGAAGCCGGACGGGCAGTGGATCATCCAACTGACTGTACACTCGCCCAACGCGAGAGAGCGGGCGGCGTGGGCCTGGATCGACATCGAATCACCCGACCCCGACAGTGAGGACCCACGCAGCCGCCCCCGCCTCGCAGGCACCCCCCGCTTCCTCGCCCCTATGCTTGAAATCATCGATGCCTGGGACGGTGCCGCACGCCTCACAACGCGACCAATCGTCATCCGCGGCGACGAAGTCGACGAGGTCCACCGAGCGCTCATCGACACCGAGCGACGAGGTGTCGTCTTCGTCGCAGGCAACGACGACTCGCTGCCTTCAGTCCCATGGACTAACCGGATCGCCAACCTGACCCGGTTCACCATCGGCATGGCCTCGTGCTACGTGCTGGACGGGGCGGCCACACAGTCGCTCAACGACCGGCTCGGCCAGGCCCACGCCGTACTGCCCGGCCGGCTTCGTACCTACCGCTCTCAGGTTCAACCGGATTCCGTCGTCGACGGGTTGCGGCATCGGGTGCTGAGCGCCGAACGGATCGCCGACGATAACGAACAGCCCCGGCTCGCGCGGGTCCTCGCCTCCAACGCCCAACTTCAGGCTCTCGAACAGCCGCTACCCGCATCGGTGGCGCGGGTACACCGGATGCTGGAACGTATCGCCGACGACATGTTGGTGCACCGGCTCGGCGACATCAGCTCGAAGCGGCCATCGCTCGTTCCGTCGCAGCCCCAGGCGGCCGTCGAGACGCGAGAGAGTGATCGCCGGCAAGACGACGTCAGCGCGCAGCAAGGCATGTTGCTGGACTACCTGACGATCAAGGTAGGAATCGATGACCTCACCGTCGACCGAATCGACGAGATCGTGCGTCTGATCGAGGTCGGTCGGTCATCGCAGGAGGCACAGAAAGACATCGCATCCCGACTCGCGCAGCTCCAAGCCGAACTCGATGAGACACAGAAGGCGTATCACGACGTCAAATGGCAGCTGGATGATGAGCAGATTGAGAACCGGGACGCGGTAGAGCGCCTGACCCGGTCCGCGGAGACTGAACGGACGCTACGCCACCGGCTCGCCTCCATGGGGCAAGCAGAGGTGGCCTGGACGGCACAGCCATCGGAAGCGGACGTCTCCCGGCCGGACAGCTTCGGCGAGTTGCTCCGCTGGCTGCCAAGGCTCCAGCAGGTCGTGTTCACGGGCGATCCTGACTGTGCTGAGGAACTCGACAGCAACGACCCCCTGGGTGCCTGGGCTTCGAAGACCTGGGACGCGTTGTTGGTGCTCCAGGACTATGCAGCTGCGAAGGCAGACGGGCGCTGGGATCGCGACGTGCATGGCTTCCTGGAGAACACTCCGGATGGCTGCCACGAGTGGCCGACGCGACGACACGCCCGCGACGAGAGCGAGGCGGTCCGAACCAACCCGGCGTTCTGGAGGAAGCGGGTGCTACCCGTGCCGGTCTCCGTCATTGCGGCGGGCGAAATCTTCATGGGTGCGCATTTCAAGATCGCTCAGTTCGCGATGATCAGCCCTCGCATGCACTATTACGACGATACGGCGCAGAGCGGACGGATCTATGTCGGCTACATCGGCCGGCACCTACCGACCGGACAGACGAACTGACGGCCACCGAAGGTGATTGCTGAGCCACAGCATCGAGGGCTGCGGTACCTACGGCTGGCTCGGGTCGTGCACCAGTCAGCCGGTGGCGCGGTAGAGCTTCACCCCGCCGCTGGCATCCGGTGGGCTGGCGATCGCGGCGTGTTCGTTGACGAGCCACGGTGTGAGGCCGGGAGCCGTCTCCCGGTCCTCGCCGGTGCGAGCGTCGAGGATGACAGGGCCGTTCGCCGTACGGCCGTAAACGGCTCCGTGCCATGCGGTCGTGACGGTGGGGGCAACGCGGTTGGCCTTCTTGCCGGGTAGTTCCCAGAGCCACTTCCCGCTGTCGTCGAAGGCACCCGTCCAGTCCTGGCGTTGGTCCTGGCAGATGGTGACGCTGCGGCCGTCGTGGAGACAGGTGATGTTGTAGGCAGTGCTGCTGGTAGCCGTTGACTCGTCCAGCATGCGGCCGGTGGCGGTGTCGAGGAGGCGGAAGAACTGCTTGCGGCCTTGCGATGCGCCGGTGGCGGTCACGATCTTCGGGCTGCCCGGCTTGATGGTGATCGTCCCTGCGGGCTCGGTGCGCCAGCGCTCCGCGCCGCTTTCGATGGCGAGCGCACGCGCGACTGCGGCCTTGGCGTCGGTACCGACCGCCACATTGCCAGCGACGGCTCCGAGGGCGAAATCCGGACGGCGCCAGATCTCGCGTCGATCATCGAGATTCACGGCGACGGTGTCGGTGCCGACCTGGGCGACGACCACGGGGCCGGACGCGCCGATGACGACCGGGTGCTTCCGCGTCAACTCGTGCTGATCTTCGTCACTGGGCTCGATCTCGACACGTTGAGCTTCACGCCCGGTCCCGGCGTCAACGGCGAGGATTTCGATAACCGGGCGCGGCGGTGTCGTGCCCTTGCCGGGCGCAGTGGCGGCGAAGGCAGTCACCACACGGCGCTGCGCACCGGTTCCGGCCAGGATCGGCGGCTGAGCGGGGTTACCGCCGACGAACGGGTTCTGCGTCGACGGCGACAGTGCAGGCTGATGTGCGGGTCGCAGCGTGCCGGTGACCATGCCGGAGGTGATGTCAACGATTTCCAGCCGGTCCACCGACGAGATCCAGAGGCGGTTCCCGTCGAGTAACAGGGGTAGCGGCTCGACGCGTTGTCCACCCAGGTTGATCTTCGACAGTGACGCGCTGTCCGGTAGCGGAATGGGGTCGGAGACGTCGAATGTGCGCGGTGGGTCAAAGGTGGGCCGCTCGCTCGGTGCGCTCGCTGTCGCTTGGGCTGGTGGCTGTTGCGCCTCCGGTGCGGTTCCGCAGCCGATGGTGGCGGCAAGTACGCCGAGGCTTACGCCGAACACGCCCAGATTTGCTTTGCGCACCGCGTCACGTCTCCCCGTCGCCCGTTGGGTACAGCCGGGGAGTGTAGCGACTTTGGTCCACTCTTCGTGTCCCGGCCGTCGCAGCCCGGAGCCATATGCCGTGGAGCGAGAGAGGAAAACGGAATTTGGGAGGCTGTCATAGGTCATCAGCACCATCAAGAAGAACTCTCTGCTGGCTGTGCGTCCTCAGGCTTCTCCGCCACAAGGCGTCGGACATGGCGTTCGGACACGCCGGCGGCCAGAGCCAACTCCGCCGGGCTGGCCTGCGGCCGCTCGGCACGCAGCCGGGCTACAACGTCTGCTGTCCGCTCCGCGCGTCCCGTCACCCGCTTGCGTCGTGAGGGTCGCCGCCGGAGGGGCGCCGACACCTGGCTCGTCGCCGGACCGTCGGCGACCCCAGTCCGCTGCGCCTCCTTCATCTCGGTCACAACCTCCAACGGAAGCGACACCTGTGGCGACGCAGACACAGTGTCAGAGACAGGCGGCTGGGCGGTGTCTGAAGCTCGGTGGTCGTTGCCCCAGGCCGGCTGCGCTCTGGTCAGCATCTCCACGACCAGCAGCAGCGCCACCGCCGGCCATGCCGCCACGATCCGCGCGCCGAGGCTTGGCTCGGCGGCGGCGATGTTCGCCGCCACGCTGGCCGCCACCCCAACCGCGAACGCCGTCCGGGCCGACCAGCGCACCCTCCGACCGGCGCGCTTGTCCTCGACCATGGCAGCCGACGCGACAACCAGCATCCCGTCGACCGACAGCGGCAGCACATAGGCAACCTCGGGACGCTCACCGAATCTCAACGCCACAGCGACCATGTGGCTCCATGACGACCAGGCAGCAATCCCGGCCACCGCCACCGTGCTCACGTCTCGGGCAAGCCGGGTCGGCGTCACCGAACCACCCCCAGCCCGAGCCGACGCTCGATGGCCCGGATTTCGATGGGGTCCACGGACGGACGTCCGCCGATGTCCAGCCGCGTCTGGACATCAGCCCATCGCCGCCACCACCGGAGGACGTCGCTCGCGTCGAGACCGGTCGCTTTCGCGACGTCCGTCAGGTCCGCGCTCGCCCGTAGAGCGGTGTGGATCGTCGAGGGTTGCCAGCGAGTCCACCAGGACACCATCGCAGCGGACAACGCCAGATCCGCCAAGACGGCAACGCGTCCGGATTCCGGCGTCCGAGCGACGGCATGGCCATGAAGATCGAGGAGTTGGAACGGGTTGATCTCTTCCGCATCGGTGAACCGCACCGGTGGTTTGGACGGGCGGGTCGGGTTCATCGGGCACCGTCCAGTGCCCTTGAGCTGGGCAAAGTCAGCGGTAGCGGGTCACCGGCGATCGTGGCGGTGTGGTTCGCATGGTGGTACCTCCGGCCCACCCTGAAGTCGCAGGTCAGCGGCATTCTCGAGCGATGCTTGCGAATGTCGCTGGCTTCGCGTATCACATCGTCTCACGAGGTGGAGGCTGTTGGGCCTCTCGGGGTGGCCTGCTCCAGCGGTCGGAGCATGGTCGGGGCAGCCGCGAACCGTCCTTCTTTCCGGAGCGATGTGCCTGGTGGTAGTGGCTACGTCGGCCCGTTGACCCGCCCGGCTCGTCGAAGTTTGCCGGGTCCGAGACCGTCAGCGAGGCGCCGCACCACATCGAATCTGTGCTGGTGTGGCAACGGGCCTGGGTAGCGTGGAGTACCGTGTCCGATGCCGTCCTGCCGGGGCTGCTGGCGGTGATCACTGCCGTTCGGTGTCGCGGTCTGACGATGGGGGTCGGAGGTGTCGGCGAGCGGCAGCTACCAGATCCGCTCGATCGCCGGGGTTCGAATTTGCGACGACCTCGTCGGGCCGTCCGGCTTGGGCCGCTCTACGATGTAGCACGAGGATCTGGTGGCAGCTCTGCACGGCTTCGCCGAGGTCATGGGTGATGAACAGAACAGCCAGCCGATGCCTGTCGGCAAGGTGGCGCAGGGTGGTGGCGACGCCGGCCCGGGTGGAGACGTCCAGCATGGATGTCGCCTCGTCGGCGATCAGCAGCCCGGCTTACCGACGAGGGCGCGGGCGATCGCGACCTGTTGCCGTTGCCGGCCAGATAGTTGGTCGGGGCGGATGCGGGCCAGATCGGTGGGGAGCCCGGCCAGGTCGAGGGACCGGCCGGCTTGGGCTGGGTGGTGTCGGTGTACAGGTCCGAGTGCAGAGGTAGGTACGGCTGCAAGTGCACACCGGCGCTTGAGTTCGGTCTACGTCCGGCGACACGCCGCCTGGCCTGACGGCGATCCAAGTCGGTGACGTTGCGTGATGCTGTTGCTAAGCCCAGCCGTTTCCCCAGCGCACGGATCTGCCGAATGTCGTGCGTTTGGGCCTCCTGCTCGGGTGGGGTCGTGGCTGGTCCTGCCGAGTGCGGCATGGGTAGACGACATGCCCCAGCGTCCGATCGCCGTCACCTGCTCGGCGCTGTACACCGCCCTGTCGGGTTCACTGTGCGACGAACACCAGCGCCTTCGTACGGTCCGCGGGCTGCTTATGCTGCGCCGCGCCTGGCCGCTCGACGACGTGCTCAGGGCGGGGTAGTCAAGCTCGCCTGCGCCGAACCCGACGATCGGCCGGCTCGCGGCCCCATCGTCTTGGCTCGTGACTGTTTCGCCATGGGCGGCGGTCACTTCCAGGCGGGTTGCAACCCGTTGACGAACGCGGCGAACTCGGCCCGCTGCTCCTCGGTCAACAGGTCCTTCGGGATCGTGATCGCCTGGATCTTGCCGAACATGATGTACCAGACCTCGGGGGTCTCGATGACGCGGCCGAGGCCGGCCCACCGAAACCGCGACTCGGCGAGCGGGTTGGCCACCGTGACCCACTCGTCGTCCAGCGTCATGTGAAACCCGTCCTTGATGACGTCGGACTGCATACGCACCGACCGAGCCACCGTGATCGGTGCGATCGCGACCACGAACAGCAGTCCGAGGACCAAAGCTCCGTAGGCCATCGGCATCGAGGGCTCCAGTGCCACCAGGGCGAGGCCGAGGACGATCAGCACTCCGCCCAGGATGCGGACGGATTTCAGCTGCGGACGGAGGAGGAACCGGAGCGTGCGCCGTAGTCGCTTCTCGTCATAGGGGACCCACATGGAGATCTGCATCGCCGCATCCTAGTCAGCATGGAACGGCCGGCTCGGTTCCGCTCTTGTGGTTGATCTTCGTGGGTCATCCACTCGGGTGGAAGGAGCCACTACCGGAAAGGAGCCTGGGCGTTGACCGAAGCGGCGGGCGCATGGTCGGAAGACTTCATGCCGAGCCGGTGAGCACGCGCTGTCGTTCAGGACTCCTTGCCGACGGGAGCGGGCAATGGCCAGATCGCCCAGTGGGCGTCGTGCGACGCGTGGCGTGAGATGTCGATGAACGCGGGTCCGTAGGCTGACTCGACCCGCCAATGCTCAAACTGGTCAAGCTCGGTGTTGATTTACCGGGCGAGGAACTCGACGAGCTGTTCCATCTCCGCATCGCTCAAGGGCGTGGTCGAGATGTCTGCTGCCATCCGCACATGATGGCTGACAGACGCACGCTCGTAGCCGCGATCCGCGCGTCACGCACGGTCACGTGGAGGCGGTCTGACGGGAGCCCGGAACTGCTGATGAGCGGATATCGGATCATGCGCAGCGTGTAAGCAACGGTTACGCGTCGATCTTCGCGGGCCAGGCGAGCATAGCGGCTTCGGCAACGGCGAGAAGCTCATCCGTGCCGGCGCCGTCGCGCGCGTGCTGGGACATGCCTTGCAGGATGACGCCGACGAGGACGGCCAGACGGCCGGCGTCGGTGCCGGCGGGCAGCCGGCCGTCGGCGACATCGGCCTCGATCCGCTTTCGCAGCGCGGTGATGTTGGCGGTCCGTTGGGCGCGCAGCAGTTCGGTGATGTCAGCCGATGCTGCGGTGCAGTTGACGGCCGCGCTGATGACGAGGCAACCAGGTGGATGCTCGGGCCGGGTGTACTCCACCGCAGCGGCGCGTAGCGCGCGGGCGACACCGTCGCGCACGGACTCCTCCGCCGCGAGTGCCGTCGCGAAGAACGCGCCGTGAGTCTGCTGATAGCGCTCGACCACCTCGCGGAACAGAGTCTTCTTGTCGCCGAACGCCGTGTAGAGGCTGGGTGGCGTGATGCCCATGGCCGCGGTGAGTTCGGCCACCGACACCGGCTCGAAGCCGCGTTGCCAGAACTTGTGCAGCGCCGTCAACAGGGCCTGGTCCCGATCGAAGGCTCGGGGCCGGCCACGCCGGCGGGGATGATCATTGGCCATTGACACATTCTATAGCGCTCGCTAGCCTGATGCCCAGGCAATACATAGTGATTACTACAGAAAGGTCACGCGGCATCATGGTACTGCTCAACGGCAAGACCGCTCTGGTCACGGGCGGCAGCCGAGGCATCGGTCGGGCAATCGCCACACGACTCGCGGCGGACGGCGCCCTCGTCGCCGTCCACTACGGCACCAACGAGGCGGCCGCGAACGACACCGTCACCGCCATCACCGGAGCCGGCGGCCGCGCGTTCGCGGTCCGCGCTGAACTGGGTGTACCCGGCGACGCACAGGCGCTGTGGTCCGCCTTCGACGCCGGCCTCACCGAATCCGGCGCCGAACCGGGCGTCGACATTGTGGTCAACAACGCCGGCATCGCGAGCTCCAACGACCTGGTCCGCACGAGCGAGGCCGAATTCGACAAGATCGTCGCCGTGAACGTGAAAGCCCCGTTCTTCATCCTTCAGCAGGCCCTGAACCAGTTGCGGAACAACGGCCGGGTCATCAACATCTCCTCCGGCGTCACCCGCATCGCCGCACCGGCGATGATCACCTACTCGCTGACCAAGGGCGCCATCCACACTCTCACCTTCACCCTCGCCAAGCAGCTCGGCGAACGCGGTATCACGGTCAACTCGGTGGTCCCTGGCATCGTCGACGTGGACAGCAACGCCGTCTGGCTGCGGGACAACCCTGAACAACTCGCTTTCTGGGGCTCCTTCTCCGCGTTCAACCGGGTCGGCCAACCCGCCGACATCGCCGACGTGGTGGCCTTCCTCGCTTCCGACGAGGCCCGCTGGGTCACCGGCCAGCATCTCGACGCCACCGGCGGCGCACACCTGTGACACATCCCTATGCGGAAAGCCGCGATCCGCTCGTCACCGAAATCGACGGCGGGCGCTGCTCGCCGGCGTCGGTTGCACCGAGGCGCGTGCATCTGGTTGAGCATCATGTGGGTCGGCGGTCGTGTGTCGGGAGGAGCAGCCACCGGGCGAAGCAGCTCTGGTCGTCAATTTTGGTGTACCACCTGACTTTGAGCCTGTATCCGTTGCTGCGGGTTGGCAGGAGCAGTCCCGTGTCCGGCTCCCGTGACGGAGGTCCATGCTCAGCCGGGGGCGGGCCTGGTTGAGGCGGCGACAGCGGCATCGCGTGCTCGCCTGTTCCGTCGAGGGCGGCGCTGAAGATTGCGATGTCGCCGCTGGGAATGCTGAGGGCATCACCGACGTCATCGGTGGTCGATGAATGGTGCAGTGCCGATTCGAGGGTTCCGCGATAGTCCGGGCCCGAGGCCTGGACGATCGCCAGGGTGCCCTCCGCGGACTCGAACACCTCCATCCAGCTGTCGTCACGAACGACCCCGTCAGCGCCGACAAGAAGAGCGGTAGAGCCGGCGACGGCGATGCTGGTGTCCTCGGGGGGCATGTCGACGATCCGTTCGTACTCGCCATCGCTCATGCCGCGCCAGGAACGGCGAACGGCGGCGTCGATGGCGAGGTACGGTTCGCCGTTCGTCCAGAGCCGGCCGATGTGGGTCCATCGGCTAGGACGGCTATGGCGCACAATGCGAGCGTGGTCGGTCCCCAGAGCACCAACCCTTCGCTCCAGTTTGGCAAACCCTGGCCCTGCAGTAGCTGGCAGGCGATGGCGAAGAGGAAGGTCAGAGCGACGACCAGCCCGACTCCGAATGTGATGCGCACGACGCGTACCCGAGTCACCATGATGATCAGCAGCACCGGAGGGCCAAGCCACAGCGGCAGGCCAAGGAACGCGACGGGTGATGGCATCTCGATCACCGCCGGATCGTACGGTTCCTCTCCGCACCCTGGTGTCGTTCGGTGTACCGTGCCGGGTCGCTCCAGCCGAGCATCCATCGTGCCGCAGCGAAGACGGTGCCAGCCCGATGCCGGGCCGCAGCGTGAACACCGTGTTGGAGCTGGGCATCCTCATCCGCCGCAGGTCAGGCGTGAGGTGGCGGGCAAGGGTTGCGGTCGGCTCGGTCGCCGTGTGGTCAGGCGTCAGGGCTGGCGTCACCCTGCCTCTCCTTGCCGGTATCGAAAAACCTCGTCAGGTAGGCCTGCGGCTCCAGCCCGCTCTCTCGGACCAATGAGAACACCTCCGCACCGTGTCCTGGTTCGTCGAACAGCCGATACGCCTGAACCAGCCCCGCGAAGGTCATGTCCGGCTGCTCAGCCGCGTACCCGAGCGCCTCTGCCTCTGCCAACGCGATCGCCTGATCGAAGTCCTCGGCCCGCCACAGCGTCAGCCGCTCTTCGTACAGCTGACTCGCCGGGTCGGACCCCAGACGGAAGATGCATCGGGCGGAGAACCAGCCAGCTTCGCCCTGCCGGTGCCCATTGCTCGGTTCGTTCACCCACACATCGTCCCGCCCGGGGCCCAACGGCAGCGAACCGGATACAACCTGACAGGACGGTGCTTCCGTCGCATACCTGATCAGGTCACCCGACAGCCGATCTACCGGTGTGCGACCCACGTGCCCGTACGTTACGTGCACGGCCACCACGAGGCCGCCGCCGGTGGACTGCAGCCGGTACCAACCGCCTCGCTCCACGAGGCCTGGCACGCGCTCTACGCCGCGCTGGACGTCGCTGTCGGTAGTAGCCGCGGCGCCGGCAAGGTGCGGACCTCAGGATGGCTCCGGCGGGCGCACGTGCGGAGCCAGTCGTTCTCCAGCAGCGAGATTGTCACGCCAGTAGCGGTAGACCGGGCCGTGCACCACCTCAACCGACCCGGCTGCGACGAGACAGGAAAGAAGATCGCCCCCGGCCGGTGCATCGACGTCGAAGGCAACGACCACTGGTGATTCTTCACCGATATGCCGACGCACCAGTGCGCGCTCTGCAAGGTTGGGTTCCCGGAACCGAGGATCCCAGAACTGGGTCGGGCAGGCCAGGTATGCGACGTCGGTGAAGACCACCTCGAGACCGTGGTGGTAGGTCAGGTCGTGTCCCGCGGCCAACCGAAGCTGGGAGCCGTCGAAGTGCAGTACGTCCCAGTCCCACCAGGATCCCCCAGGCAGTTCAATCACACCGCCGATCCTCCCATCGGTGGTCAGTCAATGAACCGAGCCGGCATCCGGATCTGCC